>NZ_JADFUD010000005.1:0-241088 GCF_054820065.1 Bradyrhizobium sp. UFLA06-06
ATGTGTATAAGAGACAGGTGCAATGTGGTGGGTTTATGCTGTCAGGGATTACCTTCGCGTGCTGGCCCATTGTTTCACGAAGCCGGGATAACGCAATGAACCGTCGCCAGTTTCTCGCCTCCACCACTGCCGCGATTTTGACCACGAGAGCGCAGGCGCAGGATGCCCAGACGCCGTTCCGGGTGAAATATTTCAACGTCGACGCCGGGACCGGCCTGCACGATGTCACTCCGGCGCCCGATGGCACCGTCTGGTTCACGGGCCAGCGCAGCGGTGCGCTGGGCCGGCTCAATCCGCGCGACAGTGCGTTCAAGCTGGTCAGCCTCGGCAAGGGTGCGGCCCCGCACGGCGTCACGATCGGCCCCGACGGCGCGCCGTGGGTAACCGAGGGCGGGCAGAATGCGATCGCCCGCGTCGACCCCGGCGACCACAAGGTGACGCTGTTCCGCCTGCCTGAGAAAGCCGCTGACGCCAATCTCAATACCGGCGTGTTCGACAAGCGCGGCGTCTACTGGTTCACCGGCCAGTCCGGTTTCTACGGCCGGCTCGATCCGAAATCCGGTGAGATGAAGGTGTTCGAGGCACCGCGCGGCGTCGGCCCCTACGGCATCACCGTGACCCCAAACGGCGACATCTGGTACGCCTCGCTTGCCGGCAGCTATATCGCACGGATTGACCTTGCGACCGGCAACGCCAGCGTGGTCCAGCCGCCGACGCCGAAACAGGGCGCGCGACGGGTGTGGTCGGATTCGCGGGGGCGGATCTGGGTCAGCGAGTGGAACAGCGGCAACGTGTCAGTGCACGATCCCGCCGACGGGACGTGGAGGGCCTGGAAGCTGCCCGGCAGCAATCCACGGACCTATGCCGTCTATGTCGACGACAAGGACAAGGTCTGGCTCACCGATTTCTCGGCCAACGCGATCATGCGCTTCGATCCGGTGGGCGCGACCTTCAACGCCTTTCCGAGCGACCGCGCCGGCGCGAATGTCCGGCAACTCGATGGCCGGCCCGGCGAGGTCTGGGGCTGTGAATCCGGCCAAGACCGCTTGGTCCTGATCCAGACTGCCGCGCCCGCGTAGCACCCTGCCCCCGCACGCGGACGGTTGACGAACCGCCCGCTTCCGTTCATTTCGGCCGCTCCCAAAAGGATGAGGCCCATGGCGAAGAAAACCCTGCAACTCGGCCGTGCCGTCGCGTGGCCGGATAGCCCGGACAAGGCGGTGCTCGACCGCGTCCCCAATCCGCAGGCCGGCACGGATTATCTGGTGCGCTTCGCTATCCCGGAATTCACCTCGGTCTGCCCGATCACCGGCCAGCCGGACTTCGCCCATCTGGTGCTCGACTATGTGCCGGGCCGGTGGCTCCTGGAATCTAAGTCGCTGAAACTCTATGCGGCGAGCTTCCGCAATCACGGCGCCTTCCACGAGGATTGCACCGTCATGATCGGGAAGCGCATCGTCGGGGAAATCAAACCGAAATGGCTGCGGATCGGCGGTTACTGGTATCCGCGCGGCGGCATCCCGATCGACGTGTTCTTCCAGACCGGCCGGCTGCCGAAGGGCGTCTGGGTTCCCGATCAGGGCGTCGCGCCCTATCGCGGGCGGGGTTAGTGGGGTCGATGGAACGCCGCTGCCTGGAAGCTAAGTACCGCCTTTGGGATGGATGCGACGAACTTCCAGCTCTTCCCAACGTGTCATGACTTTCTCGTTGAAGCGCCGCTGGTGAAACCTGACCTGACCGTCGTCCTGAATCAGAAAGATATCGTCCTGGGACGCGACCGCGTCCAGAAAGTGAGGCGATCGACTGTGAAGATAGACCTCCCCGCGGAATTCAGAAGGACTATGCAGCACCTCGAAAGAGGACATTGCAACGCAATAGTTGTCGAAAGTTTCGAATTTCGAGAAGTCGGCAACGGAGCATTCATCCAAAGTCATCACGGGATAGAAATTCGGCCCCCACAGGCCGCGCGTTGGTTGGAGAATCCTGAGAACACCGAGTTGCTCCAGCACACCACCCGGCCACTCCCAGTTACTTGAGAATTCATGATGGAAGGCCTCGCGTAGCGTGCCATTTTCATCAGGGAGCGACCTGATGTTCCCGCGCTTTCGGTCGAGATCCATCTTCCGATAAACCTCGAACAGAAATTCGTACGCAAGCGCGGCCACTGACGCGTTTTGCATTCCTCAGCCTCTCGATACCCGCGTCCCTGAAGAGGCGACGCTTATATTCATCAAATATGTACCATCACTACGGCTCGACGTCCGGCCGCGCGGCGGCATCCGCCGGCCGCGTCTGCTTCAGGAATCTCGCGCAGATAAAGCCGAGCACCACCATCACGGCAGCGGCCGAGACCAGCGTCGCGGTCTTGCCGGCGTGTTGCAGCCCAAAACCGTAGGCGATCGGGCCGACGGTCTGGCCCATGAAGAAGAAGAACGAGTGCAGCGACAGCGCGGTGGCGCGCGCTTCGACCGACAGTTCGCTGGCGAACACCTGCAGGCAGCCGTGGATCATGTAGAAGCCGAGGCCCATCACCAGCAGGCCCGCCATCTGCAGCTTCCAGTGCGGCCCGAAGGCGACGCCAACCAGCTGGATCGCGACCAGCGTCGCGCCGACGACCATCATGCCCCGCACACCCATCCACGGCAGCAGGCGCGACACCGTCAGCGTGTAGAGCAATCCGCCGATCGCAAAGCCCGCGATCACGATGCCGGCGATCGACAGCGAGGTCTCGCCGAGCTCGAACAGGAACGAGGCAATGAAGGGAAACAGCCCGAGCACGCAGCAGCCTTCGACGAAGACCGCCGAATAGCAGATGCGCGCATTCGGATTGGTGAAGATGGTGCGATAGCCGTGGCGAAGCGCCTTCAGGCTGGTGCGCGGCGGACGGTCCAGCGCGGCGCCGCGGAAACCGGCCGCGACCGCCAGCGCGACGATGATCACGAGGCCGCCGAGCACCGCGAGCACGCCGCGCCAGCCGAGGAAGTCGCCGATCAGGCCGGATGCCGTCGCACCAAGCAGATTGCCGGTCATCGACCCCGCGAGGGTTCGCCCGATCGCGAGCTGCCGCTTGTCCGGGCCGACCAGATCGCTGGTCAGCGACAGCGCCACCGGAAACACGCCGCCCGAGCCGATGCCGGCGAGGATGCGGGTCACGAACAGCATCGGGAACGAGGTCGACAGCGCGCCGAGGATGTTGGCGACGCCGAGCAGTCCGAGGCAGATCGTCATCAGCCGCGCCTTGCCGAACAGGTCGGCGGCGGCGCCGATTGCCGGCTGCACCGCGGCAAAGGTGAAGGCGAACACTGCGGCAAAGCTCGCCGCGGTCGCGATGCTGACGCCGAAATCCTCGGCGACATGCGGCAGCACCGGATCGAGCGCGCGGACCGACAGGCTCGCCGCGAAGGTCGCCAGCGTGATCACGTTGAGGGCCGGCGGCATGCCGCTGGTTGCGGTCATGTCGTTGTCCGCCGGTCAGGCTGCCGTCTTCGCCAGCGCGTCGAACTGCATCAGCCGCCTGACGAGCGACTCGAAGTCACGGAGCGGCACCATGTTGGGGCCATCGGACGGCGCGTGATCCGGATCTGGATGGGTCTCGATGAACACGCCGGCGACGCCGACCGCGACCGCGGCCCGCGCCAGCACCGGCACGAATTCACGCTCGCCGCCCGACGACGTACCCTTACCGCCCGGCTGCTGCACCGAATGGGTGGCGTCGAAGATGACAGGCGCGCCGGTGGTGCGCGAAAGAATCGGCAGCGCGCGCATGTCCGAGACCAGCGTGTTGTAGCCGAACGACGCACCGCGCTCGGTGACCAGCACATTGGCGTTGCCGGCGCCGGTGATCTTGCTGACCACATTGGCCATGTCCCACGGCGCCAGGAACTGGCCCTTCTTGACATTGACGACCTTGCCGGTCGCGGCCGCGGCCAGCAGGAGATCGGTCTGCCGGCACAGGAAGGCCGGGATCTGCAGCACGTCGACCGCCTGTGCCACATCGGCGCACTGGGTCGCCTCATGCACGTCGGTGAGCACGGGCAGCCCGAGCGAAGACCGGATCTCGGCGAAGATCGGCAGCGCCTGCGCCAAGCCGATGCCGCGCGCCGCCGTCGCGCTGGTGCGGTTCGCCTTGTCGAACGAGGTCTTGTACACCAGACCGATCTTGAGCCGCGCTGCGATCTCCTTCAGCGCGGACGCTACTTCAAGCGCATGCGCGCGGCTCTCGAGCTGGCAGGGACCGGCGATGATCGAGATGGGCAAGGCATTGCCGAATTTGGCCGATCCGATGGCAACGATCGGCGCGGCGGCTGGCGCGGAAACCTGATTGGTCAAAATTGCTGCATCCTTTTGCCGGCGACCATGCAGTCCCGCGCGGGACGGATCAAGCCATCCCGCACGATGAGGGGGTTGCGCTGACGCCGTGGGTGCGCTGTGCTAACACAATCCCGCCCAAACAGCGCCTATAAACTGGCGCGGAACAGATTCCCATGAGGAAGACATGCGCATCCCGCTGATGATCGGAGCCGTCGCCGCCCTGTCGGCGATGTCGAGCCTCGCCTACGGCCAGACCAGCAGCCAGCCCGGGGTCGTCACCAGCGGCGCCACCGGCGTGACCGTCAATGGCAAGCCGGCGGCGCGCAGCGGCGACACCACCAGCAATGGCGGCGCGCTCGTCGAGGGCGTGCCCAATGTCCTTATCAACGGCAAGCCGGCGGTGGTCATGGGCGATCGCACGCATTGCGGCGGCAAGACGACCTCCGGCAGCCACGGCGTCTTCATCAACGGCAAGCCGATGGTGACCCAGGGCGATCAGACGTCCGGCTGCCCGCAATAGCCGCGCCGGTTATAGGGCGCGACGAAGTCGCGTCATCGCGCCCCCTGCGGCCACCGCGTCACTTGACCGACGAAAACGCCGTCGGCACCAGAAGCTGGTTGACGATGTTGAGAACGATTTGGCCGTCCTCCTCGGTCTTGGCACGCGCGGTGATCCACTCCGGATCGGTCTGGAATGCGGTCCACTTCTTCTCGCGCTCGGCGAGCGATTCCCAGGCCAGCAGATAGGTCAGCTCCTGGTTGGATTCCCCGACCAGCGTCGTGAAGAAGCCGGCCTGCCTGATGCCGTGCTTGTCCCAGAGCTTCAGCGTGATGGTCTCGAAGCGCTTGAGCAGCGCCGGCAGGCGTCCCGGCAGGCAGCGATAGACGCGGGTCTCGTAGATCATTGGCAGTCCTCCCAGATTTGTGTGCGGGCGGTTATAGCCAGCGCCTTCCGGACTGTCTTGAGGGGGTGACAACATGGCACCCCTGCTCGCCACAGGCGGCCATTTCCGCAATGTTGTTGCAATGTTACTTGCCCTAGAACCTGCCTTCAGGAGTTGGACCTACAAGGACATGCGGATACTGCTGGTTGAGGACGAGGCCGAAATGGCGGCGGCGCTGTCGCAGGCGCTGAAGGGCTACGACATGGTGGTCGACCACGTGCCGAACCTTGCCGAGGCCGAGGAAGCGATCTGTGCCGACGTGCATGGCGCGGTCCTGCTCGACCGCCAGCTTCCGGACGGCGACGGTCTCACCCTGATCCCGAAGCTGCGCGCCAAGGCCGACGGCGTTCCGATCATCGTGCTGACCGCGCGCGGCGACCTCACCGACCGCATCACCGGCCTCGACAGTGGCGCCGACGACTACCTGGCCAAGCCGTTCGCCGTCGAGGAGCTGCTGGCGCGGCTGCGCGCCGTGCTGCGCCGCCCCGCCGGACTGCAGCTCGAGATCATCAGGGCCGGCCGCGTGGCGTTCGATTGCAGCCATCGCGAGGCCAGCGTCGACGGCCATCCGCTCGAGCTGCCGCGGCGCGAGCTGCTGGTGCTGGAGACGCTGCTGCGCCGCATGGGCCGCACCGTGCTGCGCGCGACGCTGGAGGAAGCGGTCTATAATTTTGAGGACGAGATCCAGTCCAACGCGCTCGACGCCCACGTCTCGCGGCTGCGCCGCAAACTCGCGGACGCCAACGCCGGCGTCGAGATCCACAGCATCCGCGGCGTCGGCTATCTCTTGAAGCAAACGTCATGAGCGAACAGGCCGAGCACTATTGCCTGCGCTCGCAACTGAGCTGGCGGCTGGTGACGCTGCAGGCGCTGCTGCTTGCCATGCTGATCGTCTGCCTGATCAGCGCGTTGTGTGCCACCGGCTTCCTGATCGTTCCGCGCGATGAGGATCATGTGATTTCCATCGTGCAGGGCGCGGTCGCACGCGACGGCAAGGGCGAGCTGATCTTGCGCCCGACCGCCGAACTGCAAAAGCTTCGTGACGACACGCCCGACCTCTGGTTCCTGGTGCGCGACCGGCAAGGCCGTTCGCTGACGGAAGGCGCGGTGCCGCCGGAATTCGCCAGGATCGGTGGCGCGCTCGACCAGATCAGCCAGGCGCGGCTCGGCTGGCAGATGTTCGAGGATGATCCGCGCAAGCCGCCGGCGCGGCTGAAGCGCGTCAATTCCGATGCCGGCCCCGTGCAGGTGCTCACCGCGACGCAAGGGCCGATGTCGAGCGTCAAGACCGCGCTCGCCACGACGCTGGCGTTCCTCGCCATTGCCCTGCCCGGCCTTTTCCTGATGGCATGCGCCACCTTCATCGCGACGCCGATGGTGGTGAAGCGCGCCTTCGCCGGTCTCGATACCACCGCCGACGAAGCGCGCCGGATCGATTTCCGCCAGCGCGGCAGCCGGCTGTCGGCGGATCATCTGCCGCTCGAGGTGGCGCCGCTGGTAACCGCCATCAACGATGCGCTGAAGCGGCTCGACGACGGCTATTCCCGGCACCAGCGCTTCGTCGCCGACGCGGCACATGAATTGCGCACGCCGATCGCGATCCTCAACACGCGGCTGGAGTCGCTGCCGCCGGGCCCGGAGAAAACCCGCCTGCTCGAGGACTCGGCGCGGCTTGCGACATTGGCCGAGCAACTGCTCGACATCCAGCGCTTCGACCAGTGCCGCAATCCGTTCGTCCGCGTCGATCTCGTCGCGGTCGCACGCAATGTCGCGGCCGACCTTGCGCCGCTGGCGATCGCGGCCGGCTACGAGCTGTCGCTCGATACTTCGGTCGATCGCGTCGAAACCTCCGGCGATCGCGCCGCGCTGGAGCGCGCGCTCACCAATCTGGTGCAGAACGCCATCCAGCATGGCGGCCGCCGCGGCACCATCACCATCCATGTCGGCAGCGCCGCGACGATCGACGTATCGGATGAAGGCGACGGCATTCCCCAGGACCAGCGCACGCGGATCTTCGACCCGTTCTATCGGCTCGCGCCGCTCGACCGCGGCGCCGGCCTCGGCCTCAACATGGTGCGCGAGATCGCAAGGCTGCACGGCGGTCACGTCTCCGTGCTCGATGGTCCGAAGGGCGGCGCGTGCTTCCGCCTCACATTACCGCCGGCGCCGTTCGCGCCGTGATGCCAGAGCGTTTTCGAGCGAAGCCTGTCCTGCACTCGATGCGGGATGGGCACCGGTTCGCGTGAAGAAAACGCGTCAAACTAGAGTTGAGAGCCCCGTTCCGATTCAATCGGAACGGGGCTCTCGCGCAATGTTGTCGCAATGCAGCTCCCGCAAACAAGGCGTCACGCTTCGCATCTTGAGTCGAAGCGCCGCGACACTTTGCTGGGAATCCCAATGTCACATGATCTGCTGTCTTTCTTCACGGCGTGGATGGCGGCCCCCGGCCGCGTCGGCGCCATCGCGCCGTCGGGCGCCGCGCTCGCCGAACTCATCACGCGCGACATCAGCGCCGACACCGGCCCGGTGCTCGAACTCGGTCCGGGCACCGGCGCGTTCACTTATCAGCTGTTGAAGCGCGGCGTGCGCCAGCAGGATCTTACGCTGATCGAGTACGGCTCGGATTTCATGCGGCTGTTGCAGCTCCGTTTTCCCGGCGCGCGCGTGCTGTGGATGGACGCAGCGCGCCTCGCCTCGGAACGGCTGTATGAGGGCGCGCCAGTCGGCGCCGTCGTCAGCGGACTGCCGCTGCTCAACATGTCGCCGCGCAAGGTCATCTCGATCGTCGGCGGCGCGTTCAGCTATCTGCGTCCCGGCGGCGCGTTCTATCAATTCACCTACGGCATGCGCTGCCCGGTGCCGCGGCCGATCCTCGACCGGCTCGGCCTGCGCGCCACGCTGGTCGATCGCGCCATCCTCAACGTGCCGCCGGCCGCGGTCTACCGGCTGACGCGCCGTCCGCAATACAAGCTGATGACGCGCGACGGCACGCCGGCGGCTGGTGCAAACGTTTCACCGATCAAGAAAGAACGCCGGGCCAACGAGGACTGCGCCGTGTAGCGGCGCAGCGGACGGCCGCTTGGTTAGACCAGCCGGCTCTGCTTCGCTGCGGCCTCGATGAACGAGGCAAACAGCGGATGCGGCTCGAACGGCCGCGACTTCAGCTCGGGATGGAACTGGACGCCGATGAACCAGGGATGGTCCTCGTACTCCACGATCTCCGGCAGCACGCCGTCGGGCGACATGCCGGAGAAGCGCAGGCCGTGCTGCTCGAGGCGGTCCTTGTAGGCGGTGTTGACCTCGTAGCGATGGCGGTGCCGCTCGGAGATCTCGGTCGCGCCGCCATAGACCTGCGAGACGCGGCTGCCGCGGTTGAGCGCCGCGGGATAGGCCCCGAGCCGCATCGTGCCGCCGAGATCGCCGCTCTGCGAGCGCTTCTCGAGCTCGTTGCCGCGCAGCCATTCCGTCATCAGGCCGACCAGCGGCTCCTTGGTCGGGCCGAACTCGGTCGAGTTGGCGTCCTCGATGCCGACCAGATTGCGCGCCGCCTCGATCACCGCCATCTGCATGCCGAAGCAGATGCCGAAATACGGCACGTCGCGCTCACGCGCGAACTGCGCCGCGCGGATCTTGCCCTCGGCGCCGCGCTGGCCGAAGCCGCCGGGCACCAGGATGCCGTTGACGTGCTCGAGGAACGGCGCCGGGTCCTCGTTCTCGAACACCTCGCTCTCGATCCAGTCGAGATTGACCTTCACCTTGTTGGCGATGCCGCCGTGCGACAGCGCCTCGATCAGCGATTTGTAGGCGTCCTTCATGCCGGTGTATTTGCCGACGATGGCGATCGTCACCGCACCTTCCGGATTGCGGACGCGCTCGTTGATGACGTGCCAGCTCTGCAGCGCCGGCGGAATCTTCGCGGTGATGCCGAACGCGGCCAGCACCTCGTCGTCGAGGCCGGCGGCGTGATAGGCCTCCGGCACGGCGTAGATGTTGTCGACGTCGCGCGCCTCGATCACGGCGCTCTCGCGCACGTTACAGAACAGGCCGAGCTTGCGCCGCTCCTCCTTGGGAATCTCGCGGTCGGTGCGGCACAGCAGGATGTCCGGCTGGATGCCGATCGAGCGCAGCTCCTTCACCGAGTGCTGCGTCGGCTTTGTCTTGAGTTCGCCGGCACTTGGAATGTACGGCAGAAGCGTCAGGTGAATGTAGACGGCATGATCGCGCGGCAGCTCGTTCTTGAGCTGGCGGATCGCCTCGAAGAACGGCAGGCCCTCGATGTCGCCGACGGTGCCGCCGATCTCGACCAGCACGAAATCGAACTCGTCGTTACCCGACAGCACGAACTCCTTGATCGCGTTGGTGACGTGCGGGACCACCTGGATGGTGGCGCCGAGATAGTCGCCGCGGCGCTCCTTGGTGATGATGTCCTGGTAGATTCGCCCGGTCGTGATGTTGTCGGCCTTGGTGGCCGGACGACCGGTGAAGCGCTCGTAATGGCCGAGATCGAGATCGGTCTCGGCGCCGTCGTCGGTCACGAACACTTCGCCGTGCTGATACGGCGACATCGTTCCGGGATCGAGGTTGAGATAGGGATCGAGCTTGCGAAGGCGGACTTTGTAGCCCCTGGCCTGCAGCAGAGCGCCGAGCGCCGCTGAAGCCAGACCCTTGCCGAGCGAGGAGACCACGCCGCCGGTGATGAATATGTACCGCGCCATGGGACTTTACCTTTAATCCGACTCCGGCGATTCGCAAAACGAATCGGCTGTTCCCGGCAAACAATTCGCCGGGCTGTGGGTTGCATCAAACTGGAAGCGATTTCAAAGCATTGATGGGGGTTTCTGATGCAGGATGCCAGCGGTGCATCTTGCATGGCCACCCTGCTTTATTGCGACCGTGGCGCCTGCGGGCCGCTCGGGGCCTGCTGGCCCTGCTGCTCGTCGGCCTTCTTCAGCGAATCGAGGATACCGCCCGAGGTCGGCGCGTTCATCGGCGTGCCTCCGGCCGGCTGCGTCTGCGCCGGCGCGCCGGTGCCGATGATCGAGCTCGGCTTGCGGTCGTAGCCTGCGTACCAGGACAGGAACAGGCTGGTCAGGAAGAAGCCCACCGCGAGGATCGCCGTGGTCCGCGTCAGCAAATTGGCGGTGCCGCGGCTCGACATGAAGCCGGCGCCGCCACCCATGCCAAGGCCGCCGCCTTCGGATTTCTGCAGCAGCACCGCGCCGATCATGACGCTGATGATCATGAGATGAATAATGATAACGACAGTCTGCATCGCAAGCCTTCCGTCACAAGCCGCCAAGCGGCCAGACAAACGGCGCTATCGGCTTTACGGGTTTTCGTGAAGTCGCGCCCTGTTACACGATTGCACCGGGCATTGTCACCCCCGAGATAGTCGCACTGTCGATGATCACAAGCCGCGCCGATCGCGGCCCGGCCGGGCCTTGCCCGGAACCGGCGACTTCTATTATAATAGACACATGGATACTTTGGTAGACGATCTGAGCCAACGACTGGCACAGCGGATCAGGCTCGAACGCGATAGCCGCGGCTGGTCGCTGGCCGACCTCGCCGAACGTGCAGGCGTCTCGAAGGCCACGATCAGCAAGATCGAGCGCGCCGAGGTCAGCCCCACCGCGGTGGTGCTGGTGCGCCTCGCCTCGGCTTTCGATCTCACTTTGGCCGGGCTGATGTTGCGCGCCGAAGGCCAGGGCGAACGGCTGTCGCGCGCCGCCGCGCAACCGGTCTGGCGCGATCCGGAAACCGGTTATCTGCGCCGCCAGGTGTTCAGCCGTCCCGACCATCCGGTCGAGCTGGTGCGGGTCGAGCTGCCGCCGAAGCAGACCGTGACCCTGCCCGCCTCCTCCTACGCGCATATCCGCCAACTGGTCTGGGTGCTTAGCGGCAGCCTCGTCATCACCGAAGGCGGCGCACGCCACGTGCTCGCCGCCGGCGATTGCCTCGGTTTTGGCCCGCCGGCCGAGACGACCTTCGCCAACGAGACCAACGCCTCCTGCACCTATGTGGTCACCCTGGCCCGGAGCTGATGCATGTCGCACCTTGCCATCAAGCCGCTCGAGGATGCGCCTGCGATTCGCAGCGCGCTTCGCGAGCTGTTGATCGAGACCGTCGCCGGCGGCGGCTCGGTGAGCTTCATGCATCCGCTGTCGCCGGATGACGCCGATGCGTTCTGGCAGGACTCGCTCGGCGCCGCCGCGCGCGGCGAACGCGTTGTGCTCGGCGCATTCACTGGCAATGATCTGGTCGGCACCGTGACGCTTCTGCTCAAACTGCCGCCGAACCAGCCGCATCGGGCGGAGATTGCAAAGATGATGACGCGCCTCGCCCATCGCCATCGCGGCGTGGCGACCGAATTGATGCGCGCGGCTGAGCAGCTTGCGATCGCGCGCGGACGCACACTACTCGTGCTCGACACCGCCGAAGAGGATGGCGCCGCGCCGCTCTATGAACGACTGGGATTTCAGCTCACCGGTATTATCCCGGACTACGCGCTGAAGCCGCATGGCGGCCTCACCGGGACGATGGTCTACTGGAAGCGGATCGGCGCCGCCGCGGCCTGAATCCGTAGCCAAGCAGAGATGCCGATGGCAGCTGTCTGCGCAACACTGCCAATCCCGTCACCCCCGCGCAAAGGCGAAGCCTTTGTCGCTGGAGGAGCGCGTAGCGCGTCTCGAAGGCTGCACGGCCACCAGCCGGGCCGTCGACCCTTCGAGGCTCGCCCAGCGGCGCAATTGCGCCGCAAGGCTCGCACCTCAGGGTGACGGTAAGCGAGCCCAATTCGAGGCACGGCCGCGGCCGCCTAACACCCCGCGGCGATCGCCAAAAAGTCCGACGCCTTCAGGCTGGCGCCGCCGACCAGCGCGCCGTTGACATTGGCGACGGCCATCAGCTCGGCCGCGTTCGACGGCTTGACCGAGCCGCCATAGAGGATCCTGATCCTGTTTCCCTCGTCCTTGAAGCGATCGGTGAGCTGACCTCGGATAAACCTGTGAACTTCCTCGACATCCTTGGCCGTCGGGGTCAGGCCGGTGCCGATCGCCCAGACCGGCTCATAGGCCACGACGAGGTTGGCCGCAGTCGAGCCGTCGGGCAGCGAGCCCGCAAGCTGGGTGCCGCAGACATCGAGCGTCTTGCCGGCGTCGCGCTGCTCGCGTGTCTCGCCGATGCAGACGATCGCGGTCAACCCGGCGCGCCGGGCGGCCTCCGCCTTCTGCCGAATCAAGGCGTCGGTCTCGCCGTGGTCGGCGCGCCGCTCGGAATGGCCGACGATGATCGCGACCGCGCCGAGATCCTTGAACATCTCCGCCGAGAGATCGCCGGTGTGGGCACCCGATGCCTTGGGGTGGCAATCCTGGGCGCCGACCGCGACCTTCGAGCCGCGCGCCCTGTCGGCAAAGGCCCCGACCAGCGTCGCCGGCGGACAGACCAGGAGATCGGCCTTTCCGGCCACATCGCCCGCGCCCGCCAGCATCGCGTCGAACTCGACAAAAGAGGATTTCAGGCCGTTCATTTTCCAGTTGCCGGCGATCAGCGGCCGGATGGCGTCGGTCATGTCGGATGTCCCATCGTTCAAGCGTGTCCCTGCGCTATCAGAGCCGGGCGGCGACTTCCAGAGCGCGGCTTCGCGCCCACCGTGCGACGCTTCCACCCGCGCGGCCAAGGTTGCGGGGGCGCTTCGGCCACTTTATGATGGGTTTTCAATCCGGTGACGCCCTGCTGCGGGACAAAAGCCTCGACTTTTAGCTCCCCATTGGGCACGACCCGGTTCCCCTCCTGTAAAACAAGTTGGACCCATGCTTCGAGGAATGCGGAAAGCCTCATCAAACTGGCTCGGCAAGACGATTATGGCCGTGGTGATGGGCGTTTTGATCGTCAGTTTCGGAATTTGGGGCATTGCCGACATTTTCAAGGGGTTTGGCCAGTCGACCTTCGCCAAGGTGGGCGGGACCGAGATTTCGGCCGAGCAGTTCCGCCAGATCTATACCGACCGCCTGCAGCAACTTGGCCGTCAGTTCGGCCGTCCGCTGACGCCGGACCAGGCGCGCGCCTTCGGCATCGACCGCCAGGTGCTGCAGCAGACGCTCGCGGAAGCCGCACTGGACGAGGAAGCGCGCCGCATGGGCCTCAATGTGTCCGACGCCGAGGTGCTGCGCGCGATCTACAACGATCCGAACTTCAAGGGCCTCAACAACCAGTTCGACCCGCAGCGCTTCCAGGCCGTGATCCGCAACTATGGCTATACCGAAGGCCGCTACATCGCCGAGCAGCGCCGCGTTGGCCTCAGGCGGCAGATCGCAGGCACCATCTCGTCCGGGATCGAGCCACCGAAATCGCTGGTCGAGGCGCTGACCCGGTTCCAGAACGAGCAGCGTTCGATCGACTACATCACGCTCGGCGCCGCGCAGGCCGGCACTATCGATCCGCCCTCGCCCGAGGCGCTCGCCGCCTATTTCGAGGACCACAAGGTCCAGTTCCGCGCGCCCGAATACCGCAAGATCTCCTTCGTCGCGATCACGCCCGAGGAGATCGGCAAGTGGGAAACGGTGTCGGACGAGGACGCCAGGAAGATCTTCGAGGAGCGCAAGGACCGGCTCAGCACGCCGGAGAAGCGCGAGGTCTCGCAGATCGTGTTTCCGGACGCCGGCGAGGCGCAGGCCGCGCGCGGGCGGATTGGGTCGGGCGCGTCGTTCGACGACATCGCCAAGGAGCGCAACCTCAATCTGGCCGACGTCAATCTCGGCCTGGTCGCGAAGTCGGCGATCCTCGATCCGGCCGTCGCCGATGCCGCCTTCTCGCTGGCCGCAGGCGAAGTCAGCCAGCCGGTGCAGGGCCGCTTCGGCGTCGCGCTGGTCAAGGTCGGCAAGGTCGAGCCCGGCGTGACCCCGAGCTATGAGAGCCTCGCCCAGCAGGTGAAGAACGAGATCGCCTCCGAGCGCGCCCGCACCAAGGTCGCCGAGCTGCGCGACAAGATGGAAGACGAGCGCGGCGGCGGCGCCAGCGTCGTCGAAGCCGCACAGAAGCTGAAGCTGACGCCCGTCACCATCGACGCGGTCGATCGCTCCGGGCGGCTGCCGAACGGCCAGGTCGCGACCAACATCCCGCGCGGTCTCGACGTGGTGTCGCAGGCCTTCAACAGCGACGTCGGCGTCGACAACGACCCGATCCAGTTCAACGGCGGCTATGTCTGGTACGATGTGCTCGGCATCACGCCGTCGCGCGAGCGCAGCCTCGACGAGGTTCGCGACCAGGTCGAGGCCAAGTGGCGCGAGGACCAGATCTCCAGCAAGCTGCGCGCCAAGGCGACCGAGATCGTCCAGAAGCTCGACAGCGGCGCCAAGCTCGCCGACGAAGCCGCCGCTGTCGGCGTCAAGGTCGAAAGCGCGGCGAATTTCAACCGCGAGGCCTCGCTGCCTGCCGTGCCGGCAGGCGTGATTGCGGCCGCATTCCGGGCCGCCAAGGACGGCGACGGACAGACCTCCGTCGCCGGCGGCAGCCAGTGGGTGGTCTTCCGCGTCACCAACGTGACGGTGCCGCCGGTCGACTTCGCGTCGGATGCGGCCAAGCAGCTCACCGAGGCGCTGCGGCGGTCGCTCAGCGACGAGCAGGTCGCGCAATATGTCACAAAGATCGAGTCCGATATCGGCGTGACCATCAACCAGGCAGCCTTCGCACAAGTGACAGGCGCAAATAATTGAGCATGATCGGGACAGCGCGACGACGCGCTGCGCGGCGATCAAGCTCCAACAACAGACCCTGAGCCAGCGAATGGACGACCTGAAATCGATCATCGGAAAAGTCGCCACCGGCGCCACGCTGACGCGTGAAGAGGCCGCGTCCGCCTTCGACAGCATGATGTCGGGCGAAGCCACGCCCTCGCAGATGGGCGGACTGCTGATGGCGCTGCGGGTGCGCGGCGAGACCGTCGAGGAGATCACCGGCGCCGTCACTGCGATGCGCGGCAAGATGCTGCCGGTCACGGCGCCGGCGGAGGCCGTCGACATCGTCGGCACCGGCGGCGACGGCTCCGGCTCGGTCAACGTCTCGACCTGCGCGGCCTTTATCGTGGCCGGCGCCGGCGTGCCCGTGGCGAAGCACGGCAACCGCGCATTGTCGTCGCGCTCGGGCGCCGCCGACGTGCTGGCCTCGCTCGGCGTCAAGCTCGATTTGACGCCCCAACAAGTCGGGCGCTGCGTCAAGGAAGCCGGCATCGGCTTCATGTTCGCGCCCGCGCATCATCCGGCGATGAAGAATGTCGGTCCGACCCGGGTCGAGCTCGCCACCCGCACCATCTTCAACCTGCTCGGGCCGCTGTCGAACCCGGCCGGCGTCAAGCGGCAGATGGTCGGCGTGTTCTCGCGGCAATGGGTGCAGCCGCTGGCGCAGGTGCTGAAGAACCTCGGCTCGGACAAGGTCTGGGTCGTGCACGGCTCCGATGGCCTCGACGAGATCACCCTCACCGGCCCGACCTTCGTTGCGACGCTCGAGAACGGCGAGATCAGGACATCTGAGGTGACGCCCGAGGACGCCGGCCTTGGCCGCGTCGGCGGCGAGGCGCTGAAGGGCGGTGACGCCGATGCCAATGCGATCGCGCTCTCCAGCGTGCTGCAGGGCAAGCCGAGCGCCTATCGCGACGTCGCGCTGCTCAACGCCGCCGCCGCGCTGATCGTGGCCGGCCGCGCCAAGGACCTCAAGGAAGGCGTCGCGATCGGCACGCAGTCGCTCGACAGCGGCGCCGCCGCCGCGCGGTTGAAGCATCTGGTCGCGGTTTCCAACGGCTGAGAGCGCGAAACATGTCCGACATCCTGACCAAGATCGAGGCCTACAAGCGCGAGGAGATCGCCGCCGCGAAGCGTGCCAAACCGCTCGCCGAGGTCGAGGCGCAGGCCAGATCGGCCTCGGCCCCGCGCGGCTTCGTCCGCGCCCTCAAGGACAAGCATGCGCGCGGCGACTACGCGCTGATCGCGGAAGTGAAGAAGGCCTCGCCCTCGAAGGGATTGATCCGTGCCGATTTCGATCCGCCCGCGCTCGCGAAAGCCTATGAGGCCGGCGGCGCGGCCTGCCTGTCGGTGCTGACCGACGCGCCCTCGTTCCAGGGCCATCTCGACTTCATGGTTGCGGCCCGCGCGGCGACCAGCCTGCCGGTGCTGCGCAAGGATTTCATGTTCGACACCTACCAGGTGGCGGAAGCGCGCGCCCATGGCGCCGACTGCATCCTGATCATCATGGCCGCGCTCGACGACGCGGCGGCCGGTGAGATCGAGGACGCCGCTCTCGGCTACGGCATGGACGTGCTGGTCGAGATCCATGATCGCGCCGAGCTTGACCGTGCCTTGAAACTTCGCTCGCCGATGATCGGCGTCAACAACCGTAATCTGCGTACCTTCGAGACCACGCTCGCGACCAGCGAGGCGCTGGCGCCGCTGATCCCGCGCGACCGCCTGATGGTCGGCGAGAGCGGCATCTTCACGCCTGACGATCTCGCCCGGCTCGAACGGGTCGGGATGTCGACCTTCCTGGTCGGCGAAAGCCTGATGCGCCAGCAGGACGTCACCGCGGCCACCCGCACCTTGCTGACGCGGCAGGCCGCCCCGCGCGCCACCGGCACGCGCTGACCCGATGGCGCGGAAGAGCAAGGGCAAGACCAAGGCCGAGCAGTCCGGCCCCGGCACCGCCCTCACCCACATCGACGCCAAGGGCGAGGCGCGCATGGTCGACGTGTCGGCCAAGCCCGCGACCGAACGGACCGCCGTCGCCGAAGGCCGCGTCGTGATGAGCAAGGCGACGCTGGCGCTGATCGAGACCGGCCAGGCCAAGAAGGGCGACGTGCTGGCGACCGCGCGGATATCCGGCATCATGGCCGCGAAGCGGACCTCGGAATTGATCCCGCTCTGCCATCCGCTGGCGCTGACCAAGGTCACGATCGACATCACACCCGACCGCAAGGTGCCCGGCTGCATCGTCCGCGCCAGCGTCAAGGTGACGGGGCCGACCGGCGTCGAAATGGAGGCGCTGACCGCGGTCTCGGTCGCATGCCTGACGATCTACGACATGGTCAAGGCGGTCGACCGCGGCATCCGCATCGAGGGCATCCACCTCGTCGAGAAGATCGGCGGCAAGTCCGGGCACTATCGCGCCGGCGCGTGATCGCGACCGATGCACAAGCGACGGCCTGCCGCGACCGTCCGCAAGATTTCGTTAACCAATCTCGCTAACCCGCGCTCCATTTCGATTGGATACGACTTTCGCGGGCCGGGGGTGCACGAAACCTACTTCCGGGTGAAACGCCTGGAAGCGATTGCGGCACATGAATCCAAACGGCAGCGCCTCGTTCAACATCACCTCGGTGATCGGCAGCGGTCCGATCCGCTGGCTGATCCTCGGCGGCGCCGTCTTGATGGCCGCGATCGCGATCGGCGCCACGCTGATGGCGGAGAATTTCCGCGATCGCGCCCTGCACAACAGCGAGCGCGAGCTCGAGAACACCGTGCTGCTGCTGGCGCGGCATTTCGACCAGCAGCTCGACGATCTCGAGGTCGTCCAGCGCGACCTGATCGCGTTCATGCGCGACAACGCAATCGCGACACTGGAGAATTACAAGCGCCGGATGTCGGCCGCCGACATCCATGCGATGCTCAAATCCAAGATGGAGGCGCTGTCCAATGTCGGCAGCCTCAACGTGTTCGACGCCGACGGCGTTCTGATCAACAGCTCGGGCGCCTGGCCCCTGCCGCAGGCCAGCATTGCCGACCGCGCCTACTTCCAGATCTTCAAGTCGAGCCCCTATTCGCCCGACATGCAGGTCGCGCCGGTGGTCAGCCGCATCACCGGAAACTGGACCACCGTTATCGTCCGCAAGGTGACCGGTCCGCATGGCGAATTCCTCGGTGTGGTCGGCCGCGGCATCGAGCCGGCGGCCTTCGAGAAGTTCTTCTCCACGGTGGCGCTCGGCGACGGCGCCGCGATCTCGATGCATCATCGCGACGGCACGCTGCTGGCGCGCTACCCCCATGTCGAGGAGCTGATCGGAAGGAATTTCCGCAACGGTCCGGTCAATCAGCAGCAGGTGTTCGAGCTGCCGCAGAGCACGACGCGGCTCGCCAGCCCGGTCGACGGCAAGGACCGCCTGGTGTCGTCGCGCGCGCTGACCAAATTCCCGATCGTCGTCGTCGCGACGAGCACCACGGAGGCGGCGCTCGCCAACTGGCGCGAGCAGATCGGCATCCTGATCGCGGTGACCAGCATCTCGGTGCTGGCGATCGCGATCCTGCTGACGCTGGTGGTGCGCAAGCTGTTGCAGCAGCATCGCGCCCAGCAGCAGCGCCTGACGCTGGAGAAGCTGCGGCTCGACACCGCCGTCAACAACATGACGCAGGGGCTGTTGCTGTTCGATGCCGCGCAGCGCCTGGTGATCTGCAACAGGCGCTATATCGAGATGTACGGCTTGTCGGCCGACATCATCAGGCCCGGCTGCAGCTTCCGCGACGTCATCGTGCACCGTCACCGGACCGGCTCGTTCCAGGGCGACGTCGAGCGCTACGTCAATCTCGTGCTGCGCGACGTCGGCATCCGCAACACCATGGTGATCACGACGCCCGACGGGCGCTCGATCCAGGTCGTCAACGAGCCGCTGGCCGATGGCGGCTGGCTTGCGACCCACGAGGACGTCACCGAGCGCCGCCGCGCCGAGGAGCGCATCACGCATCTCGCCCACTACGATGCTCTCACCGACCTGCCGAACCGCGCGCTGTTCCACGAGGAGATCAGGCGCGAGCTGCCGCATGTCACGCCCGACAGCCAGCTTGCGGTGCTCTATATCGACATCGACGAATTCAAGGGCGTCAACGACTCGCTCGGCCACATGGTGGGCGACGAGCTTCTCAAGTCCGTGGCGCGGACACTGAGCGGCGTGATCGGCGACGGCGATTTCGTCGCCCGCCTCGGCGGCGACGAGTTCGCGATCGTGCAGACCGGGGTGAAGAGCGAGGCCGAGGTCACCGACCTCGTCGCGCGCATCTACGAGGTGATCCGCGCGCCCTATCAATGCCTCGGCCATCAGGTCACGACCGACGCCAGCATCGGCATCGCGCTGGCGCCGAAGGACGGCACCGATCTCGACCAGATCATGAAGAACGCCGATCTTGCGATGTATGCAGCGAAGTCGGCCGGCCGGCGCGTCTTCCGCTTCTTCGAGCCGGCGATGGATGCCGACGCCCGCGCCCGCCGCGAGCTCGAGATGGAGCTGCGGCAGACGATCGCCGCCGGCAGCGGGCTCGAAGTGCATTACCAGCCCTGCGTCGATCTGCGCAGCAACGAGATCACCGGCTGCGAGGCGCTGGTGCGCTGGCGTCATCCACAGCGCGGCATGATCTCGCCGGCCGAATTCGTGCCGATTGCAGAAGAGACCGGCCTAATCAACCAGCTCGGCGAATGGGTGCTGATGACGGCCTGCAAGGAAGCCGTGAACTGGCCCGACCACGTCAGGCTCGCCGTCAACGTCTCGCCGGTGCAGTTCCGCAGCGGCACGCTGGCGCTCAAGGTGATCGCGGCGCTTGCATCGTCGGGGCTGTCAGCGAGCCGGCTCGAGCTCGAGATCACCGAGGCGGTGCTGATCCGCGACGACGAGACGGCGCTGGCCGCGCTGCACCAGCTGCGCGCCATCGGGATCAGGATCGCGCTCGACGATTTCGGCACCGGCTATTCGTCGCTGAGCTACCTGAAGCGGTTCCCGTTCGACAAGATCAAGATCGACCGCTGCTTCGTCACCGACATCGCCGATCCGCAAGGCTCGGCCGGCATCGTCGAGGCGGTCGTCAACATCGCCGCCGAGCGCAGCATGACGACGACGGCGGAAGGCGTCGAGACCGCGCAGCAGCAGCAATTGCTGCGCGAGCTCGGCTGCTCGGAAATGCAGGGCTATCTGTTCAGCCCGCCGAAGCCCGCCGCCCAGATCCGCGAGCTGCTGGCTAGGCATCGCCGCGGCCCCGCTGCGGGCGCGAGCACCACGCGCCGGCGCAAACCCGTCGCTGGCGCGGCGTAAGGCTGCTCGGAAGTCACGAGCCCGAGGGGGGGCGTCTGCACAATTTCGGAATATTAGAAGAATACCCTGAAATTGCCCGACGTGTCAAATTGGTCGAGCGCCAGCCACCGCGGGCTCCTTTGCATGGGGTTGTTTTCGATATTTTGGCAGCTGCGTAGCCCGGATGGAGCCATCCGGGCTACCGGTTCTAGTTCGGCACCGGCCGCTTCTGCGCGGCCTTGGTGTCGGCGTTCTTGGCATCGGCATTGACGGTGACACCGCGCAGCTGGTTGAAGGCGGCAGCCAGCGCCTTGTCATTCTTCTCGTCCGGCGGGACGTAGGACTGCGAGCCGGTCTGCTCGGCGCCCTCGGCGGAGAGATGGCCGCGCATCGAGGCCTCGCCCTTGATTTCCGAGCGGGTCTTGAACTCGTCCGGCACGTCCTGCAGCACCTCGATGTCGGGCTTGATGCCAAGCGCCTGGATCGAATGGCCCGACGGCGTGAAATAGCGCGCCGTGGTCAGCGCCAGCGCGCCGTTGCCGGTGCCGAGCGGAATGATGGTCTGCACCGAGCCCTTGCCGAACGAGCGGGTGCCGATCAGGGTCGCGCGCTTGTGGTCGTGCAGCGCACCGGCGACGATCTCGGAGGCCGAGGCCGAGCCGCCGTTGATCAGCACGACGAGCGGCTTGCCCTTGGTCATGTCGCCGCCATGCGCGGTGAAGCGCTGGGTTTCCTCGGGATTGCGGCCGCGGGTCGAGACCACCTCGCCGCGCTGCATCAGGGTCGAGGTCACCGAGACCGCCTGGTCGAGCAGGCCGCCGGGATTGTTGCGGAGGTCGACGACGTAGCCGGCGAGCTTGTCCTGCGGGACCTGCTTCTGGATATCGCCGATCGCCTTGCGCAGCCCTTCGGTGGTCTGCTCGTTGAACGAGGTGATCCTGATATAGCCGATGTCGCCGCCCTCGACGTGATACTTCACCGGACGCACGCGGATGATCTCTCTGACGATCGAGACCTCGATCGGCTTGTCGGCGTCCTTGCGGATGATCTTCAGCCGGATCGAGCTGTTGGGCGCGCCCTTCATCTTGTTGACGGCCTGATCGAGCGTCATGCCCTGGATCTGGTCGTCGTCGATCGAGGTGATCACGTCGCCCGACATGATGCCGGCGCGCGAGGCCGGCGTGTCGTCGATCGGCGCTACCACCTTGACGAAGCCGTCCTCCATCGTGACCTCGATGCCGAGCCCGCCGAACTCGCCATGCGTGGTCTCCTGCATCTCCGCCCAGCCCTTCTCGTTCATGTAGCGGGAGTGCGGATCGAGCGAGGAGATCATGCCGTTGATCGCGCCCTCGACGAGCTTGGAGTCCTCGGGCTTCTCGACGTAGTCGGTCTTGACCTTCTCGAACACCTCGCCGAACAGATTGAGCTGCGAATAGGTGTTGCTGTTGTCGGAATGCGCGGCGGCGTTGGCGACGGCGAACAGATGCGCGCCCTGCGGCGAGGCCACGAGCAGGGTGAGACACGCGCCCGCGACCGTCCCGAGCAAGAAGCCAACATGTTTGCGCATTATCCGTGATCCCTTCGCTAACGGCCGGCAACGTTTCGCAACATTCGGCCCCACCCCGACGCGGGGCACCACACAACGGCTTTTTGGTCGGATCAAGGCCGCCCTGTCACCGGACCATTACGGTCCTGTCACGGTGCCCGGATCGGCCTCTTGTCAGCCCCCTGTCAGCCTTTCGTCGGCCTTTGGCCCAGTCTCCCGCAACCCGTTCTGCCAGGTCGACGGCTGGGTGCCGAATCCCCGCTTGGCCCGCGTGCCCAGCCAATAGCCGAACTGCGGAGGAACATTGCGGAACGGCCCCTCGACGCCTAGCTTGAGCGCGGCGTCCATCGGCCAGTTCGGGTTATTGAGGATTTCCCGGCCGACGGCGATCAAATCTGCTTGTTTATCACGCAGGATTTGTTCGGCCTGGTCCCCGTGGATGATCAGGCCGACCGCCATGGTCATGATATCGGCATGGGCGCGGACATATTCCGCGAGCGGCACCTGATAGTTGTATTTGATCTCCTTGCCCAGGATCGGCGCCATCTCGCTGATTCCGCCCGATGAGCAGTCGATCACATCGACGCCCTTCGCTTTCAGGATCCTGGCGAGCCGCGCGCTCTGCTCAGGGCCCCAGCCGGCATTGTCCTCGACCGACAGCCGCACGAACAGCGGCTTGTGATCCGGCCAGTGCGCCCGCACCGCCTCGGTGACCTCGGTCAGGAAGCGCATCCGGTTGGCTTCCGAGCCGCCATATTCGTCGCTGCGCTGGTTGGAGCGCCCGGAGAGGAATTCGTGCACGAGATAGCCATGGGCGCCGTGCAGTTCCAGCACCTCGAACCCTGCCTGATGCGCGCGTCGTGCCGCCTGCCCCCAGGCCGCGACGAGGTCCTTCACCTCATGCGTGTCCAGCGCGCGCGGCACCGGCCAGCGCTCGCTATGGGCGATCGCGCTCGGCGCCACCGGCGTCCAGGCATCCCAATCCTCGATCTCGGCGGTGCGTTCGAGCGGACGATCGCCCTCCCAGGGCCGGCTCGCACGCGCCTTGCGCCCGGAATGGCCGAGCTGGATGCCGGCGACCGCGTTCTGCTGCTTGATGAAGCCGACGAGGCGGCTGAGCGGCGCGATGAACTTGTCGTCCCAGATGCCGAGATCGCCGATCGTGCCGCAGCCGCGCCGCTCGACCTTGGTCGATTCGACGATCACGAGACCGGCGCCGCCGGCGGCGAACTTGCCGGCATTCATCAGATGCCAGTCGGTCGGAAAGCCCTTCTCGGCGGAATATTGGTGCATCGGCGGCACCACGATGCGGTTCTTCAGCGTGACGCCGCGGATGGTCATTGGCGAAAACAGCAGCATGTCGGACATCGCTTCCTCATTATGCGTCGTTACCCGGCGCGCGGGACCGATCTTGTGTTTGGCGCGGACGATATACGCACCGCGCGATGGCCGATAGAGGCACGCCGGCGGCCGCAATTGGCCGCTCGAACGGATCGCGCCCTAGCATCGCCGAAGCGGGCCGCGGCACGTTCGCCATGCCTGTTCCCTCGCGGCGATTTTTCGCGCGCATAGGAAATGATGATCGCAATGCGTGTTGTCCCCGGCAACCCAGAGGAGGGACACTCATGAGGACCCGCACGATCGCACTGCTCATCGCCGGTGCCATGGCAACCGGCCCGATCCTGGCGCAACACGCCGCTGCCCAGAACCTGCAAAACGAGGCCGACAAGGGCGCCAAGACCCGCAACTCCGGTGAATCCGGTTATGTCGGCGATCAGGACAGGCCCGGCGCGGCCGCAACGCCTCCCGGACGCCCCGATACGGCCGCCGGTTCCCCAGATGCCGCGACGTCTCCGAGCGCTCAGAGTTCCGGAACCGGGATCGCCGGCGCGCCGGGCAACAAGAGCGGGCCGCCCGCCAAGCAAGGCACGGTCGGCTCGAACTCGCAAAACCTGCATGTCCAGGAACAGGATTCGTCGAACATCAAGGGACAGCCCGGCAACAAGAGCGGCCCACCTGCAAAGCGCTAGGCGGCGCGCCATAACCCGGATGGCGCCGGCAACGTTCGCTGATCGGCGCGGGTTCGACGCGAGCCGTCGAGCGAAGGTGTTCCGATCCTATTGAGCGGCCTTGCGGCTCGCGGAGAGGTCAGTCGGGCAATTTGCTCCGCATTCAATCGACTTCTTCTGGTCGGCAACGCGCCATACCAGCAACGCGACCAGGACAATGATGGTGACGGTGAGCTTGGCCAATGCGTCGTGGTTCAATGTCGGCTCCGCAGAACAATCGGCATAACGGAAAAAATCAGCTGCAAGCGGAAATGTGACCCCGGCACCCTTTGGGGCCGAGAGCCGACGCTGGGGGGCGTCCACCGGGCCCGCATTCGATTCGGGCCGGCCGACGTCATGATGGTACGGTCCTGGCGCGGTCCGCAAGCTTCTCAGTCTGCATGGCAGCATGGCACGGCTGGCCGCAGCCTGTTGGAACATTGTCATCGGTGTGCGGTTCAGTGGCTGTCCTCTGATTCATTGCCCCAGAGGCACACACCACCTCCTGCGGCCCCAGCCGTCACGCTGGGGCCGTAAATCATTGGAGGTGCACGCGGACTGCTGTTGGTCGCGGTGTGAGTGAACGATGTCCGAGAACCACAATCGATTTGCGCGGGCGCGCCCGCAAATGACGTAGCCTATACAGGCCAGATCGCGGTCAGAGCTTCGCGAGCCTCGCCGCGCCCGCCGCGATTGCTTCGTTGAAGCTGGTGTCCCAGAATTTTCCAACCTCCGCGCGCGCGTCGAGCACGCCGAGCTTGAGGAAGGTGTCGGCGACCTTCTGGTGCGTCTCCGGCACGTCAGGCGTCACCCCGGCGAGCGCGAAGTCGTCGCTGCGACGGGCGAACTGGTCGAGGATGTCCTGCAACGGCAGATGCGTCTCCGCCACCTGCGCGGCCGCATACACCGGAAAATTCTTGTTGGCGAACGCATAAGCGCGCTGGATCCGCAGCAGCAGATCGCTCACGGCCGCGTGACGCAGCGGATCGTCGACGGCCTTCGGATTGGCGTAGATCGGGAAATTCCCCGAGAGATAGCCGGCGCCGGTCTTGAGCAGCCGCGCGCCCTGCTTGGCGATCGCGAGTTGCCCGTTATAACCGTAGATCGCCCAGGCATCGAGCTTGCCGGAGGCGAACGCCGAATAACCGTCGGACGGCGTCAGATTGATGGCCTCGATATCGCCAAACGCAAGGCCGGCTTCCTCGAGCTGCTTGGCGAGGAAATAATGCGCCGTGGTCGCGCGCACATAGCCGACGCGCTTTCCCTTGAGATCAGCGATCGAATGGATCGGCGCATCTTTCGCCGCCACCGTGACCTGGATGTTGAGATCCTCATGGGTGACGGCGACGAAGCGCACCTTGGCATTCTGGCGCGCCGCGAACATCGCCGGAATCTCGCTGCCCGAACCGATGTCGAGCGCGTCGCCGTTCAAGGCCTCGATGTGGAGCACACCGTTGTTGAGCTCCTTCCACTCGATCCTGTACGGCGTCTTGTCCTCGCCCGCGGCCTGCAGCAGCTGGCGCCAGCCGCCCTTGTAGTAGGCAACGCGCAATGTAACGCCGCTGAGATCGGTGCCGCCCCCCGCCCCGGTTTCCGCGCGCGCACCACCGGTGATTAGACTTCCGGCAAGCACGCCGAGCGCAGAACGTCGCGAAAGCGAAAATGGCGTAGTCACCGGCTTGAGCTCCTGAACAACAGTCACAACTGCTGCGAGCTTAAGAGAAAACCGCCCGATGTATATGAGACGCTATTTCGTTTTTCGCCATGCGCGCGAAAAGCCGTTCCATGGATTGATGGCTGGACGCGGCGATCTGTTTTCCGCCGCCCTGTCGGCCAATTGTAGCCCGGATGAGCGAGCGCGATATCCGGGGTCCCGCCATCGATTCAAGCTGGACCTTACCCGCATGTCGCTTTGCTCATGCGGGCTACTTTCTGTTACTTGCCGACCTCGTACACATCGGGATCGAAGCTCGAGCTCGGATTGGCGAAGGCGTGGCGCAGCGCCGGCGATATCGGCACGTTGTAATTGATGCCTTTCGGCGGGGTCGGCGCCTCCAGCCACTTCCTGTACATGACCTCGATCTCGGGGCTCTTGTAGAGCTCCGCCGTGGCGCGGTCGGCGAGCGTCTTGAAGGGGGTGTCCTCTCTGCGCAGCATGATTCCGAACGGCTCTGCCTTCGAGAACGTCTCCTCGCTGATCATGTAGAGCGCCGGCTGCTTCGATCGCGCGATCGCAACCGCAAGCTGGACGTCGTCGAGCGCGTAGGCCTGGGCGCGATCGGTCTCCAGCATCAAAAACGCCTCGGCCTGGTCCTTTGCGGGGAGGACGTTGATGCCGAGCTTGCGTTCGGTGTTGACCTTGATGAGCTGCGTGAGGTTCACCGAGCCCGCAACGGCGGTGACGGACTTCCCCTTGAGATCGTCGATCGTGTTGATGCCTGCGGATTTCTTGGCGGCAAAGCGTGTCGCGCTGAGAAAGTGCGTGTTGGTGAAGGTCACCTGCTTCTGGCGGTCCGCGCTGTTGGTGGTCGCCGAGCAATGCAGATCGATCGTGCCGTTGACCATCAACGGAATGCGGTTCGACGAGGTCACCGGGAGGTAGTCGACGGCGAAGTCAGATACGCGGAGCTCCTTCTTCACGGCATCGACGATCTTCAGGCAGATGTCGAGCGCAAAGCCGATCGGCCGCTGATTGTCGTCGAGATAGCTGAAGGGAACGGAAGCCTCCTGAAAGCCGAGCGTGACCTTCTTCGTTTCCTTGATCTTTTGCAGCGTGCCCGACAGCTCCTCCGCTGCCGCGGGGCTTGCGGCGAGCGTGAGAGCGATGAGGATGGCGGGCAAACGCATCGGCGGCTCCTGTGCGGTGATCAGACGGCGGTGATAGCGCACGCATGAGCCCGGAGCCAGATGACGGTGTGTCTAGCAGCTATCGCACTTTGCTATGGTCCGCCTGCCAGAGTTGCAGCCGCGGCCGCGACGCATCCCTAGCGCTGCGCCCCGCCCTCGAGCAGGCGGTCGCCGACCAGGCGGACCGCGCCACGGGTCCAGGAATAATCGGCGCCCATCCGCAGGCCGCTGTCGCCGCGAGAGACGACCGCGCCGCTGCGGGCGTCGCGCAGCTGGAAGCCGACCGTGTATTCGGTCCGGCTGACCCGCCTGATCACGCCGATCAGCGATTGATCGGCGCCGAGCTGCTGCGCGATCGCGGCCTCGCAGCCGTCGCAGTCGCGCAGCGCATGTGCCTTGACGGGCTCCGCGGTCGCGCCGCCGGTATCGACCAGGCGGTAGCGGCCCGACTGCGCAAGCCGGTCACGCACGCTCTTCGTGACATCGGCGAGATAGGCTGCATCGGAGCCGGCAAGGCCGGCCGCGGTTGCCGCCGAGGTGTCCTCAAGCTCGAATTCGAACACCGCAAGCCCGATCGGCGCCGCAGCGGCGGTCTGCGCCGGCGGCAGCGCGGCCGCAAGGGCGCGGCGCATCTCGCGCGACACGAACATCGCCGCGTGGTCCCATGCCTCGTCCGTGTCGCCACGAAACGTGTAGAGCTTCTCGTAGAGCACCTGGCTCTGGCTGACGTCGATGACCGCCACCTTGGCCCACTGGATCAGCGTGCTCATCTTCTGCACGCCGCCGATAACCTTGATCCGGGCCTCGCCCGCGGGCGCCGTCGATGGCACCAGGCGATAGTGCGGCTCCGCGGCGACATCGGCGCGCAGCGTCCGCATCAACGCATCCAGCCGCCTCTGGTGCGCAGCGGTCTGGTCGATCACCTCGCCCGACGTATCAACATAGCCGAAATCGTCGATGCTGACGCCAACCGGGAGCACTGTCGCGGCGCCGGTCTCGGCGCGCAGAGGACAGATTCCGGCCAGCAGGCCGATCAAAGCAACAGAGAGCACAACGAGACGGGGCTGACGCATGATTGGGGCCTTTCAGCTGCTGGTGCGGACGGGTCGGTCGCAGCCTAGGCCGGCGGGCCTCCACGCCGCAGCGGAGTGCCTCCCGCCCGGTGCCGGGAAAATTTCACGACGATGGTCCGCGCCCATAGCGGCGCTTTTCGGCGCCTCCGTTCTGCCGTTTAATGTGCATGACGGCCCTGCCCGCGATCGCGCACTGAGGCTCGTCTGCGATCTTGAGGATACGCCAATGTGGAATTGGTCCGGAAGCGATCTGAAACTGCGGCTGACGTTGCGCGTGGCGATCGTTTCGACGCTCTGCTTTGCCGTCATCTCCGGCTATTTCCTGATCGAGGCCGACCGCTCGGTGCGCGGGCGGATCGCGGCCGTTGCCGATGTCGCCGCCAAGACGCTGGAGCTGCAGCAGAGCAAGATCCAGTGGCTGAACAATGCGCGTTCCGACTTTCCCGATCTCGACAGCGTTGCCGCTACGGTCATGACGCCGGGACTGTGCATCGCCTTTCGCAGCAATAGCGGCGAGATCAGCCAACGCTTCTGCGGCGGCGCGCAGACTGACACGGCCGCGCCGCCGCTAGCCTTCGCGGCGCTCTATCGCCGCCTGTTCGATCCCGGCCGCGAGGCGGTGCGGCAGGTGGTTTCGCGCGGCAACGCCATTGGCGAGGCGGTGGCCTGGATCGATCCGGCGGTGCCGACCGCCGAGGCCTGGCACGATGCCGGCCGGCTGATGGCGGTGTTCATGATCGCGCTGCCGCTGCTCTGCGCCCTGGTCTATGCGGCGCTGGCGCGCGCGCTGCGTCCGACGCGGCAGATCCGCGACGGGCTCGAGCGGATCGCCGCAGGCGACCTCGCCGCGCGCCTGCCGGCGTTCGATCTCGCCGAACTGTCGGCGATCGGCGACGTCTTCAACCAGCTCGCCGAGCGCCTCGCCGCCGCACTCTCCGACCGCAACGCGCTGACGCAAAAACTGATCCTGGTGCAGGACGAGGAGCGCCGGCACCTCGCGCGCGAGCTGCATGACGAGTTCGGGCAGTCGCTGGCCGCCATCCGTGCGCTCGCCGCCTCGGCGCGCCAGACCGCGGCGGCGGATTGCCCGCCTTTGCTCGCCGAATGCGACGGCATCGCGCGGACCGCGACCGACATGATGGAGACGTTGCGCGGCGCCCTCTTCCGGCTCCGCCCGCCCGATGTCGACGAACTCGGACTTGCGGCCAGCCTCGAGGGTCTGGTCGCCGGCTGGAACGGCCGCAGCCGGGGGCAGCCGCGGTTCGAGATCATCATATCGGGATCGTTCGAGCGCCTTGCGGCCTCCGTCAGCGCCAATCTCTACCGCATCGTGCAGGAGGCGCTCACCAACGCCGCCAAGCACGCCGGCGCGACGCGCGTGATGCTGCGGCTTGAGATGCGCGAGGCGCCGCCCGGCGGCGGCAGCGCGATCGCGCTCGCGATCGACGATGACGGCCAGCCCGGCGATCCACAAGGCGATCCCCAGCTCAAGTCCGGCCTCGGCCTGCTCGGCATGCGCGAACGGGTCGCTGCGCTGGGCGGGCGGCTCAGCTTCGAGACCGGACAGCCCAGCGGCTCCTCGCTCCGCGTCATCGTTCCCGTCGCGGCCAGCCGAGAGGCCGCACCGGTGGAGCGCGCGGCATGAGCCAAGCCGCGCGAACTATCATGCTGGTCGACGACCACGCCGTCGTCCGGGAGGGCTACCGGGCGATGCTGCAGAAGCAGCCGGGCCTCTGCGTCGTCGCCGAAGCCTCCGACGGCGTCGAGGCCTACCGCCTCTACAAGGAGACCGGGCCCGACCTCGTCATCATGGACCTGTCGATGCCCGGCATCGGCGGCATCGAGGCCATCCGCCGCCTCCGGCAGTGGGACAGGCGCGCAAAAATCCTGGTGTTCACCATGCACCAGAACGCGGCCTTTGCCGTGCAGGCGATCCGCGCCGGCGCGATCGGCTATGTCACCAAGACCAGCCCGCCGGAGACGCTGGTGCACGCCGTGATGGATGCGCTGTCGGGCAAGATCGCGATCAGCCCGGATATCGACCACGAGCTCGCGCTCAGCCACCTTGCCGGCGAGAGGAAGGCTGCCGACCTCCTGACCGCGCGGGAATTCGAGGTGCTGCGGATGCTGCTCGCGGAGAACACCACCGAGGAGATCGCCGAGGCGCTGCACCTCAGCCCGAAGACGGTCGCGAACCTGCATTCCCTGATCAAGGACAAGCTCGGCGTCGGCACGGATATCGAGCTGGTCCGCCTCGCGTTGCGGCAGGGTATCCTGACGCAGACCGACCTCGGCGAACGCTGAGCCTCCGTGGCGGCGCCAGCGAGGCCGCGTACCGGTAAATCGAGCCGCATTTGCCTCCGGGCAAACCGAACATCGAGCCGCATCGTCGAATGGCCGAGTCCCGAGAAAGTCGCGTACCAGGCGTAACAGGAGAGCCTCGATACTGGCGCGCCTGGGACCATAGTCCAGAGACTGGACTACCTTGGTGGCCCTCGTGATGCTAAAGTTCTCGTCATGAAAGGCTATGGATCATTTTGCCCCGTAGCCAAAGCTGCGGAAATTCTCACGGAGCGGTGGACCCCGCTCTTGCTCCGCGAACTGCTGCTGGGGTCCCGCCACTTCAACCAGCTTCGCCGCGGCATTCCACAGATGTCGCCGACCCTCCTCTCCAAGCGCCTGCAAACTCTAGAAGAGGCCGGGCTAGTCTCACGCCAACCAGGCGACAACGGGCATTGGGAGTACCATCCAACCCAGGCGGCCAGGGAAGCCAGGCCAATTATCGATGCAATGGGCTATTGGGGCCACAAATGGGCTCGCAGCCAGCTCACACCGAACGAACTCCACGCGGGCCGGCTCATGTGGAATATGCGCCGTTCGTTCGATCTAAGGCACATTCCATGCGACTTCGTGCTGTACATTGAGATTGCGGACGCTCGGCCGAAGCGCTGGTGGTTTGTTGTGAAGAAGGAGGAAGCCGATCTCTGCTGGGATGACCCCGGCTTCAAGGTCGATATCAGCCTCTATGCGAGTCTGCTGACGCTTGTGCAGATTTTCGTAGACGAGATGCCGCTGCTACGGGCGCGTGAGCTCGGCAAAATCGAGATCGACGGTCCTAAGCATCTTGTGAACAGCATGCGGGCTTGGTTTCCACGTAGCAAATATGCCAGTGAGGCGTCTGCGGCCGCAGGGCAAGTCTTAGCTAGCTGAAAGACACCTCTCCCAGTCCACTTTTTGGACTAGTGACCCTGCTTCCCCCAGCTGTAGCGTTTGCGAATGCGCTCATGCGCTGAGCATCTCAGCTAAAGGAGGCAAGGATGAGCCGCCCTTCTCTTCTTTCATACGCCCTGCTTTTGATCTTCACTTGTGCTTGCGTTGGTCATGCAGCAGCAGACCCACTTGCCGACGAACTTTCCTCTGTGGCTGCCAAGTGGGATGCCGCCATCAACAACGCAGACTTCGATGCCCTGCTTCCATTGTATACCGCTGACGGCAGATTGATGCCGCCCGGTGCGCAGCCGCTCACCGGCCCTTTGGCAATCCGTAGTTTCTTTGCCGGGCGGGGAAGAAGCGTCAGAGAGCACAAGGTTGAGCTGGTCGATGTGTTGTCCATGGGAAACTACGCCTACACCACCTCGCATTTCACGGCCACGCTAGTGGTAAATGAGAAGGCGGCGCCAATTTCTGGCAGCACCGTGAGACTGCTTGAACGCCAACCCGACGGGCAGTGGAAGATAAAGTCCCACATTTTCGTCAAGGAATAGATTCGCGGGTGCTACTGCTACGCAGTCAGCCTCCCGGCGACGCCAGCTATGGAACCCTGCCTGCTATGGAACCCTTGCGGGACCGCCGAGGATTGAATAGCCTGCTGCTCGCGATGAGCTGCAGGCTCATTCGCCCCTCGCGCGACTGGCGAGCTTACGTGGAATTGACCACGGTGAAGCGCGAAGGGTTCTAACGCCGTTCGCCTGGGCAACCCGTTCAGCTGATGATCCAGCGTCTTAGGGAGCCCGGACCATGCCGTCATTCCGCAATGAACTCCACCTCAACGATTCGGAAGTTGCCCTTGCGCTCGAGGGCGAAGAGCGCCGCCAGCAAGACGGCGTCGAGCTGATTCCGTCGGAGAACTACACATATCCCGAGGTTCTTGAGCTGCTTGGATCGGTGTTCACCAACAAGTATTCCGAGGGCTATCCGGGACGCCGCTATTACGGCGGCCAGGAATTTACGGACCAGATAGAGAACCTTGCCCGACAGCGAGCGTGTGCGCTGTTCCGCGCCGAACATGCCAACGTTCAGCCTCTGTCCGGGTCGCCAATGAACCAGGCCGTGTATCTCGGCCTGCTGCAGCCCGGCGATACGATATTGGCGATGGACCTGTCACACGGCGGCCATCTCACCCACGGCGCGCCCGTGTCGCACATGGGGCGGCTCTTCAACTTCGCCCGTTACAAGACGCAGCCGTCAAACGGCGGCGCCATCGATTTCGATGAGCTCCGCGCCATGGCCCGGCACGTCCGTCCGAAGCTGGTGCTGTGCGGCTACAGCTCCTATCCGCGCGATCTGGATTATGCGTCCTTCAAGAGCATCGCCGATGAGGTGGGTGCACTGACCATGGCCGACGTCAGCCATTACGGCGGCCTGATCGCCGGCAACGCCTTGCGCAATCCGCTCGATGCGGGTTTCGACGTGATGACGACGACATCGCACAAAACGCTTCGCGGGCCGCGTGGCGGCATCGTTCTTTGTCGCCGGGAGTTCGCCGGCAAGATTGACGCGTCGGTGTTCCCGGGATTGCAGGGCGGTCCGCACATGAACGTTGTGGCCGGAACCGCGGTCACGCTGAAGAAGGCATCGACGTCCGATTTTCAGGCCTATGCAAGGCTGGTCATGCGCAACGCGAAGGTCCTGGCCGAAGCGTTGATGGAACGCGGCATGACGTTGATCACCGGCGGAACCGACAATCACATGATGGTCGTGGATACGGTGGCCAGCGTCGGCCTGGACGGCGGCGCGGCCGAGAACATCCTCGACGCCGTCGGGATCACCGCAAACAAGCAGATCATTCCCGACGATCCGCGTCCGCCGCTCAAGCCGAGCGGCATTCGCCTCGGGACGCCGGCGGCGACCACGCGCGGCATGGGCGAGCCCGAAATGCGCCTCATCGCCGAACTCATTGCGGAATCCCTCCGGTCGAAGGGAGATGCAGCGGTCGTCAAACGACTGAGGTCGAACAGCGTCGAGATGTGCCGCGCTTTCCCCGTTCCGGGGATCGCGCCGCCCTCATAGGCAGCCGACCTGCGTTCCTGTTCCGCGTTCGTCGCGTCGCTCGTCCGGGCGTGCGGCCTGCATGGGCACGTCGTGAAGGTTCCCCGGGAAAGACCGGAACGGAAATCGATGCTGTTCGTTGGACCGCATGATCTCGAAGACGGAGCGTCCAACGCCGTGACCCGGAAAACCTTGCAAGCACGCTCGGAGCAGGCGCTCGTCGTCATCATTCTCAGCACCGGTGCGCTGATCGGTTACCTCGGCCTGGCGCTGTCCAGGCTGTGAGCGCGACGCCCGGCGGGCACCAAGCCGCCGGCAGGCGTCGAGCCGCTTGCTGCCCTGAAAGCTCGCGCGCGCGTGCCACTGAGTTGCCCGACGTGGCTAGCCCCGCAGCAAAAATATAGAAAAATATAGGGTGAAACGAAGAGCAAAGCTCGGACAAATCATGTCGCGAGAATGCGGATGTTTGACGCACAAGCGACAACACATCCGGCGTCGTCCCGGCGAAGGCCGGGACCCATTACCACGAATGGGAATTGTTGCGCGACGCTGGGGCCACAGCCTCCTCTCAACAACCCAACCCTGTGGTTATGGGTCCCGGCCTTCGCCGGGACGACGGTGGTGTGCGCGGGAACAGTCTCGCGATGAATGCAACGCCACGTACACCCGTCACTGAAATCGAGGACATTGCCGCCTGCCCGCAATTCTCGTACACGGTTTCACGCAATGACCTCGCAATTCTCTCCCAACTCCGTCGACGTGCTGCTGTTCGATATCGGCCGCGTCGTGCTCGACATCAACTTTGACAAGGTGGTGGCGCACTGGGCGCAGCATGCCGGCTGCGCGCCCGCCGAGCTCGCCACGCGCTTTGTCGTCGACGACAGTTTCAAGCATCACGAGATCGGCCGGATCGACGACGCGGCGTTCTTCGAAAGCCTGCGCCGGACGCTCGGCATCGACATCACGGACGCCCAGTTCCTCGAAGGCTGGAACGCGATCTTCACCGGCGAGATGCCGGGCATCGCCCCGCTGCTCGCGGCGGCCGCCGAGCGGATGCCGCTCTACGCCTTCTCCAACACCAATCCGGCCCATGTCGCGCATTTCTCGGTCACCCACGCCGAGCTGCTCAGCCATTTCCGCAACGTCTTCCTGTCCTCGAGCATCGGCTTCCGCAAACCCGACGCCGAGGCCTATGATCATGTGGTAAAAGCCATCGGCGTGCCGGCGTCGCGGATCCTGTTTTTCGACGACCTGGCCGCCAATATCGAAGGTGCGCGGGCGCGCGGCCTTCATGCTATCCACGTGACGTCGACGGATGACGTGGCAAGGGCTTTGACCGCACTTGGTATTTGAACATTGGGAATTGAGGAGCTCTGAGCGTGGCCCTGATGCCGGTTGCCGATGCCCTGTCCGCCGTCCTCGCCGGCGCCGAACCGCTGCCGGAGGAGATGGTCGCGCTCGATGCCGCCTACCACCGCACGCTGGCGCACGACCTCGCGGCGCTGCGCACCCAGCCGCCGCAGCCGATGTCGGCGATGGACGGCTATGCGGTGCGCGCCGCCGATGCGGCTGATCTAAAGGCCCGGCTCAAGGTGATCGGCGAAGTCGCCGCCGGCCGGCCGTTCGAGCGGACGGTCGGCGCCGGCGAGGCGGTGCGGATCTTCACCGGCGGCGTGATCCCCAATGGCGCCGACGCGGTGATCATCCAGGAAGACACCGCCGTCGACGGCGGCGACCACATCACGATCACGGAGACCGCCAGCGTCGGACGGCACATCCGCCCGGCCGGGGTCGACTTCCGTGCCGGCGAGGTGCTGCTCAGCGGCGGCAGCCGCCTGTCCGACCGCGCGCTGTCGCTGGCGGCCGCCATGAACTATCCGGAACTTGCGGTGCGCCGCCGCCCGAAGGTCGCGGTGCTGGCGACCGGCGACGAGCTGGTGATGCCGGGCTCGCAGCCCGGGCCCGGCCAGATCGTCTATTCCAACGGCTACGCGCTGCGGGCGCTGGCGCGCGCCGAGGGCGCCGAGACCGTCGACCTCGGCGTTGCCGCCGACACGGTGGAGGCGACCACGGCCGGCATCCGCCGGGCGCGCGAGGCCGGCGCCGATGTCCTCATCACGACAGGCGGCGCCTCGGTCGGCGACCACGATCTCGTCAAACGGTCGCTGGAAGCCGAGGGCGTCGACATGACGTTCTGGCGGATTGCGATGCGGCCCGGCAAGCCGATGATGCATGGCCGGCTCGGCGCGATGCGGGTGATCGGCCTGCCCGGCAATCCGGTGTCGTCCTATGTCTGCGCCTTCCTGTTCCTGGTGCCGTTGATTCGGGCGCTGAACGGCCGGAAAGTGATTCATCATCGCCGCACGAGCGCCCTGCTCGGCCGCGACCTCGCCGCCAACGACCAGCGCGAGGACTATCTGCGTGCATGGCTCGAAGCGCGCGAGGACGGCACGCTGATCGCGACGCCGGTGACGCAGCAGGACTCGTCGCTGCTCAGGAATCTCGCTGCGGCACGGGCACTTCTCGTGCGTCCGCCGTTCGCGGCTGCGGCCGTCAAAGGCAGCGAATGCGAGATCCTGACACTGCCCGAATAAGGTTTTTCGCGCCCCGCCGATTGTGCGTTGCCTGATCCGTTCACCGGAAATTAAGTGGTTGCGGAACACATATCGAACATATAGTGTCCGTTCATGATTTGTTTCGAGTACTGGTGTCTACAATCGGGAAGCCGCGTGGAAGCAGGTGCAACGAGCACATGCTCCTGAGGTCAGGTCCCGCCTGCAGGCCCTGCCAGAAGAGTCTCGGAATCGAACGACGCTATCAACCGGGGGAATACTCGAGATGCTCACGCGCAAACAGTACGAACTTCTGCGTTTCATCAATGAACGTCTGAAAGAGGCCGGCGTACCGCCCTCCTTCGACGAGATGAAGGATGCGCTCGACCTGCGCTCGAAGTCCGGTATCCACCGCCTGATCACTGCGCTGGAGGAGCGCGGCTTCATCCGCCGCCTGCCGAACCGCGCCCGCGCCATCGAGGTCATCAAGCTGCCCGAACTGTCGGCCGGCGGCGGCAACGGCCGCCGCGGCTTCACGCCCAGCGTCATCGAAGGCACCCTCGGCCGGCGCGCCAGCACGCCGCCGATCGCCGAGGACGACGGCAACCGTCCGGTCGCGGTCCCCGTGATGGGCCGGATCGCCGCCGGTACGCCGATCGAGGCGCTGCAGACCCGCAGCCACACCATCAGCGTGCCGCCCGACATGCTCGGCGCCGGCGAGCACTATGCGCTCGAGGTGCGCGGCGACTCGATGGTCGATGCCGGCATCCTCGACGGCGACATGGCGCTGATCCAGCGCAACGACGTCGCCAATACCGGCGACATCGTGGTGGCGCTGATCGACGAGGAGGAAGCCACCCTGAAGCGCTTCCGCCGCCGCGGCGCATCGATCGCGCTCGAGCCGGCCAACACCGCCTATGAAGTGCGCATCCTGCCGCCGAACCGGGTCCGCATCCAAGGCAAGCTGATCGGGCTTTATCGCAAATACTGAATTGCAAATACTTGCGGCGGCCGGGAACGAGCAACACGTCGGATCGTTCCTTGCATGATAGTGTAGCGTACGGCCTGCCCGATGCGCTCCGATACCTCTCGCGCAGCGTCGCGTGTTTGTGATCGGAGGCGGTCTCGGACCAGTCGTACAATCGCCCAGAAACGAGCAGAAGCTCGTTCGCTATCGTCCACTCTGGTAGAGGCCCTAATGCCTCAAGGAGAGGCACGGGTCGCTACCTCGAAATGAGGAGCCATCCGATGTGTGACTATAGTCTGCACGCCGTGGCATCGCGCCCCGCCATTGTCGGAGAGACGCTGATCACGACGACGTTCCGCGGCACGTCGACCCGCGGCTTTGCTTCGGAGAACGATCCCACTGTCGCGGTCTGCATGCTGCCGGGCACCGAGCTCGCTTTCGCCGAGAACGTTCGCTACGACAGCCGCTGGATCTGGACCAAGACGCTGAACTATCGCGTCGGCGTATTCAACGAAGTCGAGCCCGACGTGCCCGATCGGCATCATGACGCGGTCGAATTCCCCGACGGCAGCCATGTCCTGGTGACCCAGCTGGTCGAGGGACAGCGCGTCAGCGTGCTGCAATTGCCGGCGCTGCATCCGCCGGTCGAGCACAAGCCGAAGGTCGTCGAGCGGCGGCCCTCCGCATTCGCAACGCTGTTTTTGGGTTGAGCGCATCGTCGCCGCGGAATGAGCTGTTCGGCGGCGGATGACCTAAGCAATTTCGGGCGACCCCGGACTTCCGCTTCCGGGGCGCATGGGGAGATTTGCGTCGGCCGGCGCCTTGGCGCATCATCGGGCACGGAGGACGTGCGCGGTGGTCGATAAGGTCACATGGCAAAAGGCTGGACGCGTCACGGAACCGGGCCGCTACATGTTCCGGTTCGGTTGGCTGACGGTGACGGCCGACGACCTGAAAGTCTGGGAGCAATTTCCCGAGGCTTCCTTTACCCTCGTCAAGAAGCCCGACGCCGGCCCCGATTCCGACGAATACCATCTCGGCCTGTTCGAGCTTCCGAGCGGCCCCTCGCCGGACCACCGCTAATCATCGCCCTGCAGATCGGTCTCGGCCGGCGTCGCGTCCACGGCGGGCCGCGGCGCAGCGGCCGGCGCACGCAGCGTCGTTTCGCTCTCGCCGTCGCCCGGAACCGCCGGCGACCACGGCCGGTCGATCCCGCCGGGCTTGACCGCATCGACGGCGTAGCCGTCCCTGATCCGCCGCAGCACCAGCGCGCCGTGGCGGCGCAGCCGCTCGGCATCGATCACCGACGCCGCGCAGCCCTGCGGCGCCGGCCGCGCCGTTACGATCAGGCCCGCGCGCTCGCAGTCGTCCGCCAGCGCCTCCGGCCGGGTCGCGAGCGCGACGAAGGCGCCGCCAGGTCCCTGGGCCACGCAACCGCCGGCATCGCAGGAGACGCCCTCGCCCAGCGACGCATCGGTGGCGGTCCGCGCGTCGGCGTCCGCCGCCAACCACTCCTTGACCAGGAACGCATCCTTGGCGCTGTGCATCAAATGCAGCCGCCCGTCACCGCCGCGCACCGCGACGTTGCGCCCGTCGCCGGAGACCAGCACGTCCGGCTGCGGCACCCTGAGCGCCCAGACCGAGGCCATCACGAGCAGCACGGCGCCAGACCAGCGCAACGGCGTGCGCAGCAGCCCGAGCAGGATGATGCCGGCGCTCGCTGCGATCAACGGCCCGATGCCGAACGCCGCCATGCGGCCGACCGCGCCCGGGAGTGCGGCGACCCATTGCGTCACCAGGATCATCCAGTCGATGCCAAGACCCATGATCGCCCAGAACACGCCGTCGAAGCCGAACGGCATGGCGAGGAGCCCCAGCAGGCCGGCCGGCATCACGACCGCCGACACGACAGGCATTGCCGCGAGGTTGGCGAGCAACCCGTAGGGCGTCACGCGGTGGAAATGGAAGGCGGCGTAGGGCGTCGTCGCAAGCCCTGCCACCAGCGAGGCCAGCATCAGCATCGTGAGCTCACGTCCGCCCCACAGCGCGACGCGCGCGGTCGCCGAATGGTCGGGCGACGCGAATAGGTTCGGCAGCCCGATCTGCACCAGCGCCACCAGCCCGAGCGTCGCGGCAAACGACATCTGGAAACTGGGATGCACCAGCGCTTCCGGCGCGATCGCGAGCACGATCAGCGCTGCCACCGCCAGCGTACGGAAGGTGATCGCGCGGCGGTCGACGATCACGGCGAGCAGCACCACGGCGGTCATGAAGAACGACCGTTGCGTCGCGACCTCCGCGCCCGACAGCAACAGATAGAAGGCCGCGGCGAGCAGCGCGGCCGCCGCGGCCCATTTCTTGATCGGATGCCCCGCCGTCAGCGCCGGAAACAGCGCGAGCAGCGCGCGCACCGCGAAGAACACGACGCCGGCGACCACGGCCATATGGTAGCCGGAAATCGACAGCACATGGCCGAGCCCCGAGATGAACATCGCATCGTTGACCGGCGTCGAGATCGCATCGCGCCGGCCGGTGAGCAGCGCGGTTGCGATCGCGCGCTGGTCGCCGTCGAGCGTGGTGCGAATACGCGCGTCGATGGCGTCGCGCAGGCCTTGCATGAAGGCGGCGTAGCGCAGCGCAAAGCCGCCGGTCGCAGGCGGCTCCCTGGTCTTGACCGCGCCCATCACGAAGCCGGAGGCGCCGATGCTCTGGAAATACAGGTCGCGTCCGAAATCATAGGAGCCCGGGCGCTGCGGCCCGAGCGGCGGCAACAGCCGCGCCTTCAACTCAACGAAGCTGCCGACATCGGGCGCGGTGCCCTTCTTCACCGAGAGCCGGACACGATCGAGCTTCGTCATGTCGCGCGGGCTCTCCATCGAAACCACGCGCAGCACGAAACGATCGGTCTTCTCGCGGATGTCGCGCGTCTCGACGAAGCCGGTCAGCGCCACCGAGAACATCGGCCGCGCCAGCACCGTGTGGGCAACGCGCGCCGTCTTCCAGGTCGCCGTCGCAAAGCCCGCGGCCACCGCGGCCAGCATCGCGATGACGGGAAACACGCTGCGCCGCCGCAGCAGCAGCGCCAGCAGGCAGAGCAGGATTGCGACGGTGGCCGCGACCGACAGCACCGGCTCGTGCTCGGCCGCAAAATAGAAGGCGATACCGGTGCCGAACGCCACCGGCACCCAGGGCAACAACCGGCCCGCCCCCGCCTCCGCGCGCGCCCATTGCCGCAACGTCTCGACGAAAGGCTTCCAGATGCTGACGCGCGTCGGGAGATAGCCGCCGACCGGCGCAGCCGCGCGCGGCGGCCACGTCCCCGCGTAGCCGCGTTTGCCGCCCGGCGTCGTGCCCTGCTCCGCCATTCCGCTTGCGATCCCTGCCGGGCGGCAGGCTAGCGGATGGCCCCGTCACCCGACTAGCGGAACGGATGCAGAATACCGACCCGGCAACGCCCGGGTAGCTGGATCGTCCTGCGCCTTGCCGACCTCGCGCCGGGCCACAGCTGCCGCCTGCGTCAAATCGATCGAGCCGAAAGTCTCATAAGATACCGATCCCGTTGGGATTAGACTGTCCTGATGCCTCCACTCCCAAAGAGACAGGGATGAGGCAGTGACGGCTCGCGGCACTTGAAGGCCGCTGGAGCTCCTCTCAGGTGGCCAAAACTCCCCTGAGATCAGGCGTCGCGGACGAACTCGCAAAATCTCGCCTGTAACGCCGTGCACCATGCGCACTCCGCGAGCGGATAGATCGCTGAAAAAACGCGAGGCGTAGCGTTTGCATTTGAGAGGAGCAGCACATGGCAATTCAAGTACCGAGTGATTTTCGTCGCGTGATTGTTGCTGCATCAGTGGGAAACATCATTGAATGGTACGACTTTTATATTTTTGGCAGCCTGGCCGCGGTTCTGTCGGTCAAGTTCTTTGAGCAATCCCACCCCGTCGCAGCCCTGCTGAGCACGATCGCGCTGTTCACTGCGGGATTCCTGATCCGCCCGCTGGGGGCCTTCCTGTTCGGATGGATGGGCGATCGGGTCGGCCGCAAATATACATTCCTTGTTACCTTGAGCGGAATGGGCCTGGGAACGGGCGCGATCGGACTCATCCCAACCTATGAATCGATCGGCCTGACGGCCGCATTCGTTCTGTTCGGCTTGCGGATGATCCAGGGTCTCTGCCTGGGCGGCGAATATGGCGGCGCCATCACCTACGTCGCCGAGCATGTTCCGGATGACCACCGCGGCTACTACACAGGCTGGCTACAAACCTCGCCGACGCTCGGAATCGTGGTGTCGCTGGCCGTAATCGTTCTGACCCGAACCTGGGCCGGCAATCAGGCCTTTGACGCATGGGCGTGGCGCGTGCCGTTCCTGGTCTCGTTCCTGCTGGTGGCCATCGCCATCTACATCCGCCTGCAACTCCAGGAGACGCCGATTTTCCAGGAGATCAAGGCACGCGGACAGATGACCAGGAATCCCTGGCGGGAAGCCTTCCTCAGCTCCAACATCAAGTACATCCTGATCGCGATCGTCGTCCTGATTGGACAGGGCGTGGTCTGGTACAGTGGTCAATTCTGGGCACTGTACTTCCTGCAGCAGGTCTCCAAGGTCGACGCGGTGACCTCGGCCTATATCGTGGGAACCGCACTGCTGATCGCAACGCCGAGCCTGATCTTCTTTGGTTGGCTGTCGGATCAGATCGGTCGCAAATCCGTGATCCTCGGAGGCATGCTGCTTGCCGCAATCACCTACTATCCGCTGTATCTGTGGCTCGGCATGGTCACGCAGCCGGGACACATCAACTATCCGGTCGCCGTCTTCATCATCTTCATCCTCGTCTGCTATGTCGGGATGGTGTACGGGCCGGTCGGCGCGTTCTTGGCGGAGTTTTTCCCGGCCAGGATCAGGTACACCTCGGTCTCGGTGCCGTATCATATCGGCAATGGTTGGGGCGGCGGATTGGTGCCGTTCGTCACATCGGCCGCCTTCGCAGCGACCGGCAGCATCGGCTACGCGCTGATCTACCCGATCGTCGTTCCCGCAGTGTGCTTCGTGATCGCCGTCTTCATCATGCCCGAGACACGCAAGACCAGAATTTGGGAGCAGATCGAGGCGAAAGCCGCATCGTGACGGAGTCACCTTGCTGACGGACGACTGGAGCCCCGTTCCGATGGAATCGGAACGGGGCTCCAGAATCTTGTTTTGACGCGTTTTCTTTACGTGAACCGGTATCCACTTCGCTCGAAACACTCTCACCCTGCAGCAGGAGCCGTGGCCGCCGTCCAGCGCGTGCGGGACGACGCTTCTGGTTCGTCCCGTACTCGCCGTCTCGGGCATATGTCTTCGTCGAACCTGCATCCGCGTTACGCCGATGCGGCACGGAGGGGATCCGGCGCTGCGCAGTTCCAACCTCTCCGGCCGCCTTGGGTTGGCGGTCAGGCCAACGTCTCAATCAGCTGCCTCTCAGCCAGCTCGGTGATGCCAGCGATCGTGCCACCAGGTGGCGAAATCACGATCCATCGCCAGCTCCCAGCACGCGAGCACGATCACCACGACGCCGGCGAGCACGCTGCTCGTCGTGACCGATCCCTGCTGGTAGCTAAACGTCCAGGGTGCGACCACCAGAGCCAACCCCATCAGCATCTCGCCCCATTCCTCCAGATAGGACGGAATGATGAATGCCTCCAGGGCGAACAGCACGACGCCCAATCCGAGCGCGATGGAGATCCAGAGAGCTGCCCCGGAAAAGCCCAGTGCAAACGGCGATGCGACCAGCCAGGCGCCTACCAACAGGCTGGCAGCATCCTGCCAGTGTTGAATGCGCATGATCCTCACCTCCTTCTTCCGAAGACATGGTGCGGCGCGGACAAAAAAGCATCTGTCCGACCTGCGATGTGTTGCCGCTGCTGATCCGCGAGCCGACGACCATGCTGCGGTCCGGGCGCCCGGAAAGCGCTCTTGCAATCGCGCCGCAGCAAGATGCACACTGTGGGCGCTTGACCAGGTGTCAACGTCTGCGGTTCGCGGCCCGACCGGTATTTGCGGTTGCGCTCAGGACGAGAGGAGTATGACGCCATGCGAGAAATCGAAATCCACAACTATGCGCGGCAGTTGCTCGAGGCACATGGCGCCAAGGCCTGTCTCTTATACACATCGTTCGTCGGCAGCGTCAGATGTGTATAAGAGACAGACGTGGAGCAGGATCTTCCTCAAGCCGCCTCGCAGGGGCTGAACGGCAGCACAATCTCAACGACGCGGCTCTCCAATAACAGGAGTGAAGCCATGTTTCCGACATGCGCAACAGCCGAAGATCTCGTGAAGGCAATCAAGGACGAGAAAGTGCAGATGATCGATCTGCGCTTCACCGACCTGCCGGGGGTATGGCAACATTTTTCCGTCCCGCCGAGCGCGGCGAGCGCAGACGCCCTCAGCGAAGGGATTGGATTCGACGGCTCATCGATCCGCGGCTTTCAGGAAATCCAGGAAAGCGACATGCTGGTCGTCCCGGACCCGACCACGGCTTTCCTCGACCCGTATTCCCCTTCATCCACCCTGGTATTGATCTGCAACATCCGCGACCCCGTGACCGGTCAATCCTATAGCCGCGATGCCCGCTACATCGCCCAAAAAGCTGAAACCCACCTGAAGGCCACGGGCCACGCCGATACCAGCTACTTCGGTCCAGAGGCCGAGTTCTTCGTGTTCGACAGCGTGCGCTACGGACAGGGCATCAACTACGCTTTCCACGACATCGATTCCGGTGAAGGCAGCTGGAACACGGGCACAAACGAAGCGCCCAACCTGGGACACAAGCCACGCCCGAAAGAGGGATACTTTCCAGTGCCCCCGACGGACAGCATGCAGGCGCTCCGTACCGAAATGGTGTTGACCATGGAACAGCTGGGCATCCAGATCGAAGCCCATCACCATGAAGTCGCGACCGGTGGGCAGAACGAAATCGACATGCGCTTCACCACGCTCACGCGCATGGCGGACAATCTGATGATCTACAAATACGTGGTGAAGAACACCGCCCGCCAGAACGGCATGACCGCAACGTTCATGCCGAAACCGCTGTTCGAGGACAACGCTTCCGGAATGCACGTTCATCAGTCGTTGTGGAAGGGCGAGACCAATCTGTTCTACGACAGGGGCGACTATGCCGAACTGAGCCAGCTCGCCCGCCACTATATCGGCGGCCTGTTGACCCATGCCTGGGCATTGTGCGGGCTTTGCGCCCCGACCACGAACTCCTATCGGCGTCTGGTGCCGGGCTATGAGGCTCCGATCAACCTGGTCTATTCCCAGCGCAACCGTTCAGCCTGCTGCCGCATTCCGATGTATTCGCCGAACCCGAAGGCCAAGCGTGTCGAATTTCGTTCGCCGGATCCCTCCTGCAATCCCTATCTGGCTTTCGCCGCGATGCTGATGGCCGGCCTCGACGGAATTCGCAACAAGATCGACCCGGGCAGCCCGATCGACAAGAACCTCTACGACCTGCCGCCCGCCGAGGCGAAGGAGGTGAAGTCGACGCCGGGGTCGCTGGATCAGGCGCTGGACGCGCTCGAACGCGATCACGCATTCCTGCTGCGCAACGATGTCTTCACCGCCGACGTGATCGAAACATGGCTCGACTACAAGCGGAAGAAGGAGGTCGATCCCATCAGATTGCGACCTCATCCCTACGAGTTCCATTTGTACTACGACATCTAGATCAGCGGCGTCTGCGACGAGACGTGGTGGCAGACGATCTTCCAGTCGCCGTCCTCGCGCGCGATCACCCAGGTGATCTTGACGGCGAGCGAGGGCGCATCGCCGTCGAGGAAGAACGACGCGATGCCCGCCATGTTGACGAGTTCGGCATTGACCCGTCCTGCCCTGACATCGCTGAACTGAACGCGCGGCGCGCGCCAACGCGGCAGACCGTCAAAATAGGCTTTGACGCCGTCGCGGCCGCGATACAGCGTCGGGTTCGAGCCGAAGAAGAACGCGCTCCTCGAATAGAGCGCGCTTAACGCATCCGCATCGAGCCTGCTGAAACCCGCCGACCATCTGGCGATGATGGCGGAGGCGATCTCGTCGGATTCATCAGGCATCGATCCCCCCGTCTGCTCATCCGCGCGGAACTGCGCTAGCCCTTGCCGCCGACTTCCTTGGCGAAGGTGTCGCGCAGGCCGATGGTGCGGTTGAACACCAGCCGGTCCGGCGTCGAATCCGCATCGCGCACGAAATAGCCCTGCCGCTCGAATTGCATCGGGTCGGGCGAATTGCTCTCGGCGATCGCCGGCTCGACGCGCGCATCCTTCAGCACTTCGAGCGACTGTGGATTGAGGTCGGCGGCGAAATCGGCCGCGTTCGGGCTCGGATTGGCGAACAGCTGGTTGTAGATGCGGATCTCCGCCGGCTTCGACTGCGCCGCCGGCAACCAGTGCATCGTCGCCTTGACCTTGCGGCCGTCGGGCGCGTTGCCGCCCTTGGTTAAGGGATCGTAGGTCGCGCGGAGTTCGACGATCTCGCCGGCGTCGTCCTTCACCACGCCGGTGCACTTGATGAAGTAGGCATAGCGCAGCCGCACCTCATTGCCGGGCGAGAGGCGGTAGAACTTCTTCGGCGGATTCTCCATGAAGTCGTCGCGCTCGATATAGAGCTCGCGGCCGAACGCGATCTTGCGGGTGCCGGCTTCCGGATTGTCGGGATGGTTGATCGCCTCGATCTCCTCGACCTGCCCTTCCGGATAGTTCTCGATCACCACCTTGAGCGGCCGCAGCACCGCCATGCGGCGCAGCGCCGTGCGGTTCAGTTCCTCGCGGATGCAGAATTCGAGCATGCCGACATCGACCACGCTGTTGGCCTTGGCGACGCCGATGCGCTTGATGAATTCGCGCACCGCCGCCGGCGGCACGCCGCGCCGCTTCAAGCCGGCAATGGTCGGCATGCGCGGATCGTCCCAGCCCGAGACGTGGCCGTCGCGGACGAGCTGGGTCAGCACGCGCTTGGACAGCAGCGTATAGGTCAGGTTCAGCCGTGCCATTTCGTACTGGCGCGGCTTCGAGGGCACCGGCAGCTTGTCGAGCAGCCACTCATAGAGCGGGCGGTGATCCTCGAACTCCAGCGTACAGATCGAATGGGTGATTCCCTCGATCGCGTCCGACTGGCCGTGCGCGTAGTCGTAGCTCGGATAGATCGACCATTTGTCGCCGGTGCGCGGATGGTGGGCGTGCAGGATGCGGTAGAGCACGGGGTCGCGCAGGTTGATGTTGCCGGCGGCCATGTCGATCTTGGCGCGCAGCACGCGGGCGCCATTCGAGAACTCTCCCGCCTTCATGCGGCGGAACAGGTCGAGGTTCTCCTCGACCGAGCGGTCGCGGAACGGCGAGTTCTTGCCGGGCTCGGTCAGCGTGCCACGGGACGTGCGGATCTCCTCCTGCGACTGATCGTCGACATAGGCATAGCCGGCCTTGATCAGGCCCTCGGCCCAATCGTACAGGCGCTCGAAATAGTCCGACGCAAAGAACAGGTTGGCTCCCCAGTCGTAGCCGAGCCAATGGACGTCGGCCTGGATGGAGTCGATGTACTCCTGCTCCTCCTTGGTCGGATTGGTGTCGTCGAAGCGCAAATTGCACTGGCCGCCGAACTCCTGCGCGATGCCGAAATTCAGGGCGATCGACTTGGCGTGGCCGATATGCAGGTAGCCGTTCGGCTCCGGCGGGAAACGGGTCACGATCCGGTTGTGCTTGTGGGAGGAGAGATCGGCCTGGACGATGTCGCGGATGAAGTCGCGCCCTGCCTCTGCCGTCGTGTCAGTCGTCATCAAAGGGTTCCCTGGAGGAGTCAGCTCAACCTTCTGCCAAATTCGCGCCGTCCGGCCAAGCCTGGTTTCAAGCCCCGGTTTCAAGTCTGGTTTGGCGGGCAAAAGGTCAACCGGGGCTTTAGTTATGTCCGGTTCCTGTTATACACCACGGCCGTTCCCGCATACGTCTCGCTCGATCATGACCAAACCCGTCGTTACCCGCTTCGCCCCCTCACCGACCGGCTTCCTCCATATCGGAGGTGCCCGTACCGCGCTGTTCAACTGGCTCTATGCCAGGAAGCTCGGCGGCAAGATGCTGCTCCGGATCGAGGACACCGACCGTGAACGCTCGACCAAGGAGGCGATCGACGCCATCCTGGACGGCCTGAAGTGGCTCGAGCTCGATTGGGACGGCGAGGTCATCTACCAGTTCAGCCGCGCCGCCCGCCATCGCGAGGTCGCCGAAAGCCTGCTCGCCGCCGGGCGCGCCTATTACTGCTATGCCTCGCCGGAAGAGCTCACCGCGATGCGCGAGAAGGCGCGCGCCGAGGGCCGCACCCGCCTCTATGACGGCCTGTGGCGTGACCGCGATCCGGCCTCCGCGCCCGGTGGCATCAAGCCGACCATCCGGCTCAAGGCGCCGCAGACCGGCGAAACCGTGATCGAGGACCAGGTGCAGGGCCGCGTGGTCTGGCAGAACGAGAACCTCGACGACCTCGTCCTGCTCCGCGGCGACGGCACTCCGACCTACATGCTCGCGGTCGTGGTCGACGACCACGATATGGGCGTCACTCACATCATCCGTGGCGACGACCACCTGATCAACGCCGCGCGTCAGAAGCAGATCTACGACGCGCTGGAGTGGGAACTGCCGAGCATGTCCCACATTCCGCTGATCCACGGTCCCGACGGCTCGAAACTGTCGAAGCGCCATGGCGCGCTCGGCGTCGATGCCTACCGCGCGCTCGGCTACCTGCCGGCCGCCTTGCGCAACTACCTCGTCCGGCTCGGCTGGAGCCATGGCGACCAGGAGATCTTCTCGACCCAGGAGATGATCGACGCGTTCGACCTCTCGGGCATCGGCCGTTCTGCGGCGCGGTTCGATTTCGCCAAGCTCGAGAACCTCAACGGTCACTATATCCGGCAGAGCGACGATCAATCCCTCGTGACCCAGTTCGAGAGCGTGCTGGATTATGTTCCCGAGGGCGCCGCGCTGAAGGCCAAGCTCAACGACACCACCCGTGCGCAATTGCTGCGGGCGATGCCGAGCCTGAAGGAGCGCGCCAAGACGCTGATCGAGCTGATCGCGGGCGCCTACTTCATCTTCGCCGATCGTCCGCTCGCGCTCGATCCGAAAGCGGCGGCGCTGCTGACGCCGGAAACGCGCGCGTTGATCGGCCGCCTGCGCACCGCGCTGGAAGCCGTCAACGACTGGACGGCGGAAACCACCGAGACCGCGATGCGGAATTTCGCCGAGCAGAACAACCTGAAACTCGGCGCCGTCGCCCAGCCGCTGCGGGTGGCGCTGACCGGACGTACAACGTCGCCGGGCATATTCGACGTGCTGGCGGTGCTGGGACGCCAGGAGTGCCTTGCCCGCCTCGCCGATCAGGCGGCGTGATCCTGCATGGACCCCCTCCAGGGTCCATCTTGCAGCGCACATGGCAATGAGCTACCCAATCCCGGACGCTTTCTCCACAAGCCGTTCCGCCCCGCCATGGGCCGCAATTTAGCGACTGGGCAAGGTCGGTTTTCGCAACGAATTCATCGGGGATATCACGATGGACGCAAAATCCAGCAAGACAGCCACACTCACCATCGGCAACAAGAACTACGATTTCCCGATCCTGAGCGGCACGGTTGGGCCTGATGTCATCGACATCGCCAAGCTCTACGGCCAGGCCGGGGTGTTCACCTACGACCCCGGCTTCACCTCGACCGGCAGCTGCCAGTCGAAGATCACCTACATCGACGGCGACGCCGGCGTGCTCGAATACCGCGGCTATCCGATCGAGCAGCTCGCCGAGCACGGCGACTTCCTCGAGACCTGCTACCTGCTGCTGTACGGCGATCTTCCGACTCCGGCGCAGAAGAAGGACTTCGACCATCGCGTGATCCATCACACGATGGTGCATGAGCAGATGGCGCGGTTCTTCCAGGGCTTCCGCCGCGACGCTCATCCGATGGCGATCATGGTCGCCGCCGTCGGCGCGCTGGCCGCGTTCTATCACGACTCCACCGACATCAACGATCCGCGTCAGCGCATGATCGCCTCGATGCGCATGATCGCGAAGGTGCCGACGCTGGCGGCGATGGCCTACAAGTACACGGTCGGCCAGCCCTTCGTGTATCCGAAGAACTCGCTCTCGTTTGCCGAGAACTTCCTCAACATGTGCTTCGCGGTGCCCTGCGAGGACTACAAGATCAATCCGGTGCTCGCCGACGCACTCGACAAGATCTTCATCCTGCACGCCGACCACGAGCAGAACGCCTCGACCTCGACGGTGCGCATTGCCGGCTCCTCGGGCGCCAACCCGTTCGCCTGCATCGCGGCCGGCATCGCCTGCCTGTGGGGCCCGGCGCATGGCGGCGCCAACGAGGCCGCGCTCAACATGCTCTACGGCATCGGCAAGGTCGAAAACATCCCGGACTTCATCGCCAAGGTGAAGGACAAGAACAGCGAAGTCCGCCTGATGGGCTTCGGCCATCGCGTCTACAAGAACTACGATCCACGCGCCAAGATCATGCAGAAGATGTGTCACGCGGTGCTGAAGGAGACTGGCCACGGCGACGATCCGATGCTCAAGGTTGCGATGGAGCTCGAGAAGATCGCGCTCAGCGATCCCTATTTCATCGATCGCAAGCTCTATCCGAACGTCGACTTCTATTCGGGCATCACGCTGAAGGCGATGGGCTTCCCGGTCTCGATGTTCACCGTGCTGTTCGCGGTCGCCCGCACCGTCGGCTGGATCAGCCAGTGGAGCGAGATGATCGAGGATCCGCAGCAGAAGATCGGCCGTCCGCGCCAGCTCTACACCGGCGTCGCGCGCCGCGACTATGTGCAGATCGACAAGCGCAAGTAAGCTGCATCGCTCAAGAGAATCCGGGACGGCGCCATCATTCCTGATGGCGCCGTTTTCGTTTGCCCCGCGCGACTTCGGTCGCGATCGCGTCAAGGCGCGGCAGCCAGAACGCCCGGAACCGGTCGAGCCAGTCGTCGACCTCGCGCAGCCGCGCCGGCTCGACCGCGTAGATGCGGCGCGTGCCGTCGGCGCGCACCGACGCGAAACCGGCGTCGCGCAAGATCCGCAATTGCTGCGAGACCGCCGACTGGGTGATGCCGAACTCGCGCTGTACGACCGCAACGACGTCGCCCGAACTGTGCTCGCCGGTCGCCAATAGTTCCAGGATGCGCCTACGGACGGGATCGCCGAGGATGTCGAAGGCGTGCAAGGTCGCTAGAGCGCGATGAGATTGCATCGTCATCCCGCTTTAGCTCTTTGTTTGAGCATGATCTCCGCGCAAACGCTTCGCGTTTGTCGCGAGGGAAAACCGCTTCACACTTTTCCGGATCATGCTCTAGCCTCCGCTCCCCGGCTCCGGCTCGCCGCAATAGGCCGCCGTGGTATTTGCGGCTGCTCTGCGCGCCGCAGCCTCCTCGGTGCCCGCCGCGATCGAGGCCCGGCACCAGTCCTCGCTGGAGCGGCGGATGAATTCCTTGCCGTCGTCGGTGGCTGGCCACGCCGACGCGGCGGCGCGGTCGAACTCCTCGCCGGGCGGCATGGCCAGATAGAGCGCGAGCCCGAGCAGCGCGAGATCCCAGCCGACGCCGACCGCACCGGCTCCGTAGCGGTCCCAGAAGTCGCCCTCGATCACCGAGAGGTGTTCCAATTCCAGGCGCGTGGCGTCAGGGCCATTCTCGGCCAGCGTGACGGTAACCCAGCTGACGGTGCCCATGGACTCCCACGTCACGGCAAGCCGGCGCGGCGGCTCACACGTCGTGATCTCGCCGCCCGCATGGCCCTGGAACTGATAGCGCCCGCCAAGCCTCAGCTCGCCCGAGATCGGCAGGAACCAGCGTGGAATGCGTTCGGGGTTGGTCAGCACATCCCAGAGATCGGCGATGTCGGTGTCGTAGCCGCGGGTCGCGATCACCGCCCGCGCCGGCTTGCCGTCGCGTTCCCGGAAGGCGACTTCGCGAATGACGGCTCCGACATAGGCGACAGGGTCGATCTTCATGGCAGGCTCCGTATCAATATTAGCTAGTGCTAATATTAGTACGGTCTAAATATTCGGCGCAAGCGGGATCGTTGCGGCGGTATGTCGCCACTGAACGCGGATACGACCGATTGGCTAGGCCGAACGGCGGCCCATCTCCGCCAGCACGATGTCGGCGGCGCGGACGCTCGGCGGCTGGTCGCCGGTCGACATCTTCCCGTCCATCGTCGCGAACCCCACGAGCTGCCGCAGACGATCGGGCGAATCCGCAAGCACGTCGCCCAGCGCCGCCGCGAGCTTGTCCGGTGTGCAGTCCTCCTGCAGGAACTCGGGAATGATATCGCTGCCGATCACGAGATTGGCGAGGATCACCGAGGACACTCGGATCGCGCGGCGCAGGATGAACGCCTCGGCGGCGCCGACGCGATAGGCCGTCACCATGGGAATGCCCGACAGCGCGAGCTCCAGTGTCACCGTGCCCGACTTCGCGAGCGCAGCGCGGGCGACGCGGAACGCGGCGCGCTTCTCGGTCTCGCCGATCGCGAGCCGCGGCACCACCGGCCACGACGCGACGCCTTCGCGCACCATCGCCTCGAGATGCGGCATGGTGGGGAGCACGAGCTCGAACGGCGTTTGCTTGCTGAGCTGTCCGAGCGCCGCGCCGAACAGCGCCAGATGATGCCTGATCTCGCTGCGCCGGCTTCCGGGCAACGCCAGCAGCACCGGAGGCTGTGCATCGCGCCGCTTCTGCTCGTCCTCGTTCGGCCGCAGCGAGGCGAGCTGCTCGGTCAGGGGGTGGCCGACATAGCTGCACGGCGGTCCCTGCAGCTTGCGATATTCCTCCGGCTCGAACGGCAACAGCGCCAGCACATGATCGACATAGCGCCGCATCGCGCGCGCCCTGCCCGGCCGCCAGGCCCAGACCGACGGCGACACGTAATCGACGATCGGAATGTTCGGGTTGCGGGCGCGGACACGACGGGCGACGCGGTGGGTGAAATCGGGGCTGTCGATGATGACGAGCATGTCAGGCGCGTCGGCCAGCACGGCATCGGCTGTGCGCCGGATCAATCGCAGGATTTTCGGCAATTGCTTCACAACGGCGGCAAAGCCGATGATCGAAAGTTCCTCGATCGGAAACAGCGGGGCGATGCCCTGAGCAGCCATCGCCTGGCCGCCGACGCCGGAAAACTGCACGGCATCGCCGAGGCGCTGGCGCAGCACCTGCATCAGCGCCGCGCCGAGGCGGTCGCCGGATTCCTCGGTGGCGATGAGGAAGATCTTGCGAGCGGTGCTGGGACTGCGCACCTGCATCAGCCCGCCAGTCCGATGACAAACAGCCCCCTGGCGTCGGCGGCCTCGACCAGGGCCTGCGGCTCGGCGGCCAGCGTATTGCCGGCGATCACGGCGATGCCGGCGATACCGGCGACTGCCGCGCCCTCGACCGTCCGCGGGCCGATGGTCGGCAGATCGAAGCGCAGATCCTGCCTGCTCTTCGGCGCCTTCACCAGCACACCGCGGCCGGCCTTGGCACGAATACGGCCTTCGGTGCGCAGCCGCGCGACGCGCGCGAGCAGCCCATCGGTGCCCTCGATATCCTCGACCGCAACCACATGACCATCGATCACCACGGCCGCCTGACCGATGTCGAACGGGCCGAGCGCGTCGAGCACGCCGCGTCCGCGCGCGATATCGGCGAGCGCCGTGCTGTCGGGCGCCGCGCGCGTCACGGCACCCTCCGGCATCAACAGATCGGGCGCGACGTCCTTGATTCCGACCATGCGGAAGCCCTGCTGCTCGAGGATGCGGCCAATGCTCGACAGCAAATGATCGTCGCCGCCGCGAAATGCGCGAACGACGTGGCCGAGCAGGCGCAGCGTGCCCCAGTCGAGCCGGATCTCCGACAGCGCGGGGCGCACCAGGGTGCCGATGAAGATCAGATCGCGGCAGCCTTCGTCGCGGAACAGCCGGGTCGCCCGCCCGAGCTGGCCGACCGAGATCCAGCGGTGACGAAATCGCTGCGCGCGCGCCGGATCGCAGGCGCCGCGCAGCGCGAACAGCACCGGCGTGATGCCGCGCGCAACCAGGGAGTCGGCGACCGCGAACGGCATGGCGCCGCCGCCGGCGATGACGCCGACCGGCGAGGAAAGCGAGGGAGCCGCTGACGTCATGCTGGCGGCCATCCCCTGCTCAATCGGTATCGGCGGGAAGGCAGAGCGGCCGCAGCTTGCCGCCCTCGATGAAGGCCAGGATTTCCGCAATCGCGGGATCCTCGCCGGCCAGCGGCTGCACCGAGGCCAGCCGCTCGGCGAAGATGCCGGGGCCGTGGAACAGCTTTTGATAGAATGCGCGCACCGTCGCCAGCCGCGCCTTGGTGAACTGGCGGCGCCGCATGCCGATGATGTTGAGTCCTTCGAGCACCGCGTACTGACCGTTGGCCAGTCCGAAGGGGATGATGTCGCCGCGTACGCCGCAGACGCCACCGATCATCACCTGCGAGCCGACGCGGGTGAACTGGTGCACAGCCGACAGGCCGCCGATATAGACGAAGTCGCCGATCTCGCAGTGGCCGCCGAGCGTCGCCGACGTCGCAAAGATCACGCCATTGCCGACCATGCAGTCATGGCCGACATGGCTGTTGTTCATGAAGAAGCCGCGATCGCCGACGCGCGTGAGCCCGCCGCCCTTGACCGTGCCGACATTCATCGTCACGCCCTCGCGGATGGTGCAGGCTTCGCCGACTTCGAGGCGGGTCGGCTCGCCGCGATAGCTGAGATCCTGCGGCGGCCCGCCGAGCGCCGCGAACGGCGAGATGATGCAGCCGGGGCCGATCCTAGTATGCCCGCTGATCGTGACATGCGCGATCAGCTTGCAGTTCTCGCCGAGCACGACATTGGGGCCGATGATGCAGTACGGACCGATCTCGGTGCCGGCCCCGATCACAGCGCCATCGGCAATCCGCGCAGTCGGGTCGATCATGCTCATGAAGTTTCGGTCCGGAATTCGTTAATGGCGCCAAGGTGCTATCGAGGCGCTAGGCTGTCGATTGGGGCGGTCGTTAGCGCGACTTTGCCCGCCCTGTCCAGTGACGTATCATGACCGCCTGTTGCAAACGAGAAGGTCGCAACCAATCATGGTCCGGGCCGCCGCGCTGATCCTCAGCCTGCTCTCTGCGCCAGTCGGCCCGGAGACGGTCGATCTCGGCAACAGCACGACGGTCGATCTCTCGAGCTTCGAATGCCGCGACATCAACCGCAGCACGATCGTCCAGCGGGTCTGCTACAGGGCGGATCAGCGCGCGCTGCTGGTCGCGGTCAGAGGCAGCTACCAGCACTATTGCGGCGTCCCTGCCGAAACCTACGACGCGCTGATGAACGCGCCGTCGATGGGCGTCTTCCTCAATCGCGTCCTGCGGATCGCGGGCGCGGACGGCCGCTACACCTGCACAACGTCGTGAGCCCGGCGCGGCCTAATCCGTCAGCATCGCACCGACATCGGCCTCGGCGACGACCTGGCCGTTGACCTTGGCATCGCCGTGAAACCACCACATCGTCTTGCGCCGGCCGAGCGAGCGCATGTGGTACTCGATGGTGTCGCCGGGCATCACCGGCTTCCTGAACTTGCACTTGTCGATGGTGAGAAAATACACCGCGCGCGGCTTCTCGGTGCCCTCGACCGACTTGATGCCGATGACGCCGGCGGTCTGGGCCATCGCCTCGATCATCATGACGCCGGGGTAGACCGGGCGGTCCGGGAAATGCCCCTGGAACGGCGGCTCGTTGAAGGTGACGTTCTTGATGCCGATGCCGCTGTAGTCGGTGCGGATCTTGATCACCCGGTCGATCAGCAACATCGGAAAGCGATGCGGGAGCGTCTTCAGGATATCGTTGATATCCACCAGCTCGAATTTGACCGGTGCCTCCTCCATCACTCCTGTTCCTTGCCTTTGGCTTCGTTGTCGCGCACCAGACGCTCCACTGCGATAATTTCCCTGAACCACTGCTTGGTCGGCTTGGCGAAATGCCCGCCCCAGCGACCGTTGGCCGGGATGTCGTCCTTGACCGCGCTCATCGCCGTCACCTGGGCACCGTCGCCGATCTTGAGGTGGTTGTTGATGCCCACCTTGGCGCCGAGCGCGACATTGTCGCCGATCGTCAGGCTGCCGGCGAGCCCGATCTGGGCTGCGAGCAGGCAGTGCCGGCCGATCGTCACATTGTGGCCGATCTGGACCTGGTTGTCGATTTTGGTGCCCTCGCCGATCACGGTGTCGCGCAGGGAACCGCGGTCGATGGTCGAGGCGGCGCCGACCTCGACATTGTTCTGGATCACCACGCGGCCGGTCTGCGGCACCTTCACATGGCCGGCCGGCCCGAAGAAGATGAAGCCGTAGCCGTCCTGGCCGATATTGCAGCCGGGATGGATCAGGACGTTGTTGCCGATCAGCGCGAACTGGATGGTGGTCTTGGCGCCGACATTGCAGTCGCGGCCGATCTTGACGTCGGCCCCGATCACCGCGCCGGCGCCGATGATGGTGCCCGAGCCGATCTCGACCCGTGGGCCGATCACGACCAGCGGATCGACAATGACGCCGTCCTCGAGGCGCGCGGTGGGATCGATGATCGCCGACGGCGCGATGCCCTCAGTGTCGAACCAGGATTGCGGCCGCAGGGCATCGGCGTGCCATTGCCGGGCGAGCTCGACGAACGCCTGGAACGGCTTCGCCGCCCGCAGCACGGCAGTGCCCTTCGGCACCTGTGCCTCGAAGCGCGGGCTGACCAGACACGCGCCGGCCTTGGTCGCGGCAAGCTGTTCGGCGTATTTCAGATTGTCGAAAAAGGCGAGATGCATCGGACCGGCCTCGTCGAGCGAGGCCAGCCCCCTGATCTGAAGCGCGCCCCTCTCGGGGTCGACCAGTTGCGCCTTCGTCAGCGCGGCTATTTCAGCCAGCGATGACGAAGGAGGACTCTTGAAGAAGATCGGCTGCGCCATTCCATCCGTCGCAGTCCGGTTGGCAATCGGTCTTAGAACGTCGTACCGCCGCCAAACCGGAATTCTTGCGTGCGGTCAAACGCACCCTTGGTCAGCGGCACCGCGTAGTCGAAGCGCAGCGGACCGAACGGTGACTGCCAGATCAGGCCGACGCCGACCGAGGTACGGACAACCTTGCTGTCGTCGTAGCTCAGGCCAAGGCACGTACCCGGAGACGGCGGATTGTTCGTCGGCCTGATACAGCCGGGCACGTTGACTTCGCCGGTCGCCGCCCACGAGGTCGGGCCCTGGTAATCGTACAGGCCGCCGGCGTCGGCATAGACCGCGCCCTTGAGCCCGACTTCCTTCGGCAGGAACCAGAACGGCATCTGCAGTTCCGCCGACACACCCCAGTACTTGGTGCCGCCGATGGCGTCCATGGTGCCGTACGGGTTGATGTCACGCGGACCGATACCGTTCGGCGCGAAGCCGCGGACCAGGTTCGGGCCCATCTGGAAGTGATCGAGCATGCGCAGATCCGAGGTCCCGAGCTTGTTCAGGATGCCGCCCTGGGCGTGGATCACGCCGACGATGTCGGAGACCAGCGGGGTGTAGTACTTCGCGTCGATCGCGGTCTTGATGTAGCTGACGTCACCGCCAACGCCGGCGAAGTCCTGCTTGAAGTCGACGATCAGACCGTCGGTCGGGTTCTTGTTGTTGTCGAGCGTGTTGTAGTTGAGCGTGTAACCCAGCGCCGACGTGAGGGTCTTGCCGCCCGCCAGCTCCTTGCGGACCGGCAGCGAGGCTTCGCCGTCAAAGAAGCAGCCGAGACCATTGGTCGATACCAGGCTGATTCCGTTCAGGTTCGCATAGGCCGGGCTCGGATTGAACGCGGGATTGGGCGTTCCATCCGGCAGGAGCGGCACGTTGTTACAGTTGTTCAGCGTCGACGGCAGGGTGATTTCCTGCTGGTAGATCGAGTAGCGCAGCTGCAGCGACAGATCTTCCCGCAGGCTGAAGCCGAGCCGCGGGCTGAAGCCCAGCGTCTTGGTGCCGTACGCGATGTAGCTGTTGGACAGCTGCTGGCGCTGATAGAGGTCGAGGCCGAGCGCGACGCGGTAGTCGAGCAGATAGGGCTCGACGAACGACAGCGAGTAGCCGCGGGCATACTGGCCGTAGGTCACCGACGCCTTCGCGTACAGGCCGCGGCCGAGCAGGTTGCGCTCGGAGACGCTGACTTCGGCCAGCGCGCCGTCGGTGGTCGAGTAACCGCCCGACACCGAGAAGTCGCCGGTCGACTTCTCCTCGAGATCGACAATCAGGATGACGCGATCGCTGGAGGAGCCCGGCTCGGTGGTGATCTTCACCGTCTTGAAGAAGTCGAGGTTCTTCAGCCGGCGCTCGGCACGGTCGACCAGCGCACGGTTGTAGGCGTCGCCTTCCGAGATATCGAACTCGCGGCGGATCACGTAGTCGCGGGTACGGCTGTTGCCGCGGATGTTGATGCGCTCGATATAGGTGCGCGGACCTTCGTCGATCGCGAAGGTGATCGACACCGTGTGATTGTCGAAGTTGCGATCGCCGCGCGGCCGGACCACCGCGAAGGCGTAGCCGCGGCGCGATGCCTCGATCTGCATCTCCTCGACCGATTTCTCCAGCGCCTCGGCGTTGTAGAGCGAGCCGACATTGACGCGCGAGTAGGTGCGCAGCGCGTTCGGGTCGAGCGTTGCGATCGACGACGTATAGTTGACGGACGCGACGCGGTACTGCTGGCCTTCCTCGATCTTGAAGGTAACCAGGAAGCCCTTCTTGTCGGGATCGTATTCGGTCAGCGCGGCCACGACCTGGACGTCGGCATAGCCGTTCTTGAGGTAGAAGCGACGCAGCAGGTCGCGATCGGCCTCGACCCGGTCGGGGTCGTAGACGTCGTTGCCGCCGAGGAAGCTCAGGATGTTCGATTCGCGGGTCTTGATGACGTCGCGCAGACGGGACGCCGAATAGGCGCTGTTGCCGATGAACTCGATCGACCGGACGCCAGTCTTCACGCCTTCATTGACCTCGAAGATCAGGTCGACGCGGTTGTTCGGCTGCTCGATGATCTGCGGATTGACCCGCACGTCATAGCGGCCGGACCGGCGGTAGATTTCGGCGATGCGCAGGGCGTCCGACTGGACCATCGGACGCGAGAACGTGCCGCGCGGCTTGGACTGCACTTCAGCGGTGAGCTGTTCGTCCTTGATCTTCTTGTTGCCCTCGAAGGCAACGCGGCCGATCACCGGGTTCTCGACCACGACCACGACGAGGCGCCCGCCCCGCTGGTCGATATGGACGTCCTGGAACAGGCCGGTCTCGATCAGCGCCTTCAGACCGTCGTCGATCTGGGCCTGGCCCAGCCGACCGCCCGGCCCGGGATGGAAGTAGGAGCGGATGGTTTCAAGCTCGACACGGCGGTTCCCCTCCACCGTGATCGAATCGACGGTCTGCGCCGACGCAGGCACAGACACAGCTACGGTCGCCAAGGTGGCAACCACCGGCGCGGCGAACATGACCAAGGCGGCGAACAGCCCCCCCCTCACTCGCATTCCAAACATCATGCGCAACGCGCCCTTATCTTAACGATGCCAGATCGTTCCCCAACGACCCGACAGATTCCCAACCTGCCGCTCAGCTTGTAACCAAATTTGCCAAGGGGGCAAACTTACTAGAGCTGAACATTTCCATTTTCGTTCCAAGACGTTGCCCATTGGCAACGCCACAAAAAAGCCCGTTTCAGGACCCGGCGATCCTGAGGATGTCGTTATACGTCGCAAACACCATCAACATCAGGACCAGACCCAGCCCGATTCGGAAACCCACCTCTTGCGTCCGCTCCGACAGCGGGCGTCCCCGCAGCGCCTCCGCACCGTAGAAAAGCAGGTGTCCGCCATCCAAAAGCGGGATCGGAAACAGGTTCAGCAGGCCGATCGAGACCGACAGGATGGCGCAAAGATTGATCACGAACTGGAACCCGGCGCTCGCGGCCTGCCCCGACAGCTTCGCGATTCCAATGACCCCGCTCACCTCGGCAGGATTGCCGGTTCCAACGAACAGCGACCCGAGGAACTTGAACGTGCTGGAAATGATGTACCAAACCTGCTCGACGCCGATCTTCAGGGCCTCCAGCACGCCGACCGAGGCGCTGGTCGCCTCGCCGACCTGAGCCTTATGCTCGATTCCCAGCACGCCGATTCGGTGGGCATTGCCGAAGGGGTCCTTGACCTCCCTGAGCGCCGGCGTCGCCTTGAGCGCGACGATCGCGCCATCGCGCTTCACCTTGAACCCAAGCTCTGAACCCGCGTTCGAGGCTACAATCCGCTGCATGTCGGCGAAGCTCTGGATCGCGCTGCCGTCGATATCCACGACGACATCACCGACCTTAAAGCCGGCGTTCGCGGCGACGCTTTCGGCCACCAGGCCGTCGACCCGGGCAATCGTGCTCGGCTTGCCGTAGTAGAGCGCCATGCCCGCAAAAATCAGGGCGCCGAGAATGAAGTTCGCCACCGGCCCGGCCGCGACGATGGCAGTGCGCTTTCCGACCGATTTGTGATGGAAGCTGCCTTCGCGCTCCTCCGCCGTCATGGCGGCGAGCGTCTCGGTCGACGGCGTCGATGCCTCGCTGTCGTCGCCGAAGAATTTGACGTAACCGCCGAGCGGTATCGCCGAGATCTTCCAGCGCGTGCCATGCCGGTCGTTGAAGCCGGCGAGCTCCGGCCCGAAGCCCAGCGAGAACGTCAACACCTTCACGCCAGCCCAGCGCGCGACCAGGAAGTGGCCGAGTTCATGGAAGAAGACGACGATGGTCAAGACGAAGAGGAAGGGAACGATGGTACCGAGAAGCCCATGACTCAACGCATTGATACTATGAATAAAATACTCGGGCATTCGATTTCCCTCGACAAGAGCCAAAGGCTCCGCCCCCAACCCTCTAGGTTGCCTTTAAGGCAATTTGAGGCAATAGGGCGGCAGCTTTATTTCGCGCGATATGGTCAACGGAAATCGCATCATCCGCCGAGCGCAGTGGTGGCTGATTCCCTGACTTGATCCAATCGTTCATCGTCGCCTCGACCAGCCGGGCGATCGCGCCGAACTTGATCTTGCCGGCGATAAACGCGGCGACCGCGATCTCGTTCGCGGCGTTGTAGACCGTCGTCGCGCCGTGCCCCATCCGCAGCGCCTCATATGCCAGCCGCAGTCCCGGGAAGCGCTCAAAGTCCGGCGCCTCGAAGGTGAGCTGTCCGATCTTGGCGAGGTCGAGCTTGGCGGACGGGCCGACGACGCGGTCGGGCCAGCCGAGGCAATGCGCGATCGGGATCCGCATGTCGGGCGTACCGAGTTGCGCCACCACCGAACGGTCGGAGAACTCGACCATGCCGTGGATGATCGACTGCGGGTGCACCAGCACGTCGATCTCGTCGGGCGCCAAAGCGAACAGATAGGACGCCTCGATCACCTCGAGGCCCTTGTTCATCATCGACGCGGAATCGATCGTGATCTTCTGCCCCATGCTCCAGTTGGGATGTTTCAGCGCCTGTTCCAGCGTCGCCTGCTCGATGTCGGCGGGCGCCCAAGTGCGGAACGGCCCGCCGGACGCGGTGATGATCACCCGCGTCAGTTCCTCGCGATTGCCGGAAGCCAGCGCCTGGAACAGCGCATTGTGCTCGGAGTCCGCCGGCAGAATGCAGGCGCCGGCCTTCTTGGCCCGCTCCATGAAGATATCGCCGGCGCAGACCAAACATTCCTTGTTGGCGAGCGCGACGGTGGCGCCGCGATCGACCGCGGCAAGCGCGGGCTTCAGCCCGGCCGCGCCGCTGACCGCCGCCATCACCCAATCGGCAGGCCGCGCGGCCGCCTCGATGATCGCGCTCGCCCCGGCCCCGCATTCGGTCCGGGTTCCGGCCAGCGCGTCCTTCAGTTCCGAAAGCTTCGCCGGGTCGGCAATGGCGGCGAACCGCGCGCCGAATTCCTTGGCCAGCTTGGCGAGGCCCTCGACATTGCTGTTCGCGGTCAGCGCCTCGACCCGGTAGCGGTCGCGCGCGCCGCGCAGCAGATCCAAGGTGCTATCGCCGATCGAGCCGGTGGCACCGAGGACGGTTACGGTCCGCACGGCGGACACCGCCGCGGCCTTGTTGTTACGCAACGGAACTGCGCTCATCTCATCACCAAACCATAAGACCGCGCCCGACGCCATCGGCGCCACCACGGAGAAAGCCGAAAATCGCCGCCACAATGACGGCCGCGACAAATCCGTCCAGGCGGTCCAGGAGGCCGCCGTGACCGGGAATGATGTGGCTCGAATCCTTCACGCCGAACCGCCGCTTCACCGCGGATTCGAAGAGATCGCCGAGTTGCGAGACCACCGACAACACGGCGCCGAGCATCAAGAGCGGACCGGTCGAGCCGATCTCGAAGGCGGCAAAGCCGGCAGCGACCAGCAGGCTCGCCACGAAGCCGCCGACCGCGCCCGCCCACGTCTTCTTCGGGCTGACCCGCACCCAGAGCTTTGGCCCGCCGATGCTGCGGCCCGCGAAGTAGCCGCCGATATCGGTGACCCACACGATCAGCAACACGAACATCAGCGCGGCAAAGCCCTTCGCCGTGTCGAGGCGCAGCAGGACCGACGCGATCTCGGCCCCTGCCGCATAGAGCAATCCCGCAATGGCCCAGTTGCGCCGCGCGCCGGACGTCAGTGCCATAACAACCGCTCCGACGGCGAGCACGATCAGGGCCGCATCGATACGGCCGGCCATCAGGCACAGTCCGGCGAGCAGCAACGCGATTACGCCGGGCACCAGGATCCGGAGCTCGCGTCCAAGTCCGGTGACAACAAGCCATTCCGCGAACAATCCGGCCGCCGCCAATGTCACGAGGAGCGACCAGGCGACGCCACCCATATAGGCCAGCGCGATCGCAACCGGCGCCAGCACCAGCGCCGCAATCACGCGCATCGCGAGATTGCGCGACCCCTGTTCGTTTGCTGCCGCCGGCGCGGCCTCGCCCTCGGTCACGATCCGGTTTTCGCAGCGAGTCCGCCGAACCGGCGCTCGCGCCTGCCGTATTCCGCAATCGCGCCTTCGAGCGCCGCCTTGTCGAAATCCGGCCAGTGAATCGGCACGAACACGAGCTCGCTATAGGCCGCCTGCCACATCAGGAAGTTGGACAGACGCTGCTCGCCGCTGGTGCGGATAATCAGATCAGGATCCGGGATGTCGGGCGCATCGAGATATTGCCCGAGCGTGTCGGCATCGATGGAGCTGGCGTCGCGCTTGCCTTCGGCGACCTCGCGCGCAAGGCGCCGCGCTGCGGAAGCGATCTCCGCGCGCGAACCGTAGTTGAAGGCGACCACGAGGTTGAGCTTGTCATTATTCCTGGTCAGCTCCTCGGCTTCGTTGAGCAGCGCGCAGATGTCGGCGTCGAGGCCGTCACGCTCGCCGATCACGCGTACCCGCACCCCATCGCGGTGCAGCGTCGCCAGATCGTTGCGGATGAAGCGGCGCAACAGGCCAAACAGATCGCCGATCTCGCTGGCCGGCCGCGACCAGTTCTCCGAGCTGAAGGAAAAGATCGTGAGATAGACGATGCCGAGTTCATGGGCTGCGCGCACCACGCGGCGCAGCGCTTCGACGCCGCGGCGGTGGCCCTCGACGCGCGGCAGGCCGCGCGACTTGGCCCAGCGCCCGTTGCCGTCCATGATAACAGCCACATGCAACGGACTGCCGGAGCGATCCGGTCCGTCGGTTGCTGGGGCGGCGGCGTTCGACATCGGCTGTTTCCGTAGCGCCTTCAGACCGTCAGGATTTCCTTTTCCTTGGCGGCGAGCAGCTGATCGATTTCGGCGATCATGCCGTCGGTCGCCTTCTGCACCTCGTTCGACAGGCGCTCCTGATCGTCCTCGGAGATCTCGTGATTCTTCTCGAGCTTCTTGATCACGTCGAGACCGTCTCGGCGCACGTGGCGCACGGCGACCTTGGCCGCTTCGGCATATTTGTGCGCGACCTTGACGAGCTCCTTGCGGCGCTCCTCGTTGAGTTCGGGAATCCGCAAGCGCAACACCTGACCTTCGGTCGCGGGCGACAGGCCGAGATTGGAATCGACGATCGCCTTTTCGACCGCCTTCACCATCGTCTTGTCCCAGACCTGCACCGAGAGCAGGCGCGGCTCGGGCACGCTGATGGTCGCAACCTGGTTGAGCGGCATATGCGAGCCGTAAGCCTCGACCTGAACCGGCTCCAGCATGGACGCCGCGGCACGGCCGGTGCGCAAACCGCCGAGCTCGTGCTTGAGCGATTGTGTGGCGCCCTGCATGCGGCGCTTCACGTCGTTGATGTCAAAACCAGGTGCGGCCATGACGTTCTCCCTTCCCTAGAAACCGACTGTCGACGCCCGGAGGCGCGGCATCAGCCGGCGACGACCGTGCCGTGTCCGGTACCGCGCAGAATCGCACCGATCGAACCGGGCTCCGCGATCGAGAACACGATGATAGGCAGCGACGTCTCGCGGGCAAGCGCGAAAGCGGTCGCGTCCATGACCTTGTAGCCGCCCTCGATCGCCTGCGAATGGGTCAGGCGGTCGAAGCGCTTGGCTTTGGGGTCCTTCTTCGGATCGGCGCTGTAGACGCCGTCGACATTGGTGGCCTTCAGCACCGCCTGCGCGCCGATTTCGGCCGCGCGGAGCACGGCGGTGGTGTCGGTCGTGAAGAACGGGTTGCCGGTTCCACCGCCGAGCAGGACGATGCGTCCCTCGGCGAGATATTTGTGCGTTGCACTACGGGTGAACAGCTCGGAGATCTCCGGCATCACGAATGCCGATAGGGTCCGCGCCGGGGTTCCCTTGCGCTCGATCGCCGCCTCCAGCGCGAGGCAGTTCATCATGGTGGCAAGCATGCCCATGGTGTCGCCGGTCGGCCGGGAAACGCCGCGCGAGGACACCTCGACGCCGCGGACGATGTTGCCGCCGCCGATCACGACGGCGACCTCGATGCCAAGCTTGCGGGCTGCGATCAGGTCGTCGGCGACGCGATCGACCGTCGGTTGATCGATACCGAACCCGTGGGAGCCGGCCAGATATTCGCCGGACAGCTTGATCACCACGCGACGATAGATCGGCTCAGCCATGATGCGATCGCTTTCCTATCCCGCGCAGGCAGGCTTCCGGCGCAAAGCGCCGGAGGCCCTCTGGGGTCAGCGGTTACTTCTTGCCGCTGGCGGCCGCGACTTCGGCGGCGAAGTCGCTTTCCTGCTTCTCGATTCCCTCACCGAGAGCATAGTTCACAAAGCCAGCGATTTTGATCGCCCCGCCGACCTTACCCTCAGCTTCCTTCACCGCCTGGGCAACCGACTTGCCGCTGTCGTGGATGAAGGCCTGATCGAGCAGGCAGACCTCCTTGTAGTAGGTCTTCAGGCCGGAATCGACGATCTTCTCGATGACGTTCTCCGGCTTGCCCTGCTGGCGGTACTTGTCGGCCAGCACGTCCTTCTCGCGCTTGACGGTCTCCGGATCGAGCCCGGCCGGGTCGAGCGCCAGCGGCTTCGCCGCCGCCACGTGCATGGCGAGCTGGCGGCCGAGCACCGCGAGCTCGTCGGCCTTGCCTGCGGACTCCAGCGCCACGATCACGCCGATCTTGCCGGCGCCCTCGACGACCGCATTGTGGACGTAACTCGACACCACGCCCTTGCTTACCTCGAGCGAAGCGGCGCGGCGCAGCGTCATGTTCTCGCCGATGGTCGCGATCGCGTCGGAGATCGCGGTCTCGACGGTGACGTCGCCGACCTTGGCCGCCTTGATGGTCTCGACGTCGGCACCGTTGTGCAGCGCGACCTGGGCGATCATCTTGACCAGGCCCTGGAACTGCTCATTGCGCGCAACGAAGTCGGTCTCGGAATTGACCTCGACGAGCACGCCCTTGGTGCCGGAGGTCAGCGCGCCGATCAGGCCCTCGGCCGCCACGCGGCCGGCCTTCTTGGCGGCCTTGGAAAGGCCTTTCTTGCGCAGCCAATCCTGCGCTTCCTGCATGTCGCCGTTGTTCTCGGTCAGCGCCGCCTTGCAATCCATCATGCCCGCGCCGGTCGACTCGCGGAGCTCCTTGACCATCGCTGCTGTGATCGTTGCCATCGTTCAATGTCCTTCTTGCCTGTACAGAAACCGCGGCGCCCAATGGCGCCGCCGTCTGCGACAGGGAGATCGTTGTTCGTGGAATAGAAGCGGCGGCCGGGCGAGACCCGGCCACGCCGCGTAGCCTTTATTCCGCTTCGGCGAGCGTCTTGGCCTGGGCGACCCAGGCGTCGGCACGGCTCGGCAGACCGACTTCTTCGCCGATCTTGTGCGCGGTGTCGTGATCGAGCTCGGCGAGCTGCCAGTAGTGGAAGATGCCGAGGTCGTTGAGCTTCTTCTCGATCGCACCGGACACGCCGGTGAGCTTCTTGAGGTTGTCGGCGGTGCCGCGCGGGCCAGCGAGGCCCTGGAAGCCGGACGGCGCAGCCGCCGGAAGGTCTTCCTGCACGGGCGTCGCCGACGCACCGATGTCGATTCCGGAATCGCCCTGAGCGCGCGAGATGCCGTCGATGGCGGCGCGCGCGACGAGATCGCAATACAGCGAGATCGCGCGGCCGGCGTCGTCATTGCCCGGCACCACATAGGTGATGCCCTTCGGGTCCGAATTGGTGTCGACGATCGCGGCGACCGGGATGTTAAGCCGCTGGGCTTCCTGGATCGCGATGTCTTCCTTGTTGGTGTCGATCACGAAGATCATGTCGGGAAGACCGCCCATGTCCTTGATGCCGCCGAGCGAACGGTCGAGCTTGTCGCGCTCGCGCTGCAGCGTCAGCCGCTCCTTCTTGGTGTAGGAGTTGGCTTCGCCCGACGACAGCACGTCGTCGAGATGACGCAGGCGCTTGATCGAGGCCGAGATCGTCTTCCAGTTGGTCAGCGTGCCGCCGAGCCAGCGCGAGTTGACGAAGTACTGCGCCGAACGCTTGGCAGCGTCGGCAACGCCGTCCTGGGCCGAGCGCTTGGTGCCGACGAACAGGATGCGGCCGCCCTTGGCGACGGTATCGCTGACCGCCTGCAGGGCACGGTGCAGCATCGGCACGGTCTGCGCGAGGTCGATGATGTGGATGTTGTTGCGGGCGCCGAAGATGTAATCCTGCATCTTCGGATTCCAGCGGTGGGCCTGGTGGCCAAAGTGAACGCCAGCTTCCAAAAGCTGACGCATGTTGAATTCGGGCAGCGACATAGATCTAATTCTCCGGTTGGTTCCTCCGGAAACGTGTGAGCAAACGTGCCTGAATGGCCCGGTTGCCACCGGACGGCCTTGAGAGCCATGTTTCCGTGTGAGATGGCGCGCTATATAGCGCGATTTGCGCGAGAAGCAAGGAAATACGGCCGGTTACACCGGCCGGCCGGGCCCAAATCGTGCCGAAACAGCCCTGTTTGGCGCCCGAAATCCCCCTTTAGAGGGTCTGCACGTCGACCACGCCCGCCACCGCCTTGATCGCGCCGGCGATCTGCGGCGAGACCTTGTAGCGGCCGGGCAGCTTCATCTCCACCTCGGTTTCGAGGTCCAGCATCATCACCAGCGAGACGTCGCCATCGGCCCCTGCCGCCGGTGGCGGCGGCGCGGCGGCCGGCTTCACGGCCGGCGCCTTGGCGGCGCCGCCCGGGGCGGGCGCGGCTTCCGGCATGTTGAGGCGGCGGGCGATCGAATCCAGCGGCTTGGTGTCGCGGACGAAGATGCGCAGGCCCTTTTGCGTCTTGGCGGCGGCGTGATCCAGCGGCTCGGCGTGCAGCACCCTCGCCCGCACGTCCTCGCCCTGCAATTCGGCGCCGAGCTGCAACAGCACGGCCGCCCCCGGCTCGAGCACGTCGCGGTATTGCGCGAGGCCCTCCGAGAACAGCACCGCCTCGAAATGGCCGGTCGGGTCCGACAGGCCCATGATGCCCATCTTGTTGCCGGTCTTGGTGCGCCGTTCCATGCGCGACACCACGGTTGCCGCGACCTTGCCCGCGGTGGCGCCGGTCTTCACCGCGCGCGAGAATTCCGCCCAGGACTGCACGCGCAGCCGCTTCAGCGCGGTCGCGTAATCGTCGAGCGGATGGCCCGACAGGAAGAAGCCGATGGCGTCGTATTCGCGCCGCAGCCGGTCCGCGGGCAGCCACGGCTCGATCTGCGGCAGCATGATGCTCGGCGCATCCGCCGCACCGCCGAACATGTCGTTCTGGCCCGAGGTCGCCGCCTCATGGCTGCGCTGGCAGGCGGCGAGAATCGCATCGGCACCGGCGAAGACGCGCGCGCGGTTCGGCTCCAGCGTGTCGAAGGCACCGGCCGCCGCAAGGCTCTCGATGATCCGCTTGTTGACGGCGCGCGGGCTCACCCTTGCTGCGAAATCGGCGAGCGAGGTGAAGGCGCCCTTCCTGTTGCGCTCCTCGATGATCTGCTCGACCGCCTGGATGCCGACGCCCTTCAGCGCCGCGAGCGCGTAGTAGATCGTGTTGTCGCTGACCTCGAAGGTCGCGCCGGAGCGATTGATGTTGGGCGCCTCGACCTTGATGCCGAGCCGCTGCGCCTCGGAACGAAATTCGGAGAGCTTGTCGGTGTTGTTGAGTTCGAGCGTCATCGACGCCGCCAAAAACTCGACCGGGTAGTGCGCCTTCATATAGGCGGTGTGGTACGACACCAGCGCATAGGCGGCCGCGTGGCTCTTGTTGAAGCCGTAGTCGGCGAACTTGGCGAGCAGCTCGAAGATCGTCTCGGCCTGGCCCTTCGCCACGCCGTTCTTCATCGCACCGGCGACGAAGATGTCGCGCTGCTTGTCCATCTCGGCGCGGATCTTCTTGCCCATCGCGCGACGCAGCAGGTCGGCCTGGCCGAGCGAGTAGCCCGCCATCTGCTGCGCGATCTGCATCACCTGTTCCTGATAGATGATGACGCCGAAGGTCTCCTTCAGGATCGGCTCCAGGATCGGATGCAGATATTCCGATTCCTCGTCACCGTGCTTGCGCGCGCAATAGGTCGGGATGTTCGCCATCGGGCCCGGGCGATACAGCGCCACCAGCGCGATGATATCCTCGAAGCGGTCCGGCCGCATGTCGATCAGCGCACGCCGCATGCCCTGGCTTTCCACCTGGAACACGCCGACGACATCGCCCCGCGCCAACATCTGATAGCTCGGCGCATCGTCGATCGGCAGCGTCGCGAGATCTACATGAACGTTGCGCTGCTTGAGCAGCTTCACCGCGACGTCGAGCACGGTCAGCGTCTTCAGGCCGAGGAAGTCGAACTTCACGAGGCCCGCCGGCTCGACCCATTTCATGTTGAACTGGGTAACCGGCATGTCGGATTTCGGATCGCGGTAGAGCGGCACCAGCTCGCTCAGCGGCCGGTCGCCGATCACGATGCCGGCGGCATGGGTCGAGGCATGGCGCGTCAGACCCTCGAGGCGCTGCGCGATGTCGAACGCACGCGCCACCACCGGATCCTCGTCGCGGAATGCCTGCAGCTTCGGCTCGCCCTCGATCGCCTGCGCCAGCGTCACCGGTGCTGCGGGATTCTGCGGCACCAGCTTGGTCAGCTTGTCGACCTGCCCATAGGGCATCTGCAGCACGCGCCCGACGTCGCGCAGCACGCCGCGCGCCTGCAGCGTACCGAAGGTGATGATCTGCGCCACCTGGTCGCGGCCGTAGCGCTCCTGCACGTACTGGATCACCTCGCCGCGGCGGTCCTGGCAGAAGTCGATGTCGAAGTCCGGCATCGAGACGCGTTCGGGATTGAGGAAGCGCTCGAACAGCAGCGCAAACCGCATCGGATCGAGGTCGGTGATGGTGAGCACCCAGGCGACCAGCGAGCCCGCGCCGGAGCCGCGGCCCGGTCCGACCGGAATGCCCTGCGCCTTCGCCCATTTGATGAAGTCGGAGACGATCAGGAAGTAGCCCGCATATTTCATGCGGGTGATGACGTCGAGCTCGAAGGCAAGCCGCTTGCTGTAGTCTTCCTCGGTCATTCCCGGCGAGAGACCGTGCACCCGCAGGCGATTCGCGAGCCCCTCCTCGGCCTGGCGCTTCAGCTCGGCGGCCTCGTCGGCGGCGGCATCGGCGCTGGCGGCGGCACCCACCGTGAAGAACGGCAGGATCGGCTTGCGGGTCTTCGGCCGGAACGAGCAGCGCTCGGCGATCTCCACCGTCGAGGCCAGCGCCTCCGGGATGTCGGCGAACAGCACCGCCATTTCCGCGCGGGTCTTGAAGCGATGATCCGGGGTCAGTTGCTCCCGGTTGGTCTCGGCGATCAGGTGGCCGCCGGCGATGCAGAGCAGCGCATCATGCGATTCGTAGTCGTCATTGCTGGCGAAATACGGCTCGTTGGTCGCGACCAGCGGCAGGCCCTTGCTGTAGGCGAGATCGATCAGGCCGCCCTCGGTGCGGCGTTCCTTGTCGGCGCCGTGGCGCTGCAATTCGATGTAGAGGCGATCGCCGAACAGGCTGGCCAGGCGCTCGCAGCGGGTGGTCGCCAGCGCCGCCTGTTCGGCCCGGAGTGCCAGCGCGATCGGGCCGTCGGGGCCGCCGGTCAGCGCGATCAGGTCTTCGGCGTCGTCGGTGAGCCAATCGAACTTGATGTGCGGGGTCTGGTTGACCGGCGTCTCCAGGAACGCCCGCGAGTTCAGCCGCATCAGGCTGCGGTAGCCGCGCTCGCGCGCCGCCAGCAGCACGATTCGCGCCGGGCCCGTCGTCGCAAGGATGCTCCGCGTATTCGGATCGACGTCGCCGAAATCCACCGCCAGCTCGCAGCCGACGATCGGCTGGATGCCGTAGCCGGCCATCTTGTCGGAGAATTCCAGCGCCCCGAACATGTTGTCGGTATCGGTCAGCGCCAGCGCCGGCTGGCGGTCGGCCTTCGCGAGCTCGCCCAGCTTGGCGATCTTGATCGAGCCCTTCAGCAGCGAATAGGCGGAATGAACGTGAAGATGAACGAATCCGGCATTCGGCATGGCTGCTTACGGAAGCTCTTGGGTCAGGGATGGAGCGAGCGCCAAGGCCGGAACTCGAAAGCGTCAGACCCGACTCGCGATCCCATCGTGGGGCCTGAACCCTGCCAAGTCCACGCCGAACGCGGCGTGGCGGCAAGTCCTCCCGCTTTTCCCCAAGGGCAAACCATGCCGTCGGCTCCGCCCCTGTCCCCGCGGGCGCATTTTCAGAATTGGGTGATCAGCTGGGCCCACACCGCGATCATCCCGACGAACAGCGTGATCGATGCCAGCGCTGCAGCTTCCTGCACGAAAATCTTCAACATGGCCGCTCTCCCTGAACTGGAACGTATGCAGAACACTGTTCCTTTTTTGTTCTCGGAGTCAAGCAACGGTCCGTGGGTCAGATTGAAAACTGCCCGCGAAAGAATTCCCTTGGTTAATCGTGGCAGGAAGTGGCAGCGACTCGATAGTTTGAAGCGTTGCTGCGCTCAGCGTAGGACGTGCTGAATCACTTCTCAAACTGGGCTGCCAGCGTTGCTTGGGTAGTGGGTCGGTTTGATTGTGGCAGTCGGCCGGGGTGGAAATTGGCTGGCACAGGGTGCATACTTGCTCCATGAGCCACTGGCTAAAAACTGCCTTGATCATTTTCGGCATGTGCGCCGGGTGGATGGCCTTTGGTTACTTGACCACCGATGACGATGAGATCGTCCGAATCGTTGCGGCGCAAAAATGACGCCTAAACGCCCCAGAGACCCCAACCTCTGTGGTTAATTCCTGACCGGCCGACGTCTCGCCGCCGATCTGGATGGCGAGCTGGTCGGAGGCTCCGGGGAGCTAGTTACTGCAGCAATTCCCCGCCTGCTTGGGCGGGCACGGGATCGTTCCGTATGAGCAAAATACGCAGCAATCTCCTGCTTTCGGCTTCAGGCGAGTGCCGCACCCCTTGCAGTCATAGAAGAACCGGCAGGCATCGGTCGGCATCGTCTCGATGGAGACATGGCCGCAGGATGGGCACGTCAGTTCGGAGATAAGCTGCACGTTCGTCATGCCCCCAATATGTGGCGTTGACCGTTCGGTTGGAAAGCCCCGCCCAATCAAACCTGCCCCGAATCCCGAAGCGGACAGCAAGCCCCCTTGCTCCTGGCCGACGAGCTGCGCCGCCAAGCCAACAAAAAACCCCGGGCCGAAGCCCGGGGTTTTCGATGCCGCTTGAATTAAGCGAGCGATCAGTACTTCGCGATGACCGGACCACCGAACTTGTAGTTCAGACGGCCGAGGACCATGTCGGTGTCGCCACCGGTGTGGAAGCCAGCCACTGCAACACCAGCCGGGGTGACGAAGGTCGCGCCGTGGGTGTCTTCGAAGATGTGGTTGTATTCGACGCCGAGCGACCAGCCCTGCGAGAAGGCGAATTCGAGGCCAACGCCCACCGTCGGGCTCCAACGAGTGTCGAAGCCGGTCTGGGAGGCCAGATTGCCGGCCGCGTTGAGGAACTGGAAGTTGCGATCGGTGACCGCAGCACCGCCCTTGGCGTACAGCAGGACGTTGTTCCAGGCGTAGCCGATCTGACCGGTGAACAGGCCGAACGCATCGGTCTTCGAGCGAACGATGCCGCCCGGGACGACCAGGTTGCCGGTGCTGCCGGAGAAGTCAGCCCAGTTGCCCTGAGCTTCCAGACCGAACACCCAGCCGCCGGCCTGCCAGCGGTAGCCGATCTGGCCACCGACGGTGCCGCCGTTGGCGTCGTAGCTTCCGACGCCGCCGAAGCCGTCGACCGAACGGTTGTCGTGGCTCTGGCCCCAACCGCCGTTGATACCGATGTAGAAGCCAGTCCAATCATAAACAGCGGCAACCATGGGCGGCGGAGCCTTGGTGTAAGGGCGAGCCGCGAGGTCAGCCGCGGAAGCAGCAGTCGCGCTGAGCGCGATCATGCTGGCGGTGACAAGCAAAATCTTTTTCATTTTCCCGTTCCAACTTTTTCTACAGGCCCCCAAGGCCGCGAGACACCGTCATAGCAGCCCCCGGCGGAATTGCTGTAACTTCGCGGCAACAGGCAGGGCCAAACGACTTCGCTCAAATTTGAAGTTAATACTGTATTACGGGCACTTCCTGGGGCTTTTGCCACATAACTGCCGCACAATCTTCACAATTCAGGTCCGCCGCGCAGCTGCGCGCAAGATCGTGTTGACCGGAAACGGCTTGTCCGATTTGGATCGTCGCCAAGGTCGAATCTTCGCAGCAAAAGGAATGCACATGCGGACGATGATTCTTGCTGCTGCAGCGTCGGCGGCCGCACTCGCAACGCTGGGGACTGCGCCCGCGCATGCCGTCGGCGTGCGTTACCCGTTCTGCATTCAGGGCGACCGCTATCCCGGCCTGAGCAACTGCTCCTATCCGTCGTATGAGGCGTGCCTGGCCACTGCTTCGGGCATCGGGCAGAACTGCGTCGCCAACCCCTATTATGCCGGCGACAACGACCCGCGCTCCTATCTTCACGTGTCCCCGCGGGACCGCCGTGAGGGCAATTTCTTCGACCTGTTCATCCACTGACGCCCGATCCGGCAAGCACCGGCGCGGGAATGTGAGTTGATCCAGCGCTGCGCGCAGGTGCCTATTCGCGCGCGCTCGGTATGAGCGTTGCCGACGCCTGACCGACGAGGAGATTTGTGATGCGCAGTCTGATTCTGGCACTGTTGCCGGCATTCCTGGCCTTGGCGGCGCCGGCACCAGCCAGCGCCCAGAAATACGATTCGACCTCGCCGGTCTGCAAAACCAACTACCGATGGGGCGGTGAGGATACCGACTGCGGCTACACGTCGATCGCGCAGTGCCAGGCCTCGGCGTCCGGCCTGGCGGCGATCTGCAGCAACAACCCCTATTATGCCGGACCGCCGGTCGACCGTCGGCCGAGGCAGCCCGGCAGACGCCCCGCCTATTGAGGATCAAGCGCTTTCCGAGCCGCGCGAAGCAGGACGAAAAAGGCTCCGGATTCCAGCCCTTAGCGCGCGTTCTTCGCGCGAACAATTACCCGGTTCGCGCGACGGCGCACTATTCGAGCTCGACAACCTGTCCGTTCGACAGCGACACCCTGCGATCCATTCGCGCGGCGAGATCCAGATTGTGGGTTGCGATCAGCATCGCGACCCGGGTCGCCTTCACGAGTTGCATCAGCGCGCTGAAGACGTGGTCGGCGGTGCCGGGATCGAGATTGCCGGTCGGCTCGTCCGCGAACAGCACCCGGGGCGCGTTGGCGACCGCACGCGCGATCGCGACACGCTGCTGCTCGCCGCCCGAGAGCTCGGCCGGACGATGGGTGATGCGGTCGCCGAGCCCGAGATAGGAGAGAATCTCGGTCGACCGTTTCACGGTTTCGGAGCGTTTGAGGCCGCGAATCATCTGCGGCAGCATGACGTTCTCGAGCGCCGAGAACTCCGGCAGCAGCCGGTGCGATTGATAGACGAAGCCGATATCGGAACGGCGAATCTGGGTGCGGTCGACGTCGGACATCTGCGAGGTCGGCGTGCCCGCGACATAGACTTCGCCGTCATCAGGGGTCTCCAGCAGGCCCGCGATGTGCAGCAATGTCGACTTGCCGGATCCCGACGGCGCCACCAGCGCCACCGATTGCCCGGGCCACAGCGCGAGCTTGGCGCCGTTCAGGACCGTCAGCGTCGCTTCGCCCTGCCGGTATTCCCGCTTTATGTCATGAAGATAGACGACCGGTGTGTCTTCCGCCCCCTCAGCCATGTGCGCTCCTTATTCGTACCGGAGCGCGTCGACCGGATCGAGGCGCGCGGCGCGCCAAGACGGGTAGAGCGTCGCAAGGAAGGACAGCGTCAGCGCCATGATCACGACGGCGAGCGTCTCGCCAAAATCGATTTCAGCAGGCAGCTTCGACAGGAAATACAGCGTGGGATCGAACAGTTCCGTGTTGGTGAGCCACGACAGGAATTGCCTGATGGTTTCGATATTGAAACAGATCAGCAAGCCGACCAGCAGACCGACCAGCGTGCCGACAACGCCAATCGATGCGCCGGTGATCAGGAATATCCGCATGATCGAACCCTGCGAGGCGCCCATGGTACGCAGGATCGCGATGTCCTGGCCCTTGTCCTTCACCAGCATGATCAATCCCGAGACGATGTTGAGCGCCGCGACCAGCACGATCATGGTCAGGATCAGGAACATCACGTTGCGTTCGACCTGAAGCGCGTTGAAGAAGGTCGAATTGCGCTGCCGCCAGTCGACCAGGAAGACCGGCCGGCCCGCCGCCTCGGTCACCAGCTTGCGATAGGTCTCGATCTTGTCCGGATTGGTGGTGAATACCTCGATCGAGGACACGTCGTTGTTACGGTTGAAATAGGCCTGCGCCTCGGTCAGCGGCATGAACACGAAGGTCGAATCATATTCCGACATGCCGATCTCGAACACCGCAGTGATCTTGTAGGGCTTGATGCGCGGTGTGGTGCCCATCGGCGTCACCGCGCCCTTCGGCGAAACCAGCGTGATCATGTCGCCGGCATGCAGCGACAGCTGGTCGGCGAGGCGGCGACCAATCGCGACGCCCTGCCCCTCATCAAAGCCCTCGAGCGAGCCTTGCTTGATGTTCTTGGCGATCGAGGTGAGGTTGTTGAGATCGTCGGCGCGGATGCCGCGGATGAAGACACCGGCGGCGTTGAACGGCGACGATCCGAGCCCCTGCCCGTCGACGACAGGCGCGGCGAGGCGGATGCCCTGCACCTGGCTGATGCGGTCGGCGACATCCTTCCAGTCGGTCAGCGGCGATTCCAGCGGCTGCACCAGAATATGTCCGTTGAGGCCGAGGATCTTGTCCAGCAATTCCTTGCGGAAGCCGTTCATGACCGCCATCACCACGATCAGCGTGGCGACGCCGAGCATGATGCCGAGGAACGAAAAGCCGGCGATGACCGAAATGAACCCTTCCTTGCGGCGCGCGCGCAAATAGCGTCCGGACAGCAGCCATTCGAATGGCGCAAAGGGCGGGGTACGGACTGGCTCGCTCATGGTCTCATCCATCTGTCGATAATCCCATGATTCGGGCCAAATGTGGCCGGATTACCCCGCCGATCAGCGCGGCGCGAATAAACTTTAACCCGCGAGCTTCGCGACCACGTCGGCGGGGCTCATGTTGTCGCGTGAGCCGTCGCTGCGACGCTTCACTTCAACCTTGCCGTCCGCAAGCCCCTTGGGCCCGACGAGAATCTGCCACGGGATGCCGATCAGATCGGCCGCGGCGAACTTGGCGCCGGCACGCTGGTCGGTGTCGTCGTAGAGCACGTCGACGCCCTTCGCCGAGAGCTCGCGATAGAGCTGCTCGCAGGCGCCATCGACCGCGGCATCGCCCTGCTTGAGATTGAGGATCGCGGCGCGGAACGGCGCGACGGCCTCGGGCCATTTGATGCCGGCGTCGTCGTGACACGCTTCGATGATCGCGCCGACCAGACGCGACACGCCGACCCCGTAGGAGCCGCCATGGATCGGCACGTCGACGCCGTCGGGACCGGCCACCATCGCCTTCATGGTGTCGGAATATTTGGTGCCGAAATAGAAGATCTGGCCGACCTCGATGCCGCGCGTGTTCAACCGCTTTGCCTCGGGCACTTCCTGTTCGAAGCGCGCGGCCTCGTGGACGTCCTCGGTCGCGGCGTAGACCGAAGTCCACTGCTTGATGATCGGCGTCAGATCACCGTCATAATCGACGTCCTCGCCCGGCACCGGCAGGTCCAGCACATCGCGGTTGATGTAGACGCCGGACTCGCCGGTCTCCGCGAGCACGATGAATTCGTGGCTGAGGTCGCCGCCGATCGGGCCGGTCTCGGCCCGCATCGGGATCGCCTTGAGGCCCATCCGCGCAAAAGTGCGCAAATAGGCCACGAACATCTTGTTGTAGGAGCGCCGCGCGCCGGCCTCGTCGAGGTCGAACGAATACGCGTCCTTCATCAGGAACTCGCGGCCGCGCATCACGCCGAAGCGCGGACGCTGCTCGTCGCGGAATTTCCACTGGATGTGGTAGAGGTTGAGCGGCAGGTTCTTGTAGGACTTGATGTAGGAGCGGAAAATCTCCGTGATCATTTCCTCGTTGGTCGGCCCGTACAACAGCTCGCGCTTGTGACGATCGAGGATGCGCAGCATCTCCGGGCCATAGGCGTCGTAGCGGCCGCTTTCGCGCCAGAGATCGGCGAGCTGCAGCGTCGGCATCAGGAGCTCGAGCGCGCCGGCGCGGTCCTGTTCCTCGCGAACGATCTGCTCGATCTTCTTCAGCACCCGGAAGCCGAGCGGCAGCCAGGCATAAATGCCGGCCGCCTCCTGCCGCATCATGCCCGCGCGCAGCATCAGCCGATGCGAGACGATCTCCGCCTCTTTCGGGTTTTCTTTCAGGATGGGCAGGAAAAACCGCGACAATCGCATGGCGTTACTCGGGAATCAGGAAAGCGTGGGAAGAGCTGCAGTGAAACCGGATCGGCTGTGAAAACACAAGGCCGCCAAATAAGAAAAACCCTTCAAATCAGGCGATTTTCGGCCATTTGAACGAATTGCGTCCCAGCGAAGCGCCGAGCGCGCTGACCGCGGCTTTACCTCACCTCGAAATCGTCTTCCAGCGTCACTTTCTTGAAATCGGTCACCAGGGCGTCGATCTGCATGTGCCAGCGGCCCGGGACCGGCAGCGGCACCTTGCGCACGTGCCAATAGCCGTCGGCACCGCGCGCGGCGGCGCGTTCCATCGGTTCGATGCCGCGCTCGGGCAGGCTCAGCGTCAGCGTCGCCTCCTTGGCTGCAAACGGGCTGGCATCGCCGTTCATCAGCTGCAGCACGAAGTCGTTCGGCCCGACCTTGCCCGGCGCGATCAGGACCTGGAACATCGCGGCATCGGTGTGGATGTGGACCGCGAGCGGAACATCGGCCGACATCGCCAGAACGCGCGGCGGCGGCGTGAAGCGCCAGAGTGCGACGAGGCCGAGAATGGCGATCATCAGCACGAATTCGAGCGCAATCGAGCGCTGCAGCGGCCGTGTCCGATGAAACTCGCGCGCGATGGCCGGCGTGAACACCAACCGGTTCAGCGCAGCGAGCCCGAGCAACAACACCACCAGCACCAGTTTCGCAACCAGGATGTTGCCGTACCCGGTATCGATCAGCGCGCCAAAGCTTTCGAGTTGGACGACGCGAGGGCGAGGCCCGACAAGGCGATCAACGCGACGACTGGTACCGCGATCGTCGAAAAATGCCGCAGCACCCGCAGCAGCGAATCCTTGCGCTGCCAGGCGAGTACCGCGAGCGGCGCCAGCGCGCCCATCCAGAACGCCAGGCCCACGCCATGGATGAACAGCGCGGTTCGCGTCAGCCATTGCGGCGAAGCGGTGGCGGCGTGGCCGCTGACCGCAAACGACAGCCCGACACAGATCATTGCGATCGCAGTGCGGGTGAAAGCTGCACCGAACGACGGGCTGCGCCACGCGATCGCCGCGATCAGCATCGCGGCGATCGCGAGCAGCAGCGCGGGAAACAGGCTGGTGCCGGCGGCGCTGGCCCATGCCGCCCACGTCACGATGCCCGAGAGCGGCAGGTTCAACAGGTCGACGCCCTGCAATCCAAGCGACGCGATCGCGCCGACAAGGCCGATCTTCAGCGACCACATGATCAGCCGTTCGCCGGCCGGGCCCTGCCCGATCCAGGCCGCAAAGAACACGCCGCCGACGCCGGCAAACAGGCCCAGATAGAGCCCGAGCCGCGCCAGCCAGATCAACACATCGAGCACGCCGTCGCTTGACGGCGCCGCCGAGCCGGTGACGACGCCGATCGAAAACAGCAGCGAGCCCGCGACCGGATGGCCATCCTGCGACACCACGCGATAGCTGACCACCTGCGTGCCCTTCGGCAGGCCCGCCGGCAGTGTCACCATCACCGACTGGTCGACGGCGCGGATCGCGACGTCGCGCGGCTTGCCCGCAGCGTCGAGCAGGCTGACCGCAGTCGGCGCCACCGCTTCGTTGAAGCGGAGCACCACCATCTTGGGTGCTTCAGCCACCACACTGCCGTCGGCCGGTTCAGCGCCGATCAGGACGGCATGCGCATGGGCTGAGGTCGCAAGACACAGCGCCGCGAGCAGCGCTGCGAGGTTTGCGACCAGCCGCATCGCTTACGACTTCGGCAGCAGCTTGACGCCGGGAGCCGGTGTCTTGCTGCCATGGTCGTGCCCGCCGCCCTGCCCGTCGGCCGGGATATCGATCCAGCGGCTGACGCCCTGCTCGCACTCCTGCACGACCGGAAAGTACAACGTGGTGTTGGGCTTCAAGGTATCGGTGAGAAACGTCTGCATCACGAACTCGTCGTAGTTCTGGTCCGAAAGCTTGCCACCGCTCCAGGCGACTTCCCTGACGCCCTCGGAAAGCTTGGCGCCGTGATAGTCGTATTGGGCGGCGTATTTGCCGGTGACCGTATCGAGAGTCCAACCCGCCTTCGGCATCGGCTTTACTCCGATCACGCCCTCCGGAATCTGCACCCGGATCTTGATCGTCGCCGAGCCCGCGCAGCCATGCGGCACGGCGAACACCGCCTTGTAGTACGATCCGACCGCCGCCTGCTTTCCTTCGAGCGTGATATGCGCGATCGCCGGCTGCGCTGCGAGCAGCGCCGCCGTGGCAATGAGGAGCGTCTGTGATCGCATGGCTCCCTCACATCTTCTTCATGTCCATGTGACCGGAATGCTCGCCATGGCCGGAACGATCGCCGCCGCCCGGCGCCTGCGCGCCGACGGCCTGCACGTCAAGCGAGACCGAGACCTTGCCGGCCTTTTCGAATTCGAGCGTGACCGGTACCTTGTCGCCCTGCTTCAGCGGGTTCTTCAGGTCGAACATCATCAGATGATAGCCGCCCGGCGCGAGCTTCACGGTCTTGCCGGGCTCGATGGAGAGGCCCTTGTCGAGCGCTCGCATCTTCATCACGCCATTGTCCATCGACATCTCGTGGACTTCGATCTTGCCGGCAACATCGCCGGAGCCTGACACCAGCCGGTCGGGCGTCGTTCCCTTGTTCTCGATCGTCAGGTAGCCGCCGCCGATCTTGGCGCCGTTCGGCGTTGCGCGCGTCCAGGCCTGCGTGATCACGAGGTCGCCGGCCTTGACGTCCTCGGCGCGTGCGGACGTCGACACGAGTGCAGCGGTCAGCGCTGCGAGGGCAAGGATGCGGGGGAGCGTCTTCATGGTGACGGATTTCCTTTCAAGTTGAAATTCAAGTGTCATCGAGCAGCTGCCGACTGGGCGCTGGACCATTTGTCCAGATCGGCAATTTCGGCCGATCCTTCGATCGTCGTGATCGTTCCATCCCGCGCAATCAGCATGGTTCGCGGGATATCGCCTTGCCAGGCCGGATCGATCTCAAATCTCAACCGCTCGGCAAAGCCGTCGTCGAAGATCCAGTTTTCGGCCGCGCCGAGGCCGGCGCGATCCAGCATCGATCGCGTCGCCTCCGGTAGGTTGGGAACCAGATCCGCGCTGATCGTGACGACATCGATTCCGGGATGATCCTTCATGAACTTGCCAAGCTGCGGCAGCTCGACCTTGCATGGTCCGCAGGTTACTCCCCAGAAGTGCACCAGGGTCGGATGACCGGCATGCGCATGCAGCAGCTTTTGCCAGCTGCCGCGTTCGAACGGCTTTGGCGCCCCCTCTCCCGCCGCCAATGCGGTCGGCAGCGTTGCGAACAGGATCAGCGCAGCGAGCAGATGACGCTTCATGGTTCGCCCTCGATCGCTTGAAAATGGTAGCCGTCGGCCTTCGTCATCCACGACAGATAGGTCTGCCGGCTGTCCGAGACGAGCAGCGGATGGTCGGAACTGTCGGCGGTGTCCGAAATCACCGTTGGCTTCGACCATGTCGCTCCATCGTCGTGCGATGTCATGAGGTCGACTGTCGTCTTCTGCCCGTCGAATTCCTTCCAGGCCATGACAAGCCCCTGCGGCCCCGCGATAATCTGCGGCCGGGATGGGCTGCGGTTTGGCTGACCAACCGGAAGCGGATCGGAGAAGGTTTTGCCGCCGTCGCGCGATCGCGCATAGAACAATCCCTTGCGCGCCTTGCCGTTGGTGTACCACGTCACATGGTAGGTTCCTTCGGGCGATATGGTCAGGCTCGGACCGTGATGCGGACAGGCCGATATCTGCCAGTCGTCACGGCTCACCCGATGTATCTCGCCGGGCGTGGCCAGATCGGAGAACGTCACGATCGCATGGTCGCGCACGCCGCCCTCAAAGATGTTCCGGAATACGACCACCGGATGGCCCGCGCCGTCGAACGCCAAAGCGAGGCGGCAGCATTCGCAGGTGTTGTCGGCGACGAGCCGCGCGTCGGAATAGGTTGCTCCGCCATCTCCCGATGACGCGAAAAACAATCCGGCGCCGTCATATTTCTGGCCGCGCTGCTGCGCCGGCACGCGGTTGCGCTTGTCGAGCCACGCGGCAAACACCGCCCCCGCAGGATCGAAACCGATCGCCTCGAACCGTTGGCTCTCATTGCTCGCGGTGATCGGCTTCGGCGCATCGAAGCTGCGCCCGCCATCGGTCGATCGCGTGGTCAGCACCTGACCGTTGAAATTCTGATCGCGGAAGATCGAGAAGGCCACAGCGATGTTGCCCTTGGCATCGATCGCAAGCTTCGGCCGCGCATCCGGTCCCCAATCGAGATTGAGCCGCTCCCGGGTGACCTGCACCGGTGTGGAAAAGCTCTTGCCTTGGTCTTTTGAGCTCGCGACGGAGATCTGGCCTCCGGCCATCCACACCAGCCACAATGTCCCATCCCGCCCAAAGGCGGGCGTGACCTTGGTCGCGCAGCGCAGGGCCGCCTCTTCGCAGGCAGCTTCAGAGGCGTGCTGATGGCTCATCTGTGCGACGGCAAGGCTCGGCAAGGCCGCGAGCACGAGCGACGCAAGCAACGTCAGGGCGACCGGTTTGCGATAGGTCATCGATGCGCTCCTCATTTGAACGCAATCTTCATGCCCGCCACGAAGGCGCGCGGCGATCCGGCATAGATCGAGTTGGTCGAGTTCGCCAGTACGCTCGCGGGATTTTGAATGCCGGCCGCGGTCACCGAATTTGAGATGTTGTTCGCCGACGCCACGTAGGTCCGGTCGAAGACGTTCCTCACCTCGATGTACAGGTTCAGCGCCTTGAAGTAATCGGAGACGAGATCAGTCTTGTAGTGCAGGTTGAGGTTGACCAGCTCATAGCCCGGCGCCTTCAAGAGGTTGGCGTTGTCCATGTAGAAGCTGTCCTTCCACTGGACTTCGACGAACCCGCCAAGTCCCTGCAACGGACCCGACAACTGGTCGTAGCCTAGCCGCGCCGTGAGCTCGTTGGGTGAGATGCCGGGGATCTTGTTGCCGGCGCGATTGAAGCTGAACACCGCGCCGTTCGTGATGTTCTCGACGTATTCGGTGTAGACCTCGTCGAGATAGGTGTAGGCCGCCGAGAACCGCCAGCCCGGCAGGAATTTCCAGTCGGCGGCCAGTTCGACGCCGCGATGCTCCGATCGCGGCGCGTTGAACGTGTAGGAGATGCCCGCAAGTGGCGTGGCCTGGGAAACGAGCTCGTCCTTGAAGAACTCGTAGAACCCGGTGACGCTGAGCTTGAGCGCGTTGTTCGGTGTCCAGTCGGCGCCGACGTCGTAGCCGAGATTCTTCTGCGTCCGCAGCTGGGTGTTATTGCCCGAGGCGCCGCTCGGCAGGACGAACAAATTGCCGACCTGCGGCGTACCATATCCTGTTGCCACCCGCCCGCGGAATTGCCACTCGCTGCTCAGCCGGTAGAGCAATGCGAGCTCGGGCGCGGTATTCTGGAATTGCCGGTCCGCCGTCGTGATCGCCGTGGTGGTGGTTCCGGCCGCGCCGGCGTAGCTGTAGGCGGTGTTTCGGCCCGTCAGACTGGTGGCCTCCCAGCCAATGCCGGCAACGGCCGTCAGCGCAGACGTGAGCCTCAATTCCTCCCGTGCACGAACACCGTAATTCGTCGTCGTGCTGAGCAAATTGCTGGACAGGCTTCCGAGCGTCGCGTTTCCGCCCGGCATCACATTGCGCGTGTCGCTCGACGCGGTGAGCGTATTGTAGAAGCCGCCGAAATAGGTCGTCGAATCCAGCCCGAAGATATCGCCGCGTCTGACGACGTCGCTCATGTAGTTGTAGGACGGGAAGTCGCCGATCGCGCTCGTCGATCCAGTCGGCTGGTTGATGTTGCGATCGTCGAAGACGAACTGGTTGCGCCAGGTGGTCTGGTTGTCGAAGTCGTGCTCCCAACGGCCTCCGACGATGGTACGGCGGTCGTCGCGCCCGAGGCCGGCCTGAACCGCGGTCTCCCTGTCGGTTCCTGCCGCCGCGTTGAAGCCGTTGTTGAACAACGTCACGGTGGCGCATCCCGGCGCGGCCGTCGCGCCGGTCGTGCAACCCTGCTGGAACGGGTTCTGGTAGAACTGGTTCAGCGAAGAGCGGATCGGCAGGCGCGTCGTCAGGTCGTTGTTGATCAGCTTCACCGTGAAGCGGTCGTCCGGCGTGACCTGCAGCGTGCCGAGGAAATTGACGGTCTGGGTGTTGAACCAGCTGTTGCCGATGTAGCCGTCGCCGCGCGCATCGCTCGCGAACAGCGAGCCCTCGAAATTGCCGACCTTCTTGCCAGCGGCGAGATAATTGTTGAGGTAACCGAAGCTGCCGCCGTCGACGCCATACTCGACGCCGTCGATCGTGCCGCCCGGCCGGGTCCGGAAATTCAGCGCGCCGCCGGTCGCGTAGTTGCCGTAGAGCGCCGAGGATGGCCCGCGGACCACGTCGATCGCGCCATAGGCACGCGGATCGATCAGGTCGCTGCGCGATAGGCCGTCCGGCTGGGTCACCGGGAAACCATCGTCGAAGATGACGAGGTTGCGGATGCCGAAGCCGTTCCGCGCATTCGACCCGCGGATCGAGATGCCGAAATCACGCGGGCCGTTGCCCTGCTTGATCGAGATGCCCGGACTGTCCCGCAGCACATCGGCGACGGAGAACGCCGGTCGGTTGTCGAACTGGCTGCGGTCGATGGTCGTCTGCGTCTGGCCTGTGGGCGCCCGGTTCAAACCGTCGCGAGTCGCGGCAAGCGTCTCCCCCGGCCTCGCGCCGCCCGCCGGGGCCGCCGTCGCGGCCGGCCCTGCCGCCGGCTTCGGTGGCCGCCGGACGGACGCCGCACGAACGCGCGGCTTCGCCGCCGCCGGTTTGGCGCGCACCGCCGTCCGGGGCGCCTCGACGGTGACGGAGGGTAGCTCCGTGCTGGGTGCCTGGGCTTCGGCAGCGGACGGCAATGCGCAAAGCGTCGCGCCCAGCGCGAGCACGCTTGCCGCTTCCAGCGGATGATAGCGAAACATGGATGAATCCTGACACCGGCGCTCCGGCCGGCTTGCTCAAGGGCACTTGCCGGCGCGGGACGCACCGGCAGCGACAAGGTCGTCAGGAAAACAGCGGCGGCGCGCGGGCTTGCGCCGAGAGGCCGGCGCGCGAACGATCGAGCTCGGAGGCGAAATCAAGCCAGGCGATGCGGCTCGGCAGGCGTTCGACGGCCTGGGCCGCAACTTGCGGGCTATCAACCGGCGCACCTGTCTGCAGCACGCTGCAGGCCGAGCAGCAGCCGTCATGGGCGTCGTGACTGGTCTGGTCACCCTGCCCGGCTCCGGAGCCGGCATCGCCGTGGCAGATGGTGGCGGCCGCGAGCGGATCGGACGCGGCAAGGCTCGCCGCCCAGCAGGCCCCGATCGGCGCAAGAATCTGCACCAGCAGGGCAACCAGGACGATGGGCAGAAAATTCTTCAGCCGCCGGCGCATCGCAAAACCATCCGGGACGGAACTAACCACCATGAGCGCCGGAAGTCGAGATCGCCGACGCGCCCCGTTTCTTCCAGCCGACGGAAATAGCCGAGCGTGGCACTTGTGTCACGGCGGCCCCGAAATCAGTCGTATCCCCTTACCCTGCCACGTGTTTTACATCTCCCGTCACAACCGCCAGTGGCGCCATCCCAATCATTTCGCAAATTGCTCGAAAATTGAACAATCGTTGCCGAAAATGATGACAAGCCTGGAAAGATAGTCTACCAATTCGGGCTCAGGCCAGCCGCGAGGTGTGTCCTGGTGGTCCAAGTCTCGGGAGGAGCCCGACGCGCACAAGCAGCGTCACCCCATCAATCAAGATCAAATCGAATTTTTGGGGCAAATAGGGTCGACACAATTTTTGGAGCAGGGCTTTCAGCCCTGCTCTTTTTTTATGTGATGATCGCAATCCGCTATGACTCCATCATTGAATCCGATCGAACGCAGCTTTGAACTCGCAGCCGCGCGTTGCGATGATTTGACACCATTGGTCTATCGCCGCCTGTTTCACGAACATCCCGAGACGCAGGCGATGTTTCGCACCGAAGGCAGCGAGCCTGTGAAAGGCTCGATGCTGCAGCTGACGATCGAAGCCATCCTCGATTTCGCGGGCGAGCGCCGCGGACATTTTCGCCTGATCGAGTCGGAAGTGTTCTCGCACGACGCCTACGGCACGCCGCGCGAACTGTTCGTGGCATTCTTCGCGGTGATCGCCGATGCGCTGCGCGACATTCTCGGCGAGCAATGGACTGCGGAGATCGATGCTGCGTGGCACAAGCTGCTCGGCGACATCGAAGCCATCGTGCTGCAGCAGAAACATCTCGTGGACGAGAGGCCGTAGCGTCATCGTTCCGATTGTGACACACTCGTTTTATCCGCGGCGCGTGCAACTGACGCCGACGGTCAGAAAAACGAAGAGGGAGCAAGCAATGCCAGGGACCGACAAGGGGATGGACAAGGCGTCGACGACGCGGCGCGACCTTTTGCAGATGGCGGCGGCGGGTGGAGCTGCGGCCGGCCTGTTCGGCGGAATGGGCATGACGACGTCCGCGCTCGCCGCCGAAATGGGACGCTCGGAAAAGCCGCTGAAGGCGGCGTTCTCCAACGCCGGACTGCAGGCGACGTGGTGCGCACAGGGCAAGCAGGCCGCCGAATTCTGGGGCAAGCTGTTCAACGTCGAGGTGACCTGGTTCGACGGCCAGCTCGATGCCGTCAAGCAGCGCGCCGCGATCGACAACATGGCGTCGCAGAAATGGGACTTCGTCGCGATCCAGGCGTTCGGCATCGGCACGCTGACCCAGCCGGTGCAGAAGATGATCGACGCCGGCACTCCCGTGATCGACATGGACACGCTTATTGCTCCTCTCGATCAAATTAACGTCCACTCGTTCCTCGCGCCCGACAACGAGTTCATGGGCGCCTCGGTGACCCAGGCGCTGTGCAACGCGATCGGCGGCAAGGGCAAGGTCATCATGACCCAGGGCGCGCTCGGCCACACCGGCGCGCAGGGCCGCGCCAAGGGCTTCAACTCGGTCATCAAGCAGTTTCCGAACATCGAGGTGCTGGACACCCAGCCCGCCGACTGGGACGTCTCCAAGACCGCTCGGCTCTGGGAAACCTATCTGACCAAATACTCGCAGATCGACGCCGCCTTCTTCCACAATGACGACATGGCGCTCGCCGCCTACAACATCATGAAGGCGCGCAACCGCACCAACATCCTGATCGGCGGCGTCGACGCCATGCCGCCGGCGATCCAGGCGGTCAGCGAAGGCCGCATGTTCGCGACCGTCCGCAATCCGTCCTGCCGCATCCATGGCGGCGCGATCGTCGCGGGTGTCGCCGCCGTGGTCGGCGGCGAGAAGAGCGGCCAGGGCATTCCGAAGAACGTCGTGACCGACGGTCCCGTCGTGACCAAGGCCAACGCCGCCGGCATGCAATGGATGGAGGATCACTTCCTGATCTGAGCGGGCCTCATGACGCAGGGACGCTCGGCGATCCTCGAATTGCACCAGATCACGAAGGCCTTCGGCGGCGTCGAAGCCCTTCGTGGGGTCGACTTCGCGCTGCACGCCGGCGAGATCCACGGTCTCGTCGGCGAGAACGGCGCCGGCAAGAGCACGCTGATGAAGATCATCGCCGGCGTGCACCCCGAGTTCTCCGGCCGCTTCATGCTGGACGGCAAGGAGACCCGCTTCCGCTCCACCCGCGACGCACACGCCGCCGGCATCGGCATGGTGCATCAGGAGCTCAGCGTCGCGCCTGATCTCACGGTCGCCGAGAACGTGTTCCTCGGCAACCAGCTCACCAACCGCCTCGGCTTCGTGCAGTGGCGGCGGATGGCGCGCGAGGCCGGCGAGCAGCTGGCACGGTTTGGCATCGACGTCGACCCGATGACGCGGCTCGGCGATTTGCCGATCGGCCTGCAGCAGCTGATCGAGATCGCCCGCGTGCTGTTTTCCGGCGCACGCATCATCATCCTGGACGAGCCGACCTCCGCCCTCTCCCCACCCGAGGTGGAACGCCTCTTTGCGACGCTCCACAAGCTGCGCGACCAAGGCACCAGCATCGTCTTCATCTCGCATTTCATCGAGGACATTTTGCGGGTCTCCGACGTGGTGACGGTGTTCCGCAACGGACGGAAGATCGCCGAGACGGCGTCCGCGGACACCACCAAGGGCGCGCTGATCGAGGCCATGATCGGCCGCGGCGGCGAGGCGCTGGAGCACAGCTACACCGACGACCTCATGCTCCCGCAACCGGGCGGCGGCGCGGCGGTGCTGAAGGTCGATCAGCTCTCGCTCCGCCGCAGCCTGCAGGACGTCACGTTCGAGGCCCGCTCCGGGGAAGTGCTCGGCATCTACGGCTTCATGGGCTGCGGGCAGTTGGAGCTGTCGCGCATCCTGTTCGGCAAGCTCCGGCCCGACGGCGGAACGCTGGTGGTCGACGGCGCCGCCAAGACCTTCCGCAGCACCGCAGCCGCCCGGCGGGCCGGCGTTGCGCTGGTACCTGAAAGCCGCCGCGCCATGCTGTTCCACCAGGAGCCCGTCTACAAGAACATCTCGATCAGCATCCTCGAGCGGATCTCGGCGCTGCTGCTCAAGCCGGTGCGCGAGCGCGCGATCGCCCAGCGCCAGGTCGAGCAATTGCAGATCCGGCCGCCAGTGGTCGGCCTCGATCTCGGCATGCTGTCCGGCGGCAATCAGCAGAAGGTGGCGCTGGCGAAATGGCTCGCCTATCCGCCGCGCGTCCTGGTGCTGTGCGAGCCGACCCGCGGCATGGATGTCGGCGCCAAGAACGACGTGATCAACATCGTGCGCGATCTCCGCGCCAGGGGACTGGCGATCATCGTGCTGTCGACCGAGCCGGAGACGGTGCTGTCGCTCGCAGACCGGATCCTGGTGCTGAAGCGCGGCGCGGTGGTGCGCGAATTCGCGGGCGAAGCGGTCAGCAAGGACCGGCTGCTGGAGGCCGCCTAGAGCATGATCCGGAAAATTGCGAAGCGGTTTTCCGATGAGATCATGCTCAAACAAACAGAGAAAGCGCGATGACCACCTCATCGCGCTTGATGGAGAGACATGATGGCAAGCAGTGACGGCGCGACGGCGCGAGCGGATCACCGGCGGTCGCGCGGGCTGGCGCCCTTCCTGCGCTCGCAGATGCGCAACATCGCGCCGTTCCTGACGCTGATCTTCCTCAGCGCCTTCTTCGCGATCGCGAGCCCGTCGTTTGCCACCATCGACAATGTCGGCAACATCCTCACGCAAGTCTCGGTCACCGGCATCATCGCCGTCGGCCTCACCTTCGTGATCCTGTGCGCCGAGATCGACCTGTCGATCGCCAGCATCGCCAACGTCACCGGCATTGCCGTGGCGTACTTCACGCTGCAGGAATCCTACGTCAACATCGCCAATGTCCCGATGCCGGGCATCGTCGCGATCCTGCTGGCGTTGGCGCTGTGCGCACTGCTCGGCCTCGTCAACGCGCTGGGGCTGACCATGATCGGCATCCCCTCCTTCATCATGACGCTGGCCATGATGCAGATTGCGGCCGGCGTCTCGGCGCTGCTGGTGCGCGGCCAGATCGCCTACAAGGTGCCGGACCTGATCACGACGCTGGGCTCCGGATCGATCGGCGGCATCCCCTGGATCGTGATCGTCGCCGCGGTGATGCTGCTCGGCGGCCATCTGGTGCTGACCTATACGCGGTTCGGCCGCTACGTCTACATGGTCGGCGGCAACCGCGAGGCCGCCGAATTCGCCGGGCTGAACGTCAAGCTCATCCTCGGCAGCGTGATGGTGATCTCGGCGGTCTGCTCCGGGATCGGCGGCATGCTCGGCGTCGCCCATTTCGGCAGCGCCCAGCAGAACGAATTCGATACCTATCTCTTGGATTCGATCGCGGCCGTGGTGGTCGGCGGCACCAGCCTGTTCGGCGGCCGCGGCGGCATCGGCAACACCATCGTCGGCCTGTTCGTGCTCGGCGTGCTCAACAACGGCCTCGACCACATCAATATCGACAGCTTCCTCAAGATCCTGATCCGCGGGTTGATCCTGCTCGCGGCGCTGATCATCAACGTCTACGCGCAGCGGCTGCGGGAGCAAGCGGCGGAGTGACATGTTAGGTCCGTCATCCTGAGGTGCGAGCCTTGCGGCGCAATTGCGCCGCTGGGCGAGCCTCGAAGGATGGATCGGCCGGAGTGGGGCCGTGCATCCTTCGAGGCTCGCAAGGGCTCGCACCTCAGGATGACGGGGCCGCGATCGTTGGCACGCGTTCTCTCCATTCGTCGTCCCTGCGAAAGCAGGGACCCATACTCCGCGGCGGATGTGGTGAACCGGACTCGTCGTTCCGCGATCGCACAACAATGACCATCTGTGGTTATGGGTCCCTGCTCCCGTGCGCAATTGCGCACTAGGCAGGGACGACAGCGAATGTGTGGCTCGGTTCGTGAGTCATACTTCGGTGTTCTCGCGACATGAATTGCCCGAGCTTTGCTGTTCGTTTCACCTTCTGAAAGCAGAGGGCGCAGGGAAAGCCGGGTGCCGATCGCACCCATGGGCCCCGTGCAAAAGGTAGAAAGCACGGGGGTAGGACCACAGGTGTAACCGGAAACAACCCGGCTTTCCCTGCGCGATGGGCTACGGCTTATTTCGTGCTCTCCCCGGCGAGACTGGGCTTGCTTGTCACCGTCTTCGCAACGCGCACCGCGCAATCGGAAAAGACACCTGCCGCTAGGACGTCAGGACCACACGACTTCACCGTCCGCCTCATGCGCGTTCGTCAACTGCGCAATCGGCGTCCACCGCATCTCGACCCACGTTCGTGACGACCGCGAAGCGCCCCTCGTGTCGGGCGAGACGGAGGGATTAAACATCTGAGTTGGGGTCCACGTCAAGATAAAATTCGGAAAACACGAATATCTCCACCCCCGCTACCTGGCAAAATCCGGCTGCCAGTGGCGCAGCTCGCGCGCGGCGTAGGTGACTGCGCCGATCGTCGTGAAGGATGCGGCCTCCAGCATCATGTTGCGGGCGAGCTTGAGGGCCCGCGCCTCGCAGATCGCGCGCTGCTTCTCATCCGCGATCCACTCGAAATCGATGTTGTGCGCGAGACCAAGGATGCGCCGGACGGTCTTGGCCGCGGCGAAGCCGACGGTGTCCTGGAACAATCGCGCCATGTAGGCCTGCCGTTCGGCCTCCAGCCGCGCGGTGCCAGCTTCGCCCGTGAACAGCGACGACGGATAACCGTCGCCCTTCGCCTCGCTGCGCCACAGCGCGAGAAATTTGCGCGAGAACCCGGCCCAGACGCCCTCGATGGTCTCCAGCAGCCATGCCTCGAACGAGGCACGGTCGCCCGGCGCGCGCTCGTGGCCGGCGGAGGCGAGATAGGCCATCAGCAGATTGCCGATCACCGCGCCGATGTCGAAGCCCATCGGGCCGTAGAAGGCGAATTCGGGATCGATCACCTTGGTTTCGCTCTCGGTGACCATGATCGAGCCGGTGTGCAGGTCGCCATGCAGCAGCGCTTCCGGGCTCGCCATGAATTTCAGCTTCAGCCTGCTGATCGCGACATGCAGGTCGAGATCCTCGCGGAATGCAGCGGCCGTGGCGTCGAGATACGGCGCGGTCCAGCGGTTCTGCTCGGCGGTGCGGTAGGGATCGGTGAAGATCAGGTCCTCGGTGATCTTGCAGAGCGCATGGTTGCCGGCGAAATCGGCGATCCCTTGCTTCTTCTCCGCGGCCGACAACGCAAGGTCGGACGTGAAGAACAGCGTCTGCGCCAGGAAGGTCGAAATATCCTCGACAAAGCGCGGGTACCGCGTGGCCTCGATCAGGCCCTTGCGCATGATGATGTGCGGCTCGAGCAGCTCCATCGCCGTGAGCGCGAGCGGCGCATCATGATGCAGCACCGCCGGCACGAGCATCGGCGCCAGCCGCGCCTGATGCACCAGCGCCATGTGCTCGTAGTGCGCCCGCGACAGCGGCAGCGGCCAGCTCTCGCCGACGAGGCGCACATAGGGCAGCGCCTGCTTGACCGCGAGGCCGCCGCTTCCGCCCTTGACGATGAAGACGAGGTTGAGGTTGCCGTCGCCGACCTCGCTGATCGACCAGTCCGCCGGCGCGCCGCCGAGCTGCGCGACTATGGAAGGAATGTTCGCGAGATAGTCCCGCAGGTCCGCTTCCCGCAGGATTCGATACTGGCTCTGCCCGGAGCCCGGCTGGGCCTGCAGGTTCATCGTGGTCGCCTCCTCCGCATTGCCAGGGCGAGGTTGATCCCCGCTCCATTGGCGTCAGTTTCTAAAACAGCATCCCCATCGGTACGTAGCCCGGGTGAGCGAAGCGATACCCGGGAAAGTGATCCCGCATGTCGCTTCGCTCATGCGGGCTACTTCTGATCCAACGAAAACTGCGTATCAGAACGGCATCCCCATCAGTTTCGACAGCCGCTCGATCGAGAGATAGCCGGAATGATAGGCCCACATCGCGATCGCGAAGATCACGGCCGAGATCAGCGTGGTCCACAACAGCTTGCGGCCCATCCGCGCCAGGATCGGCGCGCCGGGATCGGTGCCGGGCGCGCCGACGCCGTCCTCATGCTGGCTGCGTATGCCAAACGGCAGCGTCAGGAACAGCACGAGCCACCAAAGCACGAAGTAGATCGCTAGCCCTGTGGAGATCTGGTACGCCATATGGCCTCAGGCCTGTTCGATCTCGACCAACGCGCCGGAAAAGTCCTTCGGGTGGAAGAACAGCACCGGCTTGCCATGCGCGCCGATCTTCGGCTGGCCGTCGCCGAGCACCCGCGCGCCCTCGGCGATCATGCGGTCACGGGCGGCGATGATGTCGGGCACGTCGTAGCAGACATGGTGGATGCCGCCGTCGGCATTGCGCTCGACGAATTTCGCGATCGGCGAGGCATCGCCCAGCGGCTCGATGAACTCGATCTTGGTGTTCGGCAGCGTCACGAACACGGTGATGACGCCGTGCTCCGGCAGCGGCACCGCATCGGAAATCTCGGCATTGAAGGCAGTGCCGTAGATCTTCGCGGCCTGCTTGGCGTCCTTGACCGCGATCGCGACGTGATTGAGCCGGCCCAGCATCTCTCTCTCCCTTTAGTTGAGCATGATCTTTTCGGAAAACCGCTTCGCACTTTTCCGGATCATGCTTAGGCTCAAACCGTCAGAACGTGCACGACGCAGATCGGCTTCTTGCCCCATTGCTCGTTCAGCACCGCCCGCACCGCGCGCCGCACCGATTCCCCCAGCGCGTCCGGATCGCGCCGCCGCGGCTTCGGCAGGCCCTCGATCGTCGATACCACCACATCGAACACGATGTCGTCGAGCAGTTCGCCTGCCGCATTGTTCTCCGGCATGCCGACCAGATCAACCTCGGGGTCGTCGACGAGCTCGCCCTGCGCGGTCATGGCGATGGCGACGAAGGCGCAGCCGGCAAAGCCCATCCGCCGCCGCTCCACCACGGCGCGCGACTTCGAGTCCTCAAGGATGGTTCCGTCCTTGTAGAGCCGGCCCGCCGGCACCTCGCCGACGATGCCGGGCTCACCGGGCCCGAGCTTGACGAGGTCGCCGTTGCGGCAGGTCAAGACCTTGGGCACGCCGGCGGCGCGCGCCAGCTTGGCGTGTTCGGCCAGATGCAGCGCCTCGCCATGGACGGGGATCAAGAGCTGCGGCCGCACCCAGGAGATCATGTCGCGCAACTCGTCGCGACGCGGGTGGCCGGAGACGTGCACCAGATGCTCGCGGTCGGTGATGATCTCGACGCCCTGCATGACCAGGTTGTTGATGATCGAGCCGACCGCCTTCTCGTTGCCGGGAATGGTGCGGGAGGAGAAGATCACGGTGTCGCCCTTGTTCAGGGTGACCTGCGGATGGTCGTCATTGGCGATCCGCGCCAGCGCCGCGCGCGGCTCGCCCTGGCTGCCGGTGCACAGCGCCAGCACCTTGTCGGCCGGGAAATGGCCGTAATAGTCGGCGCTGCGGAATTTATGCGAGCCGTCGAGATAGCCGCATTCGCGCGCCACCTGCACCACGCGCTCCATGGCGCGGCCGACCACGACCACCTCGCGGTCGGCGGCGTTCGCGGCGTCCGCCACCGCCCGCACCCGGGCGACATTGGAGGCGAAGGTCGTCACCGCGACCCGGCCCTTGGCCGCCTTGACCAGCTTCTTGATGGTGGCGGCGACCTCGGTCTCCGACGGCGAGCGCCCGTCGCGCACCGCATTGGTGGAATCGCCGACCAGCGCCAGCACGCCTTCATCGCCGAGCTCGCGCAGCCGCCGCTCGTCGGTCGGCTGGCCGATGATCGGGGTCGGATCGATCTTCCAGTCGCCGGTATGCAGCACGGTGCCGACATCGGTCTTGATCGCCAGCGCGTGCGATTCCGGAATCGAATGCGCGACGGGGATGAACTCGACATTGAACGGGCCGATATCGACCCGCCCGCCCGACGGGATCACCGTGACCGGGATTTTTGGTGGGTTGCGCTCGGCGGCGCATTTGGCCTCGAACAGCGCCGCGCTGAATTGCGTCGCGTAGATCTTGCAGCCGAGCTTCGGCCAGAGATCGATGATGGCGCCGAAATGATCCTCATGGGCGTGCGTCAGCACGAGGCCCACCAGGTTGTTGCGCTCCTTCTCGAGGAAGCGGACATCGGGCATGATCAGGTCGATGCCCGGCAGATGCTCCTCGTCGCCAAAGGAGACGCCGAGATCAACCGCGAGGAAGGAGCGCTGGTGGCGGTTGCCGAGGCCGTAGATCGACAGGTTCATGCCGATCTCGCCGACGCCGCCGAGCGGCGCAAAGGTGAGCTCGTCGGGACGCGCCATCAGTTCGCCCTCACCGAGGCTGCGGAGCCGAAATAGACCTCGCCCGCCGTCACGGGCAGGCGCTCGCCATCAGCGGTGCGGACGATCAGGCAGCCGGTATCATCGATGGTGTCGAACGTGCCCTCAAGGGTCGCCGATCCGGTCTGGACCGCGACCTTCTCGCCGAGCCCGGCCGCGCGCTCCAGCCAGAGCCTGCGGATCCCGGGGAAGCCGCGGCCGTCGTCCCAGATGCCGCGAAACTCGACCCAGGCGTCCGACAGCGCGGCAAACAGCTCCTCCGCCCCGATCTGGATGCCGAGCGCCGCGAGCGATACGGCCGGCGTCGGCGTCCCCTCGGGTGCTGCGACGACATTGGTGCCGATGCCGACCACGACCGCCAGCCGGCTCCCGATGGCCTCGGCCTCCAGCAGGATGCCCGAGAGCTTCTTGCCGTTGGCCAGCACGTCGTTCGGCCATTTCAGGGTGAACTTCGGGCTGTCCGGCCCGAGCCGCAGCGCCGCCTCGATGCTGACCTTCCGCAGCGCGGCTTCGAGCGACAGCCCGGCGGCAAAGCCGAGGGTGGCGGCGACTGCCGGCTGGACGTCCGTCACCTCGAGGATCGTGCTGGCGAGATTGCCGCGCGGCGCGACCCAGACCCGCTGCCGCCGCCCGCGGCCCGCGGTCTGTTCCGGCGTCACGAACCACATCGGCCCCTGCTCGCCGTCGCGGGCGCGCAGCATCGCCTCGGCATTGGTCGAGCCGATCTGATCGAAGGCGGCGAGCCGGTAGCCCGCCGCTATGGCCCGGGGCCCGAGCGTGAAGGTCATGTCAGCGTTATGCGCATGATTGGTTCCGAAAGCCAGCATCCCGATTTCGGAACCGCAGGCGTCAAAATAGTGATTTGGCCGCCGCCGTGGCCACGCTCACCAGCGGACCCGGATAGGCGAAGAAGAAGATGTTGAAGATGCCTGCGACCGCCAGCACGGTGCGCAGCTCGACGCGGACCGGGTCGAGCTTGCCGAGCGGCTGGTCGAAATACATCACCTTGACGATCGACAGATAGTAGAACGCGCCCACCACGCTGGTCAGCACGCCGATCACGGCGAGCGTGAACAGATTGGCCTTGATCGCGGCGACGAACACGTACCACTTGCCGAAGAACCCGGCGAGCGGCGGCACGCCGGCCAGCGAGAACAGCAGCATCGCGAAGATGAAGGCGAGCAGCGGGTTGGTGCGGGACAGGCCGGCGAAATCGCTGATCTGCTCCAGTGCCTGGCCGTTCCGCTTCATCGCCAGGATGATGCTGAACGAGCCGAGCGTCATCGCGACATAGATCGCGATGTAGATCAGGACGCCCTGCGCGCCCTCGACCGTGCCGGAGGCGAGGCCGACCAGCGCAAAGCCCATATGGCCGATCGAGGAATAGGCCATCAGGCGTTTGATGTTGGTCTGGCCGATCGCCGCGAACGAGCCCAGCGCCATCGAGGCGATCGCCACGAATACCAGGATCTGCTGCCACTGGGTGACGATGCCCGGGAACGCGGTCAGTGTCGCGCGGGTGAACACCGCGAGGGCCGCGACCTTCGGAGCGGACGCGAAGAACGCGGTCACCGGCGTCGGCGCGCCCTCATAGACGTCCGGCGTCCACATGTGGAACGGCACCGCCGAGACCTTGAAGCAGAGGCCGGCGAGCAGGAACACCAGGCCGAACACGATGCCGATGCTGCCGGTGGTTGCCGCCGCGGCGATGCCGGCGAAGCTGACGGTACCGGTGAAGCCGTAGATCAGCGAGGCGCCGTAGAGCAGCATGCCCGACGACAGCGCCCCGAGCACGAAATACTTCAGGCCCGCCTCGCTCGACTTGGCGTTGTCGCGCTGGCTGGCGGCGACGACGTAGAGCGCAAGGCTCATCAGCTCGAGGCCGAGATAGAGCGAGATCAAATCGCCGGCCGAGATCAGCACCATCATGCCGAGCGTCGACAGCAGCACCAGGATCGAGAACTCGAAGTTGCGGCTCGACGGCTGGGACAGGTATTCGGTCGACAGGATCAGGGTTGCCGCCGAGGCGATCAGCGCGAGGACCTTCAGGAAGCGGGCGAAGTCGTCGACGATGAAGCTGCCGCCGAAGGTCACGAGCTTGCCGGCCGGCAGCCAGAGCTCCAGCACGCCAGTCAGCACCAGGAGACAGATCGCCAGCGCCGTGACGAGCCGCGTCGTCCCCTGCCCGCGATAGGCTCCGATCATCAACAGCACCATGGCGCCGACCGCGAGCACCAGCTCCGGCAGCACCGGCTGCAACTGATAACCTGCACTGGAAAAGCTCATGACGAGGGCCTTACTGGACGGTCAGCGCGGCTGCCTTCACGGCAGTCACGGCGGTTTGGTAATTGTTGACGAGCTGCTGCACTGAGGCGGCCGACATGTCGAGCACCGGCTTCGGGTAGACGCCGAACAGGATGGTCAGCGCGATCAGCGGGAACAGCGTCACGCATTCGCGGAAGGTGAGATCCTTGATCGACATCAGCGACGGCTTGACCAGCGCGCCGAACACCACCTTGCGGTAGAGCCAGAGCGCGTAGCAGGCCGACAGGATCACGCCGGTGGTGGCGAAGAACGCGGTCGGCAGCGAGATCTTGAAGGTTCCGAGCAGCGTCATGAACTCGCCGACGAATCCGCTCGTGCCCGGCAGACCGACATTGGCCATGGTGAAGACCATGAAGGTCAGCGCGTAGAGCGGCATCCGGTTGACGAGGCCGCCATAGGCCGCGATCTCGCGGGTGTGCATGCGGTCGTAGACCACGCCGACGCAGAGGAACAGCGCGCCGGAGACGATGCCGTGCGAGACCATCTGGAACATGCCGCCGGCGACGCCCTGCGTCGTCACCGCGAAGATGCCCATGGTGACGAAGCCCATATGCGCGACGGACGAATATGCGATCAGCTTCTTCATGTCCTCCTGCATCATCGCCACCAGCGAGGTGTAGATGATGGCGATGACGGACAGCACGAACACGAACGGCGCGAAGTCGTGCGAGGCCAGCGGGAACATCGGCAGCGAGAAGCGCAAGAAGCCGTAGCCGCCCATCTTCAGCAGGATCGCGGCCAGGATCACCGAGCCCGCCGTCGGCGCCTCGACGTGCGCATCGGGCAGCCAGGTGTGCACCGGCCACATCGGCATCTTCACCGCGAACGAGGCGAAGAAGGCCAGCCACGCCCAGGTCTGCATCGACCGCGGCACCGCGGTGTGCATCAGGGTCGGGATGTCGGTGGTGCCGGCGTTCCAGTACAGCGCCATGATGGCGAGCAGCATCAGGACCGAGCCGAGGAAGGTGTAGAGGAAGAACTTGAACGACGCGTAGACCCGGCGCGGGCCGCCCCAGACGCCGATGATCAGGAACATCGGGATCAGGCCGCCCTCGAAGAACAGGTAGAACAGCACGAGGTCGAGCGCCGAGAAGGTGCCGACCATCAGCGTTTCCAGGATCAGGAACGCCATCATGTATTCGCCGACGCGCTGCGTCACCGACTTCCAGCTCGCGATGATGCAGAGCGGCATGATCGCGGTGGTCAGGATGATCAGCGGCAGCGAGATGCCGTCGACGCCCATGTGATAGGTGATGCCGGTGGCGAGCCAGGATGCCTTCTCGACGAACTGGAAGTCGGTCGAGGCCGGATCGAAGCGCGCCACGAGGATCAGCGAAATCGCGAAGGTGATCAGCGTGGTCCACAGCGCGATCCAGCGCGCCGTGCGGCTCGCGGTCTCGTCACCGCCCCGCGCCAGCAGATAGACCAGAATCGCACCGACCGCCGGCAGGAAGGTCGTGACCGAAAGAATGGGCCAGGTTGTCATTTACTGGCCTCCCAAGCCGAACATGAACCAGGTGATCAATCCGGCGGCCCCGATCAGCATCGCGAATGCGTAGTGATAGAGGTAGCCGGTCTGCAATTTCACGACGTTGCGGGTGACGTCGAGCACGCGGGCCGAGACGCCGTCGGGACCTAAGCCGTCGATGATGAAGCCGTCGCCCTTCTTCCACAGAGTGTAGCCGAGCCACTTCGCCGGCCGCACGAAGATCCAGTCGTACAGCTCGTCGAAGTACCATTTGTTGAGCAGGAACTGGTACAGCATCGGCTGCTGCTGCGCGAGCTCGACAGGCAGGTACGGCCTGCGGATGTAGAACAGATACGAGATGAACAGGCCGAGCGCCATCATCACGGTGGGCAGCGGCGCAAGCCAGCCCGGCATATGCTCCATGTCCTCGAGGATGTGCGGGTTCATCTTCACGGACTCGCGGAAGAACTCTTCCACGCCGTGATGGCCGACGAACAGCTCCTTGAACGGCAGGCCGGCCAGGATCGAGCCGGCGGCGAGCACGCCGATCGGCACCAGCATCCACACCGGGCTCTCATGCGCCGCCTCGTAGTGCTTCTGGTCGTGCGGCTCGCCGAAGAACGTCTTGAAGATCAGACGCCAGGAGTAGAACGAGGTCAGGCCGGCGGCCACGATGGTCAAGAGATAGGCGTAGGTCGCGAACGGATTATGCGCCGCATAGGCCGCCTCGATGATCGCGTCCTTGGAGAAGTAGCCGGCGAACAGCGGGAAGCCAGTCAGCGCCAGGGTGCCGATGCACATCACCGCGAAAGTGTACGGAATCTTGCGCCACAGCCCGCCCATGTTGCGGATGTCCTGCTCGTGGTGCATCGCGTAGATCACCGAGCCGGAGCCTAAGAACAGCAGCGCCTTGAAGAAGGCGTGCGTGAACAGGTGGAACATGCCGACCGAATAGGCCCCCGCTCCCATCGCCACGAACATGTAGCCGAGCTGCGAACAAGTCGAATACGCGACGATGCGCTTGATGTCGTTCTGCACGAGGCCGATCGTGGCAGCGAAGAACGCCGTGGTCGCGCCGAAGAACATCACCACCGCCTGCGCAGTCGGCGACAGCTCGAACAGCGGCGACAGCCGCGCCACCATGAACACCCCGGCGGTGACCATGGTCGCGGCGTGGATCAGCGCTGACACCGGGGTCGGACCTTCCATCGCGTCCGGCAACCAGGTGTGCAGCAGGAACTGGGCCGACTTGCCCATCGCGCCCATGAACAGCAACAGGCAGGTCAAGGTCAGCGCGTCGACCTGCCAGCCGAAGAAGTTGATGGTCTTGCCGGTCAGCCCGGGCGCGGCGTGAAAGATGGTCTCGAAATCGGTCGAGCCGACCAGCGCGAAGATCGCGAAGATGCCGAGCGCGAAACCGAAGTCGCCGACGCGGTTGACCACGAAGGCCTTGATCGCCGCGGCGTTGGCAGACGGTTTCTGGTACCAGAAGCCGATCAGGAGGTAGCTCGCGAGGCCGACGCCCTCCCAGCCGAAGAACAGCTGCACGAGGTTGTCTGACGTCACCAGCATCAGCATCGCGAAGGTGAACAAGCTGAGATAGCCGAAGAAGCGCGGCCGGTTCGGATCCTCGTCCATGTAGCCGATGGAGTAGAGGTGGACGAGCGCCGACACCGTGTTGACCACGACCAGCATCACGGCGGTCAGGGTGTCGACCCGCAGCGTCCAGGCCACCTGCAGGTCGCCCGAGGTGATCCAGGGCAGCAGCACGACGCGCGCGTCATGGTGCATAAAACCGACATCGACCAACGCGAACCAGGACAGCGCCGCCGACACGAACAAGAGACCCGTGGTGATCAGCTCGGCGAGGCGCGAGCCGGCGGCCGCCGGCTCGGAGACATGGTGATCGTCATGGCCATGGTCGTCATGACCGTGATCGTCATGGGCGGCGGAGGCATGGGCGTCGCCATGCGCATCGTCGTGATGGTCGACGGTATCGCCGCCGGGGCAGCGCGCGTGGGCACCGACCAGCGAGATAATGCCTGCGAGGATGGCGCCCAGCAGAGGCAGGAATACGATTGCCTGAACCATAACTGCGCCTAGCCCTTCATCAGATTGACGTCTTCAACCGCGATCGAACCGCGGTTGCGGAAATACACCACCAGCACGGCGAGCCCGATCGCAGCCTCGGCTGCGGCCACTGTCAGCACCAAGAGCGCGAACACCTGGCCGACGATGTCGCCGAGGAAGGTCGAGAACGCCACCAGGTTGATGTTGACCGACAGCAGGATCAGCTCGATCGACATCAGGATGACGATGATGTTCTTGCGGTTGAGGAAGATGCCGAGGATCCCGAGCGTGAACAGGATCGCGGCGACCGCGAGATAGTGTCCGAGCCCGATCGTCATTTCACCCACTCCGCCGCGTCGGCATCTTGCAGGCCCTGCCCCGACGCCACCTTGCGCATCGCCATCGCCATCTCGGGCGTGCGCGCGTTCTGCACGTTGATGTTCTGCCGCTTGACCTTGGCCTTGTGACGCAGCGTCAGCACGATGGCGCCGATCATCGCGACCAGCAGCACCATGCCGGCGAGCTGGAAGTAATGGATGTACTTCGTATAGAGCACGAGGCCGAGCGCCTCGGTGTTGCTGACATTGGTCGGGATCGCCGCGGTGATCGTCTTGGTCACGGCCGGGTTGATCACCCAGGCGCCGACCACGAGCAGCAGCTCGAACATGAAGATGCCGCCGATCACGATGCCGATCGGCAGATACTGGATGAAGCCCTCGCGCAGCTCGACGAAGTCGACGTCGAGCATCATGATCACGAACAGGAACAGCACCGCGACGGCGCCGACATAGACCACGATCAGCATCATACCGAGGAACTCGGCGCCCATCAGGACGAACAGCCCGGCCGCGTTGACGAAGGCCAGGATCAGGAACAGCACGGAGTGCACGGGATTGCGCGAGACAATCACCATGACCGCCGAGGCCACGCAAGCCGCGGCAAACAGATAGAAGAACAGCGCCGGAAGGATCATGCCCTCACCTCACCGGTACGGCGCGTCGAGCGCGATCGACTTCGCGATCTCGCGCTCCCAGCGGTCGCCATTGGCGAGTAGCTTGGCCTTGTCATAGTACAGTTCCTCGCGGGTCTCGGTCGCGAATTCGAAATTCGGTCCCTCGACGATGGCGTCCACCGGGCATGCCTCCTGGCACAGGCCGCAATAGATGCACTTCACCATGTCGATGTCGTAACGCACCGTGCGGCGGGTGCCGTCGTTGCGGCGCGGGCCGGCCTCGATCGTGATCGCCTGCGCCGGGCAGATCGCCTCGCACAGCTTGCAGGCGATGCAGCGCTCCTCGCCGTTCGGATAGCGGCGCAGCGCGTGCTCGCCGCGGAAGCGCGGCGAGATCGGGCCCTTCTCGAAGGGATAGTTCAGCGTCGGCTTCGGCTGGAAGAAATAACGCATCGCGAGGAAGAACGCCGAGACGAATTCCGACAGCAGAAGGGAGCGGGCTGTTGCGTTGACATTGACACTCATGACGGCCTCACTTCGGCGCGATGCCGGCGAACTGCAGCACGCCGGCCACGATCACCACCATCGCCAGCGACAGCGGCAGGAACACCTTCCAGCCGAGCCGCATCAGTTGATCGTAGCGGTAGCGCGGCACGATCGCCTTCGCCATCGCGAACATGAAGAACATGAAGAACACCTTCAGGGCGAACCAGACGATGCCCGGAATCCAGGTGAACGGCGGCAGGTTGACCGGCGGCAGCCAGCCGCCCAGGAACAGGATCGACGCCAGCGCGCACATCGTGGTGATCGCGACATACTCGCCGAGCATGAACAAAAGATACGGCGTCGAGCCGTATTCGGTCATGAAGCCGGCGACCAGTTCGGATTCGGCTTCGACCAGGTCGAACGGCGGACGGTTGGTTTCCGCCAGCGCCGAGACGTAGAACACCACGAACATCGGGAACAGCGGCCACACGTACCAGTTCAGGATGGTGAGCTGCGGCAGGCCGATCAGGTGCGCAAGCCCGCGGGTATTCTGCGCCTCGACCACCGCCGACAGGTTCAGCGAGCCGACGCAGAGCAGCACGGTGATGATGACGAAGCCGATCGAGACCTCGTAGGACACCATCTGCGCCGCCGAGCGCAGCGCGGCCAGGAACGGGTATTTCGAGTTCGACGACCAGCCGGCCATAATGATGCCGTAGATCGACAGCGACGAGATCGCGAAGATGTAGAGAACGCCGACATTGATGTCGGAGATCACCCAGCCGAGATCGAACGGGATCACGGCCCAGGCGGCCAGCGCCAGCACGCACGAGACCAGCGGCGCCAGCAGGAACACGCCCTTGTTGGAGCCGGACGGAATCACCGGCTCCTTCAGCACGAATTTCAGGAGGTCGGCGAAGGATTGCAGCAATCCGAACGGGCCGACCACGTTGGGGCCGCGGCGGATCTGCACCGCCGCCCAGATCTTGCGGTCGGCGAGCAGGATGTAGGCGATCGCGATCAGGAGCACGACAAGCAGCAACAGGCTCTCCGCGACCATGATGATCAGCGGCCAGAGGAAGCCGGTCCAGAACGAGCTTGCGAAGAATTCAGCCATCAGGTCACGCTCACTCCGCTGCCGTCAGCATTCGGCCCGACGCCAGCCGCGAACATTCCGCCATCACGGCAGAGGCCCGCGCGATCGGGTTGGTCAGATAAAAATCCTCGACGGTCGGCTTGAATGCCGCCTTGTCGGCGCTGCCGCCCTTGCCGGCCAGCGCCTTGACGTCGTCGGCCCTGCCGGCCTCGATCTGGTCGAGCCGCATCAGATGCGGATAGGCCTTGAACATCGCCTGCCGCAGCGCCTGCAGCGAGTCGAACGGCAGCTTCTTGCCGAGCACGTCGGACAGCGCGCGGATGATCGCCCAGTCCTCGCGGGCCTCGCCCGGCGGGAACGCGGCCCGGTTGGCGATCTGCGCCCGGCCCTCGGTGTTGACGTAGATGCCGGACTTCTCGGTATAGGCCGCGCCCGGCAGGATGACGTCGGCGCGATGCGCGCCCTGGTCGCCATGGGTGCCGATATAGACGACGAAGGTGCCGTCCGGCACCTTGATCTCGTCGGCGCCGAGCAGGAACAGCACGTCGAGCGTGCCGAAGGTCGTCATCTGCGCCGAGGTCAGCCCGCCCGCCGCCGGCGAGAAGCCGATATCGAGCGCGCCGGCGCGGGAGGCGGTATCCTGCAGCACGGCAAAGCCGTTCCAGCCGTCCTTCAGCGCGCCGACGTCGACCGCGAGCTTGGCGGCCTGCGCCAGCACGGCCGCGCCGTCATGCCTGGTATAGGCGCCGGCGCCGACCAGGATGATCGGGTGCTGGGCCTTCTTCAAGACGTCGGCAAAGGAGTGCTTGCCCGCCACGAGATCGGCCAGCGTATCGGTGCCAGCGCCGAGATAGTCGTGGTCATAGGTGAAATCGGCCTTGGCGCCGATCATGCCGACCTTGAGCCCGCCGGTGCGCCAGCGCTTGCGGATCCGCGCGTTCAGCACCGCGGCTTCCTTGCGCGGATGCGAGCCGACGATCAGGATCGCGTCGGCCTGGTCGATCCCGGCGATGGTCGGATTGAAGATGTACGAGCCGCGGCCGGCCTTGGCGTCGAACGCATCGCCGCCCTGCACGGCGAGATTGACCGAGCCGAACTTCGCGAGCAGTTCCTTCAGCGCATACATTTCGTCGACCGCGGCGAGATCGCCGGCGATCGCGCCGATCCGCTTGCCGTCGCTGCGGCCGGCCCTGGCGGCGATCGCGGCGAAGGCTTCCTGCCAGGTCGCCGGCCGGAGCTGGCCGTTCTCGCGCACATAGGGCCGGTCGAGCCGCTGGGTGCGCAGGCCGTCGACGACGTGGCGGGTCTTGTCGGAGATCCACTCCTCGTTCACCGCCTCATTGATGCGCGGCAGGATGCGCATCACCTCGCGGCCGCGGGTGTCGACGCGGATCGCAGATCCCACGCCGTCCATGACGTCGACCGACTGGGTCTTGCCGAGCTCCCAGGGCCGCGCCGCGAAGGCGTAGGGCTTCGAGGTCAGAGCGCCGACCGGGCAGATGTCGACGAGGTTGCCCTGCAGCTCCGAGCTCAGCGCCTGCTCCAGATAGGTGGTGATCTCCATGTCCTCGCCGCGGCCGGTCGCGCCCATTTCCGGCGCGCCGCAGACTTCGGCCGAGAAGCGGACGCAGCGCGTGCACTGGATGCAGCGGTTCATCGAAGTCTTGACCAGCGCGCCGAGATACTTGTCCTCGACCGCGCGCTTGTTCTCGGCGAAACGGCTGGTGTCGACGCCGTAGCCCATCGCCTGGTCCTGCAGATCGCACTCGCCGCCCTGGTCGCAGATCGGGCAGTCCAGCGGATGGTTGATCAGCAGGAACTCCATCACGCCTTCGCGTGCCTTCTTCACCATCGGCGAACGGGTCGAAATCTCCGGCGGCTCGCCCTTCGGGCCCGGACGGCAGTCGCGCACGGCCCAGGCGCAGCTCGCCACCGGCTTCGGGCCGCCCTTCACCTCGACCAGGCACATCCGGCAATTGCCGGCGATCGACAGCCGCTCGTGATAGCAGAAGCGCGGAATCTCTGCGCCGGCCGCCTCGCATGCCTGCAGCAGCGTGTACTCCGGCGGCACATCGATCTCTTTGCCATCGACGATGATCTTGCTCATGTCTGTCTCAAGTCTTTCCGAGCTTGCAGTCGGGCGGTGCGACGCTCGCGGTTTTCAATGAGGTCTTCACCCATTGCTGGGTGTCGGCGCCGTAGGTCGCGAGATAGGCAGGCTGCGCCTGGTTCTTCTCGCAGAGGAACGGCAGATGCGGCTTCAGGTCGTAGTCACACGATGCCTGCCATTCGCGCTTGTCCGCGAATGCGGCAAAAGTCTCCTCGCAGGCATAGAGGAAGTACGAGACAAAACTCTCATACTGCGATCGCTCTTCGCGGCCGCCGGCCTTGATGGCGTCGTAATCGGGCTGAGCGAATTTCGGATTCTGGAATGCGAGATCGGTGTAGCCGAGAAACGCCGAACGCGCGCTGGAGGCGCGGTTCGAGGTGCGGATTTCGTTGATCTGCAGCAGGATTGCAACAAAGCCGAGCAGCGCCACGGTCGCCTGCGCCATCTGCGCAAGCGTCCCGTATTTCTGCCACCATACGGCCTGTTGCGTCATCGCCAGCATTACTCCGCAGCAACCATGTGCATGGGATCGCGCACGCCCTGATCGTCGAGATCGGCCTTGTGCGAATACTGGTCGATGCGCTCTTCGATCTCGTGACGGAAATGCGCGATCAGGCCCTGGATCGGCCAGGCAGCGGCGTCGCCGAGCGCGCAGATGGTGTGGCCCTCGACCTGCTTGGTGACCTCGAGCAGCATGTCGATCTCGCGCTTGTGGGCGCGGCCCTCGGCCATCCGGGTCAGGACGCGCCACATCCAGCCGGTGCCCTCGCGGCACGGCGTGCACTGGCCGCAGCTCTCATGCTTGTAGAAATAGGAGATGCGCGCGATCGCCCGGATCAGGTCGGTCGACTTGTCCATCACGATCACCGCCGCGGTGCCGAGGCCCGAGCGCAGCTTGCTCAAAGAGTCGAAATCCATCGGCGTGTCGATGATCTGCTCGGCCGGCACCATGCGCACCGACGAGCCGCCGGGGATCACGGCCTTCAGATTGCCCCAGCCGCCGCGGATGCCGCCGCAATGTTTCTCGATCAGCTCGCGGAACGGAATCCCCATCGCCTCTTCGACGTTGCAGGGGCGCTCGACATGGCCGGAGATGCAGAACAGCTTGGTGCCGACATTGTTCGGCCGGCCGATGCCGGCGAACCAGGCGGCGCCGCGGCGCAGGATGTCGGGCGCGACCGCAATCGACTCGACGTTGTTGACGGTGGTCGGGCAGCCATAGAGGCCGACATTGGCCGGGAACGGCGGCTTCAGCCGCGGCTGGCCCTTCTTGCCCTCGAGGCTTTCGAGCAGCGCGGTCTCCTCGCCGCAGATATAGGCGCCGGCGCCGTGCGCGACATAGATGTCGAACGGCCAGCCGTTGATGTTGTCCTTGCCGACCAGCTTGGCCTCATAGGCCTGGTCGATCGCCGCCTGCAGCCGCTCGCGCTCGCGGATGAACTCGCCGCGGATATAGACGTAGCAGGCATGTGCGCCCATCGCGAAGCTCGCGAGCAGGCAGCCCTCGACCAAAAGGTGCGGGTCATGCCGCATGATCTCGCGGTCCTTGCAGGTGCCGGGCTCCGACTCGTCGGCGTTGACGACGAGGTAGCTCGGACGGCCGTCCTTGGATTCCTTCGGCATGAAGGACCACTTCATGCCGGTCGGGAAGCCGGCGCCGCCGCGGCCGCGCAGGCCCGACGCCTTCATCTCGTTGATGATCCAGTCGCGACCCTTGTCGATGATCCCTTTGGTGCCATCCCAGGCGCCTCTGCGGCGCGCGCCCTCGAGGCCCCAATCATGCAGGCCGTAGAGGTTCTTGAAGATGCGGTCCTTGTCGTCGAGCATGCTCAAAACTTTCCGAACATCACCGATTGGCTTGCGAATAAGCGAGCCCGGCGGCGCAGCCGCCGAACACGATGGCCCACAACAGGCTGGATTCCAGCGTGGCGCTCAGGCCGTAGCGTTGCAGCAGGAACATGAAGCCCGCCGCGACGACGGTATGCAGGGCGATCGTGCGCCAGGCCTTCATCGCAGCGCCCCTTCCTGCCTTGTTTCCCTGCCCGTTTGCCAGCACCTGAAAGCTCCGCATCAGGTGGTTTCCTTCAGCGTCGTCGGCCCGCCCGCGGGCGCCGAGAACTGACGGTCGACCTGCGGGCCCGGCTTCGGCGGATTGCCGGCGGCAAAGCCGTCGAGCACCTTGCCGAAGCTTTCCTTGGTCAGGTCCTCATAGGTGTCCTTCCAGATCAGCACCATCGGCGCGTTCACGCAGGCCCCTAAGCACTCGACCTCTTCCCAGGAGAAGTTGCCGTCCTTCGACAGCTGGAAGGGATCGTGATGGATGCGATGTTGGCAGACCTCGATCAGGTCGGCGGCGCCGCGCAGCCGGCACGGCGTGGTGCCGCACACCTGCACATGGGCCTTCTTGCCGACCGGCGAGAGCTGGAACATGGTGTAGAAGGTCGCGATCTCCAGCATGCGGATATGCGGCATCTCGAGCAGGTCGGCGACGGCGCGGATCGCCGCTTCCGAGACCCAGCCTTCATGCTGCTCCTGCACGCGCCACAGGATCGCGATCGCGGCCGAAGCCTGCCGTCCGGGCGGATATTTCTCGATCTGCTTCTTGGCCCAGGCGAGATTCTCGTCCGTGAACGTGAAGCTCGCGGGCTGCAATTCCTTCGGGGCAAGGCGGCGGACGGACATCGATCAAACTCTCATTGCGCGCGGTGCGGATGCGAACATCGTCACCGGTCGACCTCGCCGAACACGATGTCCAGCGAGCCCAGGATGGCGGAAACGTCGGCCAGCAGATGGCCCCTGCAGATGTGATCCATCGCCTGCAGATGGGCGAAGCCCGGCGCGCGGATCTTGCACTTGTAGGGCTTGTTGGTGCCGTCGGCGACGAGGTAGACGCCGAACTCGCCCTTCGGCGCCTCGACGGCGGCATAGACTTCGCCGGCCGGCACGTGCACGCCTTCGGTGTAGAGCTTGAAGTGATGGATCAGCGCTTCCATCGAGCGCTTCATCTCACCACGGCGCGGCGGCGCGATCTTGTTGTCCTCGACCACCACCGGGCCCTGCCCGTCGGGTGCTTTGAGCTTCAGGATGCACTGCTTCATGATGCGCACCGACTGGCGCATCTCTTCCATGCGGATCAGATAGCGGTCGTAGCAGTCGCCGTTCTTGCCGATCGGAATGTCGAAATCCATCTCGGCGTAGCACTCGTAGGGCTGCGACTTGCGCAGGTCCCAGGCCGCGCCCGAGCCGCGCACCATCACGCCGGAGAAGCCCCACTCCCAGGCTTCCTTCAGCGGCACCACGCCGATATCGACGTTGCGCTGCTTGAAGATGCGGTTGCCGGTGAGCAGCCGATCGAGGTCGTCGACCACCTTGAGGAACGGATCGCACCACGTCTCGATGTCGTCGATCAGCTTCGGCGGCAGGTCCTGATGCACGCCGCCGACGCGGAAGAACGCCGCGTGCATGCGCGAGCCCGAGGCGCGCTCGTAGAACACCATCAGTTTCTCGCGCTCTTCGAAGCCCCACAGCGGCGGGGTCAGCGCGCCGACGTCCATCGCCTGCGTGGTGACGTTGAGCAGGTGCGAGAGAATGCGGCCGATCTCGCAATAGAGCACGCGGATCAGCTGGCCGCGGCGCGGCACCGTGATGCCGAGCAGCTTTTCGGCCGCGAGGCAGAACGCATGCTCCTGGTTCATCGGCGCGACGTAGTCGAGCCGGTCGAAATACGGAATCGCCTGCAGATAGGTCTTGTGTTCGATCAGCTTCTCGGTGCCGCGGTGAAGCAGGCCGATATGCGGATCGACGCGTTCGACGACTTCGCCATCGAGCTCCAGCACGAGGCGCAGCACGCCGTGCGCCGCCGGATGCTGCGGTCCAAAGTTGATGGTGAAATTGCGAAGATTCTGTTCGTTCATGATCAGGCCTTCGGTTCCGCCTTCGCCTTTTCGTCACCCGGCAAGGGGTAGTCAGCCCCCTCCCACGGAGACAGGAAATCGAACTTGCGGAATTCCTGGTTGAGCCGGACCGGCTCATACAGCACCCGCTTCTCCTGGTCGTCGTAGCGGACCTCGACGAAGCCGGTGAGCGGGAAATCCTTGCGCAGCGGATGGCCGTCGAAGCCGTAATCCGTCAGCAGGCGGCGCATGTCCGGATGACCGGTGAAGATCACGCCATAGAGGTCGTAGGTCTCGCGCTCGAACCAGTCGGCGCCGGGGAAGACGCCGATAATCGACGGCACCTGCGTGGTCTCGTCGGCCTGGCCGCGCAAACGGATGCGCGCGTTCAGCGTCGGCGACAGCAAATGGTAGACGACATCGAAACGCTTCTCGCGGCTCGGATAGTCGACTGCGGTCACGTCGGTGACGTTGACGAAGCGGCAGCCGGGATCGTCACGCAGAAAACGTGCGACCTCCACGATTCTGCCAATCTCGACGTCGATAGTGAGTTGATTGAACGCGACCGAGTGCGCCGTGGCCGCGCCCGGAAGCGCGCTCACGATCGTCTGCCCAAGGGCGTCGAGCTTGCCGTCGTCCATACCTGAAACCTTAGCGTTCAATGGTGCCGATACGGCGGATCTTCTTCTGCAGCAGCAGCACGCCGTAGAGCAACGCTTCCGCCGTGGGCGGACAGCCCGGCACGTAGATGTCGATCGGCACGATGCGATCGCAGCCACGCACCACCGAATAGGAGTAGTGATAGTAGCCGCCGCCATTGGCGCAGGAGCCCATCGAGATGACGTAGCGCGGCTCCGGCATCTGGTCGTAGACCTTGCGCAGCGCGGGCGCCATCTTGTTGGTCAGGGTGCCCGCAACGATCATCACATCGGACTGCCGCGGCGAGGCGCGCGGTGCGAAGCCGAAGCGTTCGACGTCATAGCGCGGCATCGAGACCTGCATCATCTCGACCGCACAGCAGGCGAGACCGAAGGTCATCCACATCAGGGAGCCGGTGCGCGCCCAAGTGATGAGGTCATCGGCCGCGGCGACGAAGAAGCCCTTGTCGGACAGCTCGTGATTGACCTCGAGGAAAAACGGATCATTGGCGCCGACCGGCTTGCCGGTCGACGGATCAAGAATCCCCTTCGGAGCCATGGCGATCTCAGATTTGGCAATCGCCGGCTGGGAGGTTGCGGCGGTGGGGCTCAATCCCATTCGAGCGCGCCTTTCTTCCATTCATACGCAAACCCGACCGTCAGCACGGCCAGGAACACCATCATCGACCAGAACCCGGTGGCGCCGAGCTTTCCGAACGCCACGGCCCAGGGGAACAGGAACGCCACTTCGAGGTCGAAGATGATGAAGAGGATCGCCACCAGATAGAAGCGGACGTCGAACTTCATGCGGGCGTCGTCAAAAGCGTTGAATCCGCATTCATAGGCGGACAGCTTTTCCGGGTCCGGCGATTGGAACGCGACCAGGAACGGTGCGATCAGGAGCGCCAGACCGATCAGGCTCGCAACTCCGATAAAGACCACAAGTGGGAGATAATTCTGCAGGATGCCGGTCATCGGCGAGGCCTTCTTGCTGCGGTTTCGGACGTGCCGCAGATTCGTTGATTGGAATTGTTCTTGAGGCTTTAGCGCAGCGCAACAGGGGGCGCAAGACAAGCTATTTTGACGCTTTTACCGTCCTTCCCGCGGGCTCTTGGCCTCATCAGGCGGATGCGCTTGCCTCCATGGGCAACGCCGCGACGGCCATCCTGTGCCCTGCGCTCTCCCCATATCAGCCCAGCCCCCGTTCGGCAGCGAGCATCTCGGCGGCGGTCAGGGTGAGCCGATCGATGTGTCCGAGCAGCAGCTCGAGATCCCCCGGCGCAAGCTGTTCCAGCAGACGCCGGTTTCGCTCCTGCGCGCCGGCCACGATGGCATCATGGGCGGCCAGGCCGGCCTTGGTAAGAGAGACCAAAGTCTCCCGGTTGTCGCGCGGATTGGCCGCCTTCGCCACCAGCTTGCGCGCCACGAGCTCGGCGAGCGCCCGGCTGATCTGCCCCTTGTCCATGCCGACGGCCTCGGCGAGCCGCACCACACTCATCGGCGGCCGCCGGCCGAGCGAGGCGACCAGGCCGAACTCGACCGAGGATAGGCCGGTCAGGCGCTTGTAGCGCAGCATCGCGCCGCGCCTGAGCAGGTTCGCCAGCACCATCAGCCGCGACGACATCATCGCGGTGATCGGCGCCAGTTCGGAATCGACAACGGCCTCCGGCGGCAAGGCCCTCTCAGTCCTGAGCTTCTCGGTCATCACCAACCTCTGCCAACAAAGCCGCGCGCTGCCAAGCTCAACGAGATCGTTGACATTGTCATCGATCTATCGTTGACTTGGTCAACGATAGATCGGCCGCCGGCGCCAGACCAGCGGCGGGGAGGACAACATGACGATCACCCAGCGGGACCGCGATCTCGGCACGGCCTATGCGATGAAGCCGTCCAGCACCCGGACCGAGCTCACCTCGGTCGGCCGCGGCACGCCGATGGGCGAGCTGCTGCGCCGGTATTGGCACCCGGTCGGCCTCACCGGTGACGCCACCGATATCCCCAGAAAAGTCCGCGCGCTTGGCGAAGACCTGATCCTGTTCCGCGACCGGCATGGCCGGGTCGGCCTGCTGCATGCGCGCTGCTGCCACCGCGGCACCACACTCTATTACGGCAAGGTCGAGGAAGACGGCATCCGCTGCTGCTATCACGGCTGGAAGTTCGACACCGAGGGCCGCTGCCTCGAACAACCCTGCGAGCCCGAAGGCGGCCTGTTCAAGGACAAGGTGCGCCAGCCCTGGTATCCGGTGCAGGAACGCTACGGCCTGATCTTCGCCTATATGGGGCCGGCCGAGAAACGGCCGGTGCTGCCGCGCTACGAGTGCCTGGAGAACATGGACGACGGCGAGTTCGTCGAGGCCGACGATTCCTCGATCGGCGGCGGCGGCCCTGCCGTGATCCCCTGCAACTGGCTGCAGCATTTCGAGAACGTCGCCGACCCCTATCATGTGCCGGTGCTGCACGGCTCGTTCTCGGGGCCGCAGTTCACCAACATGATGGCCTCGATGCCCGAGGTGAAGTTCGAGATGTCGCCGCGCGGCGTTGCGGTGCGTTCGATCCGCAGGCAGAACGACGGCAAGGTGTTCTATCGCGTCACCGAGGCCGCCCTCCCCACGCTCCGCGTCGTGCCCAATCCGCGCGTCGCGCAGTTCGCGCGCGTCGAATCGATCGGCTGGACCTTGCCGATCGACGACACCTCGTTTCGCATCTACGTCGCCGGCCGGGTCAACAACGCGGGCGATATCGGGCGGATGCGCTCGAAGTTCAACGGCAAGTTCTGGTGGGACATGACCGAGGCCGAGCACCAGCAATTCCCCGGCGACTATGAGGCCCAGGTCGGCCAGGGAGCGGTGACGATCCATTCCGAAGAGCATTTTGGCCAGAGCGACCGCGGCGTCCTGATGATCCGCCGGATGCTCTCTGACCAGCTCGAGGCCATGGCCAGCGGCCGCGACCCGATCGGGGTGTCGTTCGACGCCGACACGAGGCCGGTCGAATTCGAGGCAGGGAATTACATCCGCGAGGCGTAAGGCCCGCGCGCAAGCAGCAACAATAAAGAAGATCCGGGGGAGGAAGTCATGGTCGATGTCGCACCGCAGGCGGCCGCGCCAACCCAAGCTGCGGCCGCGCCGTCGGCGCGCCGCTACTACGTCCTCGCCTTGCTCACGATCATCTACGCCCTCAACTTCCTCGACCGCACCATCTTCAACGTCCTGATCGAACCGATCAAGAAGGAGTTCACGCTCAGCGACACCACGATGGGACTGCTCGCCGGGTTCGGCTTCGTGCTGTTCTATTCGCTGCTCGGCATCCCGATCGCGCGGATGGCCGATCGCCTCAACCGCCGCAACATCGTCGCGGTCGCCTTCGCGTTCTGGAGCGCGATGACCTATCTCTGCGGCCTCGCCTCCAGCGTCACGACGCTGGCATTGGCCCGGGTCGGCGTCGGCATCGGGGAGTCAGCGGGAACGCCGGCCTCACAATCGATGATCGCCGATCTGTTCGACAAGAACGAACGACCGCGCGCGCTCGGCATCTACGCGATCGGCACCTATCTCGGCGTCTTCCTCGGCTATTTCATCGGCGGCTATGTCAACCAGCACTATGGCTGGCGGATGGCGTTCTTCACCGCGGGCCTGCCCGGCATCGCGCTTGCCGCCGTGCTGTGGCTGACGATCACCGAACCGAAGCGCGGCGCAATGGCCGAGACCTTCAAGGCCGAGCCGATCGGGCCGACATTGCGCTTCCTCGTATCGCAGCCGAGCTTCGTCATCGTGCTGATCGGCTTTTGTCTGACGACCTACACCAACTACGCCACCGCGGTGTGGATCCCGCCGTTTCTGGCACGCATCCATCACCTCACCAGCGCCGAGATCGGCACCTATGCCGGCACCTTCAAGGGTCTCGCCGGCATGGCGGGCACGCTGGTCGGCGGCCTCGTGGTGGCGCAGATCGGCCGTCGCGACGACCGCTGGAAGCTGTGGGCGCCCGCGATCATGTCCGGTCTCGCCGGCCCGGTGTTCGCGTTGTGCATGCTGACGCAGAGCTTCACGCTGATGGTCGCGACCCTGGCGCTGACCTCGTTCATGGTCGGCTTCCATCTCGGCCCGATCTTCGCGATCGCGCAGACGGTGGCAAAACCCAGCATGCGCGCGCTGGCCTCGGCGATCGTGCTGTTGACCGCCACCTGCTTCGGCCAGGGCGTCGGCCCCCTCGCCGTCGGCATGATCAACGACGCGCTGAAAGGCGCCTACGGCGTCGATGCGGTTCGCTACTCGCTGCTGTCGGCCGCGCTCACCACGACGCTCGGTGCCCTGCTGTTCGTCTGGGCAGCGCGCGCGATCCGCGCCGACATCGCGCGCGCGAGCTAGCGCCCGTCTCAGCCGAGCCTGCGCGTGGTGTCAGGCGGCGCTCACGTCAGCTTTCCCGTATACTTCTCCAGCGCCGCCCAGGCGTCCGCGCCGTAGGTCTTCTGCCACTGCGTGTAGAAGCCGGCCTTCACCAACGCGGCCCTGAACTGCACGGGATCAGGCTTGTTGAAGGTCATGCCCTTCTCGGTCAGCTCGGCCTGCAGCGAGCGGTCCATCTCGACCAGATCGGCGCGCTCCTTCACCGCCGCGGCGTCGAACGCGGCATTGATGAGCTCGAGCAGATCGGGCGGCAGGGCCGCCATCGCGCGGCGGTTCCAGAGGATCCAGTAGCCGCTCCAGCAATGGTTCGAGAGCGCGCAGAATTTCTGCACCTCGTAGAGCTTTCCAGTGGAGACCTGCGCCAGCGGATTCTCCTGCCCTTCGACGATGTGGGTCTGCAGCGCCGAATAGAGCTCGCTGTAGGAGATGCTCGACGGCAATGCGCCGAGCCCTGAGAACAGCGACGTCAGCAATGCCGTCACCGGCACGCGGATCTTGAAGCCCTTGAGATCGTCGACGCTGTTGAGCTGCCGGCTCGACGACGAGGTGATCTGGCGGAAGCCGTTGTCCCAGACCTTCTTCAGCGGCACGACGCCGGTCTTCGCGATCGCCTCGCGCACGAGGTCGCCGACGCCGCCGTCCATCGCCGCCCAGACCTGGTCGTAGGACTGGAAGGCGAAGCCGATGCTGGGCAGCCCCGACAGCGGCACCAGCGTCGACAGCGTCATGCTGGGCGCCGCCAACAGCTCGATCCCGCCGGCCCGGACCTGCGACAGCATCTCCGGATCGCCGCCGAGCTGGCTGTTGGCGAACACCGTGATGTTGACCCGGCCGGACGACTGCGCGCCGACCGCCTTGGCGGCCTCAGTCAGGCGCATTGTTAGCGGATGGGTTTCCGGAGTGTTGACGCCGAGCTTGAGATCGAACTCGGCGGCGGCAAGGGCCGGCTTACCAAACATCGTGGCGGCAACTGCAGCAGAACCGGTTCCCAGCACCCGGCGTCGGGTCATTCTCATTGTTATCATTATTGTTTTTCTCCCAAGCGCATGTCCACGCTCGCGGCCAGTTTTAGCCGGCCGCCAGTGTGACGCAAGGCACGGTGAAACCAATCCGCCCGTGGCACGAAACCATTTCCCGGAACTCACGAAACGATCCGGAAACAGATGGGGCTTACCAGTACCTGCCATAGACGGCGCACAGACGCCCGGAGGCGACCATGAACCACTCGATCCATTCAGCTGACCGCGCGACCCATCTCAAGATTGTGGTGGTTGCCCTTGTTGCGGCGATCGGGATTGCGGCGCTCGGCATCTCGGCCCGGAACAACGCGGATTTCACCCAGACCGCCCAGTCCACGCAGGTCGTCAAGGCCGGCAAACCGGTGGCGATCACCTCCTCGGGCACCTCGACGGTTCGCTAAAGATTTCTGCTGGCTTCCACAGGCAAGACGGCCGCCCTCGGGCGGCCTTTTTTGTTGGTCCTGATCGTCTCGAGCTCGGACCAGGAGTGTGTGGCCTTTGCGAGCAAGTTCGGCTACGGCGATTGCCGGACCACCGAGACCGGGGCGCGCGCGATCGACGTGTGCAAGGTCGCAACCCGGCTGAGCGCCGCGCATGACTGAGCCTCGCCTCGCCGGCGACAACATTGCGAAGCCGCCGGATGCTTCCCGCACCGACGGGGCGCCCCCGTTGCTCGGCCTCCCGGCATCGCTGCCGCTGGTGCTCGACCTCGACGGCACGCTGATCACGGGCGACCTGCTCTATCTGAGCTTCTTCTCGATCCTGCGCCGCAATCCGCTGATCGCCGTGTCTTGCGCCGTTTGGCTGACGCGCGGCCGCGCGGCGCTGAAGCGCCGGCTCGCACAGCGCCAGCACATCGACTGGAGCCGGATCGAACTGCACCAGGACGTCGTCGCATTGGCCGAGCGCGAGAACGCGGCCGGCCGCCGCATCGTGCTGGCAACCGCGGCCGACGCGCTGCTCGCACAGAAGCTGGCGTCGCGTCTGCCCTGGATCGAGCAGGTGCTCGCCTCCGACGGCGAACATAATCTCAAGGGCGCGAACAAGGCCGACCTGTTGCGGAAGACATTTCCCGGGGGCTTCATCTACGCCGGCGACAGCGCCTCCGACCTCGCGGTCTGGGCCCACGCTGCCGGCATCATCACCGTCAATGCCCGCGATGCCGTGCGCGCCGCCGCGGCCGGGCTCGGCAGGCCGACGCTGCATCTGCAGGGCCGCGCGGCCGCAGCGAAGTCTTAATCGCGTCCTAACGCGGTCGCTCGATTGCAATCCGCTCCGCGACCCCAGTCTTAAAAGTTGTTCGGTTAAGGTCGGCGTCAACAGAGGCGCAGGCCACAATGAATTTGCAGCAGCAAGTAATTTCAACCGGCTTCAAGATCATCTGCACGGATTGCGGCAGCCTGGCGATCAAGGTCGCCGATCCGGCGCACGCATCCGGCGACACCATCATCGAATGCCGCCGCTGCAACGCGGTGCGCGGCACGGTGGCGGACCTGCACAACCTGGCGCGGCACGGCCGCGACCTGTTCGAATTCTAACCGCGGCCCCGTCGATGCTGTCAGACCCGAAGGCAACCGTGCAGAGCGACGTTCCCTTGGACACGGTCTGGTCGATCCTCGAGGCCGCCAACGAATTGGGCGACACCCACACGGTTGACGCCTGCCGCCGCGTGATCGACGCCAATCTGCGCGGCGATGCGCCGGGACAATCCGACCTCAACGCGGTCGCCGCATTCTTTGCCTGATCAAGACAACGTGTTGCCGTTCTGTGAATTCAATAAGGCGTCGCGGTGACGAATCGCCAAGCAGAAACATAACAACACAGACCGAGATATTGCTTTACTTGCTTCGTCCAGGGCCGACCGGCTAGCTGCCCGGCAGCTTTCGGATTCGGACTGGCCGATGACATTGACGCGCGATGACTTGGCTGTCGGGGTCACGATCCCCGGGTTCTTCGTCCTCAGCGTCGTCTCGATGATCGCCTGCGGGCACGCGTTCCCGGCGATGCATGTCTGGCGATCCGACATCACCCCGCAGGCTGTCCTCGGCACCGCCATCATGGTCGCGTTCGTCCCGGCGTTCGTCGCGGCACGGTTCAGCTTCGGTTATCTGGTGGGCTTCTCGCTGCTGTCAGCCGTGTTCGGCTTCGTCTGGCTCAGCTTCTTCAGCGCATTCAATTATCCGCACGCCATCGCCCGCTGGGCTATGATCGCCGCGCTGGCCGCCGCGATGATCCCTCTGATGCTGCAGAATATCCCGGTTTGGCGGCCCGATTTGTCCGATGCGGCCGTCAAGCGCATCACGGTTCTGCTGGTGGCGTCGTGTTTCGCCGTGTTGGTCGGCGACATCTCCTACGGGGCCAATCTTGGCAATCCCTATGGCGCAACCCGCACCGCCGTCGTGCGGCCGGCGCTGCTGAACTATCTCACCGGGATCATGATCGGCGCGGTGCTGCCCTACCTGTTCGCGCATTTCGCATCGTGCAGGCGATGGATGCCGGCAGCCGGCGTGCTGCTGCTTGCGCTTTGCTTCTATCCCGTCGTCAACAACAAGACCGTGCTGCTGCTGCCGATCTGGCTGCCGTTTCTGTTCTGGCTGTATGGCCGGTTCGAGCCGCGGCTGGCCACGGTGCTCGCATTTCTGATCCCGATGATCATCGGCCTTTCGGCTTTCGTCATTCTCGTCGCCGACAAGAACTACATCGTGTTCAGCGCCATCAATCTGCGCTTCGTCGCGATCCCGTCGCTCGCGCTCGATCAATACGCCGACTTCTTCGCGCACCGCGAGCTCACCCGGTTCTGCCAGATCACCGTCGTGCGATACATGACCGCCTGCCCGTACGGCGAGCTCGGCCCGACGCTCGGAGCGATCTATCAGGATGGCAATTTCAATGCGTCGTTCCTCGCCACCGAAGGTATCGCGTCGGTCGGTCTTGCGCTCGCCCCTCTGTCGGCGCTTGTCTGCGGCCTGATCCTGTCGGTGGGATCGATGGTCTCAAAACACCTGTCGCCGCGCTTCATTGCGGTTTCGTCCGGCATCGCAGTTCAGGCGATCATGAACGTGCCGCTCACGACAGGCCTGCTGTCGAACGGCTTAGCGCTGCTGTTCCTGCTGTGGTGGCTGACGCCCGAACGGCGCACGGCATTATCCGTCAGGCCCGAGCAGGCCGCTCAACCGGTCAGCGCCGTCGGCCTCGCGGCGTCCTGAGCTGTCGCGACACTCGCCAGATGCAGTGAACAGGAGGGCAAGCAACTCGTTACGGCACCGGCCCAGAGGGTCCGATGGTTCCGGATCAACACGCTGCTAAGTCATTGAAATGAATGGCGCGAGAGACGGGACTCGAACCCGCGGCCTCCGCCGTGACAGGGCGGCGCTCTAACCAACTGAGCTACTCCCGCGGATGCCGATCATCGGATTGATCCGCGCAGGACCGAGGGCATAAAGGCCCGCATCCGGTTAGTCAAGGACGTTGCGGATCCCTGCACAGCGTCGGCATTTTCGCGGCGCCGGCGCGAGTTGTCGCCTGTTTTCAGGGGAAACGGCGTAGTCAGCGAAGCCCCGAATCAAATAAGGCCTGATACGTCTGGGTTTCCTGTGGCCGGCCCGGCGCTGCCCGTTCCCGGAACCGGCGGTTTTCAGGACTTGTCCGGACGCACTTTCCCGACGCGAACGGCGCGCCATTCGCGTGAAAGCAGCAATCCAGCCATTCAGCAACGAGGAGGGCCAGACATGGCGAAGAAAGCAGCGACACCGGCGACGATCACGCTGAAGCATTTGGCGGCGGCCATCGCCGAAGAGCAGGAGCTGTCCAAGAAGCAGGCCGAGGCGATCCTGACCGACATGGTCACAAGGATCACCAAGCACCTCAAGAAGGGCGAGCGCATCAGGATCGTCGGCCTCGGCATCCTGCAGGTCCGCAAGCGCGCCGCCCGCATGGGCCGCAACCCGGCGACCGGCGAACAGATCCACATCAAGGCAAGCAAGAAGGTCGCCTTCCGCGCCGCCAAGGAGCTGAAGGAAGCCGTCTAGCGCCTTCTCTCTCCGTTAAGGCAAAGCGCCATTCCGGCTCGTGACGCGGCCCCGGAGTGGCGCTTTTCTGTTATTGTCCTTCGAAATTCGCCTTGACGCGGTTTGCTCGCGCGAACCAACTTCGCTAAAGCGCATTGTTCCTTTTCCCTGTTTTTGCGCGGTTTTCATGCTGGTACCGGCTCTCGACTTCAAGCACACCGTCACCGAGCGCTTCCTGCGCTATGTCGTGATCGATACCCAGTCCGACCCGGATTCACCGACCTGCCCCTCCACCGAGAAGCAGAAGAATCTCGGGCGCCTGCTGGTCGCCGAGCTGCAGGCGATGGGAATATCCGACGCACATCTTGATCCGCACGGATACGTCTATGCGACGATCCCGGCCAACACCGACAAGACGGTGCCGGTGATCTGCTTCTGCTCGCACATGGACACCTCCCCCGACTGCACCGGCAAGAACGTCAGGCCGCAGGTCGTGAAGAACTACCGCGGCGGCGACATCGTGCTTCCCGCCGATGCCTCGCAGGTGATCCGCCCCGCCGAGCACGAAGCGCTGGCCGACCAGATCGGCAACGACATCATCACCACCGACGGCACTACCCTGCTCGGCGCCGACAACAAGGCGGGCCTCGCCGAGATCATGGATGCCGCGCATTTCCTGGTCACCAATCCGCAGATCAAGCACGGCACCATCAAGATCCTGTTCACGCCGGACGAGGAGATCGGCCGCGGCGTCGACAAGGTCGACATCAAGAAGCTGGGGGCCGATTTCGGCTACACCATGGACGGCGAGACCGCCGGCCATATCGAGGACGAGACTTTCTCGGCCGACGGCGCCAGCATCATCATCGAAGGTGTCGCGACCCATCCGGGCTTCGCCAAGGGCAAGATGGAGCACGCCATCAAGATCGCCGCCGCGATCGTCGATCGCTTGCCCAAAGACACCTGCTCGCCCGAGACCACCGAGGGCAAGGAAGGCTTCCTGCATCCGGTCGCGATCTCGGGCGCGCTGGAGAACGCGCGGATCGATTTCATCGTGCGCGATTTCACCGAGGCCGGCCTGAAGCAGAAGGAAGCGCTGCTGGAAGACATCGTGAACGATGTCATGAAGGGCTATCCGCGCTCGACCTACCGCATGGAGGTCAAGCAGCAGTACCGCAACATGAAGGATGTGATCGATCGCCACCCGCAGATCGTGGCCTATGCGATCGAGGCGATCGAGCGCGCCGGCCTCACGCCGGTGAAGACCTCGATCCGCGGCGGCACCGATGGCTCGCGGCTGTCCTTCATGGGACTGCCCTGCCCGAACATCTTCGCCGGCGAGCACGCGTTCCATTCGCGGCTCGAATGGGTCAGCCGGCAGGACATGGAGAAGGCCGTGCAGACCATCGTGCACCTGGCGATGATCTGGGAAGAGAAGGCCTGATCAGGCCCGCGCCGTCACGATCCAGATCGCGCCGGGCAGCAGCACCGCATCGCCCTTGACGAACGGCGCCAGCGCCTCGCGCATCGAGGCGATCGCCGCAGCGCGCACCTCATCGGGGTGCCCTTCCAGCGCGCGGCTGGCCGGCCCGATCTCGAGCGCGCCCTGGATCGCGGCATCGATGCCGCGCCCGGTCGCGACATCGAGCTCAACCCGGCACGGCTCCATGGCAATGCCGGAGAAGCCGGCTTCGCCCAGGATCCGCTTCACCCGCGCCTCGGAGGCGAACGCGAACGGGCCGGGATCCTCGGGCCCGAGCGGTGGCAGTTTCGGCACGTGCTTGTAGACGGCAGCAAGCGGCGTCATGAAGAACGGATTTTCGCGCGGCTCCTGCCAGCAGGCGAAGGCGAGACGGCCCGTCGGCTTCATCGCCTTGTGCAGATTGGCGAACGACACCACGGGATCGGCAAAGAACATCACGCCAAAGCGCGAGGCCAACAGATCAAAGCTCGCGCTGACAAACGGATAGACGGTCGCATCGGCCAGCGCGAACTCGACCGGCAAACCCTGCGGCGCGCTCTGCCGCGCCCGCGTCAGCATCGGCTCCGAGACATCGACGCCGAGCACGTGACCAGCGGGCGCGACCTTGGCCGCCAGCGCAAAGCTCGAGGCGCCGCTGCCACAGCCGACATCAACGACGCGTTCGCCGGCCTTCGGCGCGGCGCGATCGATCAGGAGGTCGAGCACCGGTTGCAGCACGATATCCTGCGCGGCCTGCCGTGTGGCCCAGCGCTGACCGCCCGGCCCGTTCCAGTATGCGATCTGATCGGCGTTTTGCGGGTGGCCTGCGTTCATGCGATCCAAACCTTCTCAGGAAGCTTCTGTCGTCTCATGTTTGGGGAAAACCGCTTCGCACTTTTCCGGATCATGCCCTAGCAGCTCTCGCGCGTCGCGGCGCGCAGCATCGGCATCACCTGATAGGTGAATCCGGCATTGGCCTTGGTGACGGGATCGTTGGCGACGATCTCCTGCGGATCGGCATCGTCGGAGAGTTGCAGCACGCCCAGGCCCCAGATCCCTGCCGGATCGGCGACCGGCCCAAACACCAGCGCCTTGCCGGCCTGCAGCAGCTCGCCGCAATAGGCGACGTGCGCCTGCATGATGGCGGCTTCCTGCGGCGTCATGTCCTGCGGAAAGGTCGGGCGCGGTCCTGTCAATTTGCAGACGTAGTATTTCATCGACCCGATCCGCGCTCGGAGATTATTTGGCGGCTGCGCTCGTGGGCTTGGCCGGCTTCGGCTTCGCGGCATTCGCCTTGGGCGCGCCCTGCCCGTCGCTGCGCGCAATGCCCCAGGGATCGGTCGGCTTCTGATCCGGCACACCGCTGAGCGCACGCTGATAGGCACGCTGCTGCCGCGCCTCGTTGGCCACATCGGCCGGCGACTTCTCGACCTCTTCGCGATAGCGCTGAACGTGATCCGACTGTGCGAATGCGGGTCCGGCAATCATGGTGAGAAGAAAAATCGCGGCGAGTTTGCGCATGCATCAAGTTCCCGGTTAGGCGGACAGAATAGCATCGCTGCAGCGTCGGCATCAAACCTGAGCGCGTGACTTTCGGCACCTTTCGCGCGATCGGCCATCGAACGACACTTGCCACGCCAGCGCGGAGCAAGCGCGGTCCCGGCCACCCCATCCACGCCACGGCCGGGATCGCGCCCTCTCCACGCGTTCACCGAGAGCCGTGCAATGGGCTTGCTCCGTAGGGCTCATCAACCAGAGGCCGCTTTGCAGCTCGTGAAACACCGCGCCACCGTCATCCTGCGCGAGCATGTGCAAGCGGAGGCCGAGCTGGTCGGACGAGCCGCGGTTCTCACCGATGGAACCGCAGGGACCATCGAGGGCGTGTTTCTGGACGAATCTCATGGGTTGCGCATCTCGATCAAGGGCCACATCGGGAAGTGGCCGATCGCGACCATCAGAATGCTTCAGCCATAGGCTGGATCCAGCGCCTTTACCTCAACGGGCAAGCGCCGATGCAATCTCCCAATCATCGGGAGAAGCATGCCCACTCGTCCGGACGGCTGGGCCGCTCGATAGGCTTCGTCTGAGGGGCGCGAATGGTGGGCGGTGAGAGGATCGAACTCCCGACCAATGGTGTGTAAAACCAGTGCTCTACCGCTGAGCTAACCGCCCTTGCCAGCGCGCCTCTTTAGCCTCGCCAGCCCTCAGGGCGCAAGGTCGCAAACGCCTCAATCTGTCAGCTCCAGTCCTTGGGTCGCGCCGGCAATTCCTTGAGATCATTGATCCATGGCGCGGCGGAGCGGCACCAGACCTGGCGTCGCGGGGGCAATCGGTCGCGCTGGAGAATGCTGCCCCAGCGGATGCCCCAGTCGTCGGGCCCGCCGTCCTCGCCACTCGTGAACAGCGGCGAACCGCAGTCGCCGCAAAAATGCTGGAAGCGGATCCGGCCGTTGTCGCCCCGCTTGCTGTAGATCTTCGGCACACCTGCGGTCAGCCGCATCTGTTCGGCGCCACAGATCACCGTGACGCGATAGGGCGAGCCGGTCAGCGCTTGGCAGTCCGTGCAATGGCAGATCGACACCCGTTCGGGGTCGATCTCGGCCTGATAGGTGATAGCCCCGCAATGGCATTGCCCGTCGATACGCATGTGGCGCGCTCCAATTCCGTCAAACAAAGCAGCCGCCGTGGGCGCGGTTCCATCGTCCAGGGCCCCGGCGCTCGGCCCGCCTCCCTCGACGGAGCAACGCCGGTATCCCGTACCCGCCTTGTTTGGGATACCAAATCGGGATACGAAAGCCGCCTGACCGAGATTCCGCGCCCGCCAAGGGGCGGCCAAAGGACGGCGCCATGTCGCAGATGCTTCAGATCCATGACCAGCTCCGGGAGATGATCCTGTCCCTCGACCTCGGTCCCGGCGAGCGGCTGACCGAGCGCTGGCTGGAGAGCCGGTTCGAGGGATCTCGCACGCCGATCCGTGCCGCGCTGGTCCGGCTCGAAGGCGAAGAGCTGGTGCGTCGCGACGGCCGCAACTGGATCGTCGCACCGATCGACCTCGGTGAGCTGGAGGCGCTGGCCGAGTTCCGGATTCCCCTGGAGACGACGGCCGTCCGCCTCGCCTGCGCGCGGGCGAGTGCGGCCGATATCGCCGGCGTCGAGGAAATGCTGGATGCCTGCCAGTCCGGCGCGCCGCGCGAGGAATGGCATCGGGTCGGCACCGATTTCCATGTCGAGATCGCGCGGCTCTCCGGCAATCCCTTCATCGTCAAGGCAATCGCCGGCGCCATGACCCGGCTGTCGCGGGCGCGCTGGCTGGAAGTGTGGACCGAGCCGTCGCGCGAGCAGGCCTGGCGCGAGCACCGGCGCATCCTCGGCTTCATCAAGGCCAACGATCCGGAGGCCGCCGCGCGCGAGGCCGCCGACCACATCACCGATACCCGCGATCGCCTGCTGCGTTCGCTCAACGAGGATCGCCGCGGCCTGCGCGCGCGCGGCTTCGCCGTGATCGGGCTGCGCTAACATGAACATCGAAGTCGATCGCGAAGCCCTGCTCGACGCGGGTCCCTGGAAACGCAATTTGATCGTCTGCGTGTTCGGCTCCTTCACGACAATCGTGGGGATGACGCTGCTGCTGCCGTTCCTGCCGCTCTATGTCGAGCAGCTCGGCGTGACCGATCATGCCGCGATCGTGCAATGGTCGGGCGTCGCCTATGGCGCAGCCTTCTTCAGCGCGGCGCTGACGGCCCCTCTGTGGGGACGGCTCGCCGATCGCTACGGCCGCAAGCTGATGCTGATCCGCGCCAGCCTCGGCATGGCGATCGCCATGTCGCTGATCGGCATGGCGCACAATGTCTACGAGCTGGTCGGCCTGCGGCTGCTGACCGGCCTGCTCGGCGGCTACGCGTCGGGTTCGACCGTGCTGGTCGCGGCGCAGACGCCGAAAGCGCGGTCCGGCTGGGCAATCGGCGTGCTGTCGGCCGGCATCATGGCCGGCAGCCTGGTCGGCCCCTTGATCGGCGGCGTGCTGCCGGGGCTGATCGGCATCCGCGCGACCTTCTTCCTGATCGGCGGCGTCATCTTCTTTACCTTCCTCGGCACGACGTTCCTGATCCGCGAGGAAGCACGCCCGAAGACCGCGAAAGGCGGCAAGGCGCGTGGCGGCTGGTCGCTGGTCCCGGACAAGCGCCCTGTCGTCGCGATGTGGGGAACGGGCCTGCTGCTGATGGTCGCCAACATGTCGATCGAGCCGATCATCACGGTCTATGTCGCGCAGCTCGTCGAGACACCGCAGGTGACGTTCGTTGCCGGCCTCGTGATGTCGGCGGCGGCCTTCGGCAGCCTGTTGTCGTCCTCGCATCTCGGCAAGCTGGCCGATCGGGTCGGCCACTGGCGGATCATCACCATCTGCCTTGCTGTCTCGGCGCTGCTGTTGATCCCGCAGGCCTTCGTGGTCAGCGGCTGGCAGTTGATCCTGCTCCGCTTCCTGATGGGGCTCGCGCTCGGCGGCCTCCTGCCCTGCATCGCGAGCGTGATCCGGCACAACGTGCCCGATGCGGTCACCGGCAGCATGCTCGGCTATTCGATCTCGGCGCAATATGCCGGCCAGGTGATCGGCCCGCTCGCAGGCGGCTTCATCGGCGGCCATATCGGCATGCCCGCGGTGTTCCTCGGCACCAGCGTGCTGATGGCACTCGGCGCGATCGGCAATTTCATCGTCGAGAGGAAAGACTAGTTCCGGCGCCGGCGTACCCACGTCGGCAACTCGATCGTTCCGTACCGCAACGACGAAAAAGCCCGTCGGGGTGTCGGAACGCGCGCCATTCGTTCGTCCTTTTGCCTGTGAAGCCAGCAAATGGAGATACCCAATGGCCGACCTGACGCTGACCACCTTCGATTGGGTTCCGGAGATGCCGCGGGGATTTGTGCGCGACCTCCGGGTGCGCTGGGCATTGGAAGAGGCGCGCTTGCCGTATCGCGTTGCGAGCGTGCCATTTCGCAATCGGAGCGCCGAGCACTTCGCGCACCAGCCGTTCGGCCAGGTGCCGTGGCTGACCGACGGCGACATCTCGATCTTCGAGAGCGGCGCGATCCTGCTGCATCTCGGCGAGCGCAGCGACGCGCTGCTGCCGACCGATCCGCGCCAACGCAACGAGGCATTGAAATGGCTGTTCGCAGCGCTCAACTCGGTCGAGATGGCGAGCCTGCCTTGGTCGCTCCTGGTATTCTCGGGCGAGAGCGGCGGCACGTCGGCATGGACACGCTTCGACGGCTTCCTGCAATCCCGGCTCAGGCACATGGAGCCGGTGCTGACGGGCCGCAAATGGCTGGCCGGGCCGTTCTCCGTCGCCGACGTTCTCATGGCGGATGTGCTGCGCCTGGTCGACCGCTTCGACGGACTGGCGGAATATCCCGCGTGTCGCGACTACGTCGCGCGCGCCACGGCGCGGCCGGCTTTCGCAAAAGCGCATGCCGATCAGATGGCGCACTTTGCCGCCGCGGACAGAGCCGCAGCCTTCCCGACCTGATCGCGAACAGCGAAAGCAAAAACGGCGCCCGAAGGCGCCGTTTTCTTATGTCGATCTGAGCTCGCTTCAGTGCGCCGTCAGGCCGCCGGACGCTTCATCGGAAGCATCGGGCTTGACGTCGACCTTGCTGGTCTCCTCTTCCCAGACGATCGGCGCCGGCACGCGGGTCAGCGCCTTGGCGACGACCTCATCCAGCCGCGAGACCGGAATGATGTCCATGCCGCCCTTGATCGCATCGGAAATCTCCGTGAGATCCTTGGCGTTGTCCTCCGGGATCAGCACCGTCTTGATGCCACCGCGCGCGGCAGCCAGAAGCTTCTCCTTCAGACCGCCGATCGGCAGCACGCGACCACGCAGCGTGATCTCGCCGGTCATCGCGACATCGTGGCGAACCGGGATGCCGGTCATGACCGAGATGATCGCGGTGGCCATCGCCACACCGGCGGACGGACCGTCCTTCGGCGTCGCGCCCTCCGGCACGTGAACGTGTATGTCGCGGCGGTCGAACATCGGCGGTTCGATGCCGTAGACGATCGCACGCGAGCGGACGTAAGACGCCGCCGCCGAGATCGACTCCTTCATCACGTCGCGCAGATTGCCCGTGACGGTCATCTTGCCCTTGCCGGGCATCATGACGCCTTCAATGGTCAACAGCTCGCCGCCGACATCGGTCCACGCCAGACCGGTGACGATACCGACCTGATCCTCGTCGTCGATCTCGCCGAAGCGATACTTCGGAACGCCAAGGAACTCTTCGATGTTCGCCTCGGTGACCTTCACCGACTTCTTCTTGGAGATCATCAGCTCCTTCACCGCCTTGCGGGCGAGTGTGGAGAGCTCACGCTCCAGGTTACGCACGCCCGCTTCGCGGGTGTAGCGGCGGATCATCAAGAGCAAGGCCGCGTCGTCGATCGACCATTCCTTGGAGTCCAGACCGTGCTTGGAGAGCGCGCTCGGGATCAGATGCTTGCGCGCGATTTCGACCTTCTCGTTCTCCGTGTAGCCGGCGATCCGGATGATCTCCATGCGGTCCATCAGCGGGCCGGGAATATTCAGCGTATTCGCGGTCGTGATGAACATCACGTTGGACAGGTCGTAGTCGACCTCCAGGTAGTGGTCGTTGAAGGTCGAGTTCTGCTCGGGGTCCAAGACCTCAAGCAGCGCCGACGACGGATCGCCGCGGAAATCGGCGCCCATCTTGTCGATCTCGTCCAGCAGGAACAGCGGGTTCGAGGTCTTCGCCTTGCGCATCGACTGGATGATCTTGCCGGGCATCGAGCCGATATAGGTGCGGCGGTGACCGCGGATCTCGGCCTCGTCACGCACGCCGCCGAGCGACACGCGCACGAATTCGCGCCCCGTGGCCTTCGCGATCGACTTGCCGAGCGAGGTCTTGCCGACGCCGGGAGGCCCGACCAGGCACAGGATCGGTCCGGTCAGCTTGTTGGCGCGCGACTGCACCGCGAGATACTCGACGATACGGTCCTTGACTTTCTCGAGCCCGTAGTGGTCGGAGTCCAGCACCGCCTGCGCGGCCTCGAGGTCCTTCTTGACCTTGGACTTCTTGCCCCACGGGATCGACAGCAGCCAATCCAGATAGTTGCGCACGACGGTCGCTTCCGCGGACATCGGCGACATCTGGCGCAGCTTCTTCAGCTCGTGCTGGGCCTTCTCGCGTGCTTCCTTGGACAGCTTGGTCTTGGAGATCTTCTCCTCCAGATCGGCCAGCTCGTCGCGACCTTCGTCGTCGCCGAGCTCCTTCTGGATCGCCTTCATCTGCTCGTTCAGGTAATACTCGCGCTGGGTCTTCTCCATCTGGCGCTTGACGCGCGAGCGGATGCGCTTCTCGACCTGCAACACCGAGATCTCGCTTTCCATCAGGCCCAGCACCTTCTCCAGGCGCTGCGTGACGGACAACGTCTCCAGGATCGCTTGCCGATCGGCAATCTTGACCGCGAGATGCGAGGCGACGGTATCGCCGAGCTTGGCGAAATCGGTGATCGCCTGAACCACGCCGACGACTTCGGCGGAGATCTTCTTGTTCAGCTTCACATAGCTTTCGAAGTCGGACACGACCGACCGCGCCAGCGCCTCGGCTTCGACCGAGTTGGCGTCAGTGTCGGCGAGCGCGACCGCGGTCGCCTCGTAATATTCGCTGCGGTCGGAATACTTCTCGACGCGCGCGCGCTCGAGGCCCTCGACCAGCACCTTCACGGTGCCGTCGGGCAGTTTCAGGAGCTGCAGGACGCTGGCGAGCGTACCGGTCTCGTAAATTGAATCGGGTGCCGGATCGTCATCGGACGCGTTCTTCTGCGTCGCGAGCATGATCAGCGCGTCGTTCTTCATCACCTCTTCGAGCGCGCGGATCGATTTCTCGCGGCCGACGAACAGCGGCACGATCATGTGCGGGAAGACGACGATGTCGCGGAGCGGCAGCACCGGATAGGAGTGGCTTTCGCCGTGGACGATCGTTGGCCGGGGTTTTGAGGTCGTCATGGCCTAATCCTTTTGTTGTGCCCCCTTGCACGCAGTCCGCCTGCTTGCGCAACCGCCACAAGGTGCCTTGGTGATCCGGAATGAGAGTGCCGTCAGCAGCCGCTTATTCCGCATCGTGAAGCGACGAATCTCAACGCATGAGATCCCTCACCGATAGCATTAGGTGGCTATCAGGCGGGGGGGTGTCAAGTCTCAGAAGTGTCGGGAAATATAGGCTAAACAGGCATTTGCTGCTACGCCGCAAGGGCGCCGCTGCTGCGCCACCGCGGCCGCCGGAGCGTCCGGCAGCCGTGCATTTTTGGCGGGTCGAGACGAGCGCCGTTTAGGCGCTCGCGCTGCTCTCGACGGCGCGGTCGGAACGATCCGCGTAGATGTAGAGCGGACGCGCCGTTCCCTCGACGACCTCGCGCGAGATCACGACTTCCTCGACGCCTTCCAGGCCCGGGAGGTCGAACATGGTTTCGAGCAGGATGCTCTCCAGGATCGACCGCAGGCCGCGCGCGCCGGTCTTGCGCTCGATCGCCTTGCGGGCGACCGCGCCAAGCGCCTCGTCGGCGAAGGTCAGCTCGATGTTCTCCATCTCGAACAGCCGCTGGTACTGCTTCACCAGCGCGTTCTTCGGATCGGTCAGGATCTTCTTCAGCGAGGCCTCGTCGAGGTCCTCCAGCGTCGCGACGACGGGCAGACGGCCGACGAATTCCGGGATCAAGCCGTACTTCAGCAGGTCTTCCGGCTCGACGTGACGGAAGATCTCGCCGGTGCGGCGGTCCTCCGGCGCGAGCACCTGCGCCGCGAAGCCGATCGAGGTCGAGCGGCCGCGCGCGGAGATGATCTTCTCGAGACCCGAGAACGCACCGCCGCAGATGAACAGGATGTTGGTGGTATCCACCTGCAGGAATTCCTGCTGCGGATGCTTGCGGCCGCCCTGCGGCGGGACCGAGGCCACCGTGCCTTCCATGATCTTCAGCAGCGCCTGCTGGACGCCCTCGCCCGACACATCGCGGGTGATCGAGGGATTGTCCGACTTGCGGCTGATCTTGTCGATTTCGTCGATATAGACGATGCCGCGCTGCGCACGCTCGACGTTGTAATCGGCGGCCTGCAGCAGCTTCAGGATGATGTTCTCGACGTCTTCGCCGACATAGCCGGCTTCGGTCAGCGTCGTCGCATCAGCCATGGTGAAGGGCACGTCGAGGATGCGGGCCAGCGTCTGCGCGAGCAGCGTCTTGCCCGAACCGGTCGGACCGATCAGCAGGATGTTCGACTTCGCCAGCTCGACGTCGTTGTGCTTGGTCTGATGGTTGAGCCGCTTGTAGTGGTTGTGGACGGCGACCGACAGCACCTTCTTGGCATGGCTCTGGCCGATCACGTAGTCGTCCAGGACCTTGCAGATTTCCTTCGGCGTCGGGATGCCGTCGCGCGACTTCACCAGCGAGGACTTGTTCTCCTCGCGAATGATGTCCATGCACAGTTCGACACACTCGTCGCAAATGAAGACAGTCGGTCCGGCAATCAGCTTGCGAACTTCATGCTGGCTCTTGCCGCAGAACGAGCAATATAGCGTGTTCTTGGCGTCGCTCGTGCCGACCTTACTCATTCATTATCTCCGTCCGCCGTTCGATCTTGTTTGCCAGATCGACCCAATCCGGCACAAAACCGGGGTCTTGGGTAGATAGAGCAAATTCCGTACCAAAAAAGACCCTACGCAATACTGACCGTGTGGATCACGGTTTATTCGAATCTCCGCGATCATAGCCGATGCATCACAGCCAACCATGCTGGCACCCGACTATCAAGAATTCGCTAATCGGATGGCCGGCTCAAGACCGTGACAATACCGTGATTTTCAACGATCGCACGTGGAATACGCGTCGAAATCCACGGAACGTTGCGGGATTACCACGTCGGTATATGAGCACGAAACCGGAACTTTCCGCCTGTGCGCATGCACCCGCCCGCGGGTCCATCGCCCTGCTTTTGCCGGTTATGTGAGGCGTCAATGTGGAGATCACACCGACGCCTCGAGATACCTGCCCAGATCAGGCCGCCTTCGCGGCGGCCGGATCGTCCGGACGCTTGTCGATGACCTTGTCGACGAGGCCGAACGCCTTGGCGTCCTCGGCGGTGAGGAACTTGTCCCGCTCGAGCGCGTCCTCGATCGCCTTGTAGGTCTGGCCGGTGTGCTTCACGTAGATCTCGTTGAGGCGCTTCTTGAGATTCAGGATCTCCTGCGCGTGCAGCATGATGTCGGTGGCCTGGCCCTGGAAGCCGCCGGAGGGCTGGTGCACCATGATGCGGGAATTCGGCAGCGTGAAGCGCATGTCCTTCTCGCCGGCGGCCAGCAGCAGCGAGCCCATCGAGGCCGCCTGCCCCGTGCACAGCGTCGATACCGGCGGACGGATGAACTGCATCGTGTCGTAGATCGCAAGGCCCGACGTCACCACGCCACCCGGCGAGTTGATGTACATCGAGATTTCCTTCTTCGGATTCTCGGCCTCGAGGAACAGCAGCTGCGCGACGATCAGCGTCGACATGCCGTCTTCCACCGGACCCGTGACGAAGATGATGCGCTCTTTCAGAAGGCGCGAGAAAATGTCGTAGGCGCGTTCGCCGCGATTGGTCTGCTCGACGACCATCGGCACGAGGTTCATGTAGGTTTCAACGGGATCGCGCATGAAAGAACCCAAGGGTTAGGGGTGATGCAGAACTTTGCTCAAGACTACTTGGCTCAAGACTACCGCCTCAAGGCTTAACCCAGATATGGGCCAATTTCCGGCCGACAAGACCGTCAACTCGCCGCACTAGCCGCCTGGGCAGGTCGCAGAAGTTCAAGCTGATTCGCGTCGGTGCGCCTAGCGACGGGACCCGTCGCGAGGCGCGCTTTCGCGGTTCATCATTAACGCGAGGTGCCGAAATTAAGCGGCAGTTTTCTCGGCGTCTTCATCCTTGAACAGCTCTTCCTTGGTGACCTTCTTCTCGGTCACATTGGCGAGCTCCAGGACGAAGTCGACGACCTTGTCCTCGTAGATCGGGGCGCGGAGCTGGGCCAGCGCCTGGGCGTTGCTGCGGTAGTAGTCCCAGACCTCCTTCTCACGGCCGGGCATCTGGCGCGCACGCTCGATCACGGCGCGCGACACCTCGTCGTCGGTCACGGTGATCTTGTTCTTCTCGCCGATCTCCGACAGCACGAGGCCGAGGCGGACGCGGCGGTCGGCGATCTTGTGGTACTCCTCCTTTGCCGCTTCCTCGGTGGTGTTCTCGTCGGCGAAAGTCTTGCCGGACGAGTCCATCTCGGCCTTGATCGAGTTCCACATCAGGTTGAACTCTTCGGCGACAAGCGACGGCGGGGCCTCGAATTTGTGGCTCTCGTCGAGCCGGTCGAGCAGCGCGCGCTTGACCTTCTGGCGGGTGGCGCCGGCGAACTCGGCCGTCAGGCGCTCGCGGGCGGCTTCCTTCAGCTTGTCGAGCGACTCGAGGCCCAGCGTCTTGGCGAACTCGTCGTCGATCGTGGTCTCACCGGGCGCCTCGATCAGCGTTGCCGTGGTCTCGAACTCGGCCGGCTGGCCGGCGAGCTTCTCGTTCAGATAGTTCTTCGGGAACGAGACCTTCAGCGTGCGGGTCTCATTGGTGCCGATGCCGATCAGCTGCTCCTCGAAGCCCGGGATGAACTGGCCGGCGCCGATCACGACCTGGATGCCCTCGCCGGTGCCGCCCTCGAAGGCCTCACCGTTGATGGTGCCCTTGAAGCTGATGGTGACGCGGTCGCCCTTCTCCGCCGCGCCCTCGGCCTTGGCATTGTACGGGCGGCTGCCTTCGGCGATCCGCTTGATGGCATCGTCGACGTCGGCGTCGGAGACGTCGACCACCGGCTTCTCGACCGAGAACGACTTGAAATCGGCGAGCTGGATCGGCGGCACGACCTCGATCGCGACGGTGTAGGTCAGGTCGGTCTTGCCCGACAGCAATTCCTCGACCTGGTCCTTCTCGGTCGGCATTGTGATCTTCGGCTCGCCGGCGAGGCGGAAGCCGCGATCTTCGAAGATCTGCCGGTTGGTGTCGCTGATGGTCTGGTCGATGGTCTCGGCCATCACCGAGCGGCCGTAGATCTTCTTCAGATGCGCCACCGGCACCTTGCCGGGACGGAAGCCGTTGAGACGGACCTTGTCCTTGAGGTCGACCAGCTTGGCGTCCGCCTTGGCATCGAGATCGGATGCCGGGACGCTGATCGTGAATTCGTGCTTCAATCCCTCGTTGAGGGTCTCGGTGACCTGCATGGTATCAATCTTCTTCCGCTTTTGCCGCGGCCCGAGCGGCCGTGGCAGTGTTCAATCTGTTCGACGGTGGGCCTTGCGGCCTAACGTCTGTGGGTTCGGCGAACCCTCACCCCATCGGGGCCAAAGGTTCTCCAAGAATTCGTCATGCAAACGCTGTAAGCGCTTGGTGCGGGCGGAGGGACTCGAACCCCCACAACTTTCGTCACTGGAACCTAAATCCAGCGCGTCTACCAGTTCCGCCACGCCCGCGCGAAAAGCATCCCAGTCCGGCCGCGATGCCGCGGGCGGCCGGGCTTATAACATGCGCCCACCGGTTCGCAGCAAAAAAATGGCCGCTGTTGAGCCCGCCCTGCGACCGATCGCGACTGGACAGGTACTCTTGAAAATGGTCCGCATCGGCCGGATGGCAAGTCCTCCCGCAACTCCCGAATTTTCACTCAGCCGGCGCAATCTGATCGCCGCCCTCGGCGCCGCGGCGCTTTGCCCCGCTCTGCCGGCCACCGGCTTGGCGCAGGGCCGGACCGCGGTCGCGCTCCAGGCCAAACCCGACCGCATCTCGCTTCGCCCAGGCGACGGACCGGGTCCAGGCGGACCGGGTCGTGGCGGACCGGAGACGCCGGTCTGGTCACTCGGCAGCGGCGACCTCCGCTTCAAGCGCGGCGAGGTCCTCGACGTGACCTTTGGCAATGAACTGCCGGTCGCGGCCGCGCTGGATTGCCGCGGGCTCGACGGCGTCGCGGCCGCGGAGCCACTGGCCTCCCGGGCGCTGCTTGCCTCCGGGGCCAAGGATAGCTTCCAGCTGCCGCTTCGGCATGCCGGCACCTTCCTGTGCGAGCCGCTGCTCGGCGATGGCGGCATGGCACCGGCACGGCCGCGGCCGCTGATCGTGACCGGCACTTCGCCGGTGGCAGTCGATCGCGACGAGGTCTTGCTGATCGAGGAGTGGCGCCTGCAGCCGGACGGAAGCGCAATCCCGGCCGGCAACGATCCTAAAGATTCGACGCAGATTCATACAATTAACGGCAAAACCTCATACGACATCTCGGCACCGGCCAATGCCCGCCTCAGACTTCGCTTTATCAACGGCAGCCAACGCAGGGTATTGGCGATCAAGCTGGAAAACCTCGACGTCCGGGTGATGGCCATCGACGGCCAGCCGGCCGAACCGTTTCCGGCCCGCAACGGTGCGTTGGTCCTCGCTCCCGGCAGCCGCACCGATGTCTTCGTCGACGCGGCCGGACCGGCCGGAACCAGCTTTCCGATCCTGCTGCACGACGGCAAGCAGGCCCGCCCGGTCGGCAGACTGGCCGTCTCGAACGACCCGCCGGTCCGCCCGGCGCCGTTCCCGCCGGCACCGCCGCTGCCCGGCAACGATATGCCCGCCCAGCTCGATCTCAAGAGCGCCGCCAGGTTCGAGCTAACCCTCGGCACGCCGACCGAATGGTTCCGCCCGGCGGACTTCAAGCCATCGGCCGCGCCGGCCTTTCAGGCCAAAGCCGGCCGGCCGGTGGTGCTGGCGCTGACCAACCGCGGCCCGATCGCCAGCGTCTTTCATCTGCACGGCCATCACTTCCGTCTGCTCGACCGGCTCGACGACGGCTGGAAGCCGTTCTGGCTCGACACGCTCGCGATTGAGCCGGGCCAGACCCAGCGCATCGCCTTCCTCGCCGAATATCCCGGCCGCTATTTGATCGAGCAGGTCGCGACCGACTGGGCCGCGCCGCGGCTGGTCCGATGGTACAGTGTCCAATAACAAGAAGAGGAAACGTCCATGAGCCAGACAGTTGCAGCGATCCGCGGAGTTCGGGCGCGAAGCGTCGTGGTGCCGCTCAAGCGCCCTGTGAAGAATGCCTTCGGCGTGATCGATTCCGGCCCGCTGGTTCTGATCGATGTCGAGACTGATCAGGGCGTTACCGGTCGCACCTACATCTTCGCCTACAGCAAGCTCACGCTTAAACCTCTTGCCTATCTGATCGAGGAGATCGGCCGCGAGCTCATCGGCAAGCCGGTCGCCCCGTTCGACCTCATGAAGGCGATGGACGCCAAGTTTCGCCTGCTCGGCTGGCAGGGCCTCGTCGGCATGGCGGTATCCGGACTCGACATGGCCTATTGGGACGTGCTCGGCCAGCTCGCCGGCCGGCCGCTGGTCGAACTGCTTGGCGGCTCGGCGAAGCCGATCAAGGCCTATGACAGCTACGGCGTGGTCGATCCCGTCGCCGATGAGCGCGCGCTGCGCCGCTCGCTCGACCAGGGCTTTCGCGGCATCAAGATCAAGGGCGGCGATGGCGACGCCGCCAATGACGAGCGCGTCGTGAAGGGCGTGCGCGCCCTGCTCGGCCCCGACATCGCGTTGATGATCGACTTCAACCAGTCGCTCGATCCGGCGGAAGCGACCCGGCGCATCGCCCGCCTTGCGCCCTACGATTTGCACTGGATCGAGGAGCCGGTCCCGCAGGAGAGCCTGTCCGGCCACGCCAAAGTCCGCGAGACCTCGCCGACACCGATCCAGGCCGGTGAGAACTGGTGGTTTCCGCGCGGCTTTGCCGAAGCGATCGCGGCCGGCGCATCCGACTTCATCATGCCCGACGTGATGAAGGTCGGCGGCGTCACCGGCTGGATGCAGGTCGCGGGACAAGCCGACGCCGCCTCGATCCCGATGTCGAGCCATCTGTTCGCGGAAGTCAGCGCGCATCTGCTCGCGGTGACGCCGACCGCGCACTGGCTCGAATTCCTCGACTTCGCCGGCTCCATCCTCGCAAGGCCCGCCGAAATCGTCGACGGCGCGGTGACCGCCCGCGGTCCCGGGCTCGGGATCGACTGGAACGAGCCGGCGGTAGCGAAGTATCTCGTGACCTAGCGGCGATCCTGGCTGGTGAGCGCGCGCTTCACCTTTGCGACGCATTCATGTAGGTCGATCCGAAATCGGAGCGCCCAATGTCGACCAACAACAAGCTGACGCTCAAATTCCGTTGCCCGACGGAACTCGAGGGACTGATACCGGCCCCCATATCGGCGGCGCAGGGCGTTCCCGACTGGCTCAAGGCCATGCCGGCGACGGCCTTCTCTTCGATCAACCTGCACGACGAGGACACCATCAAGCGCTGCCCGCCGTTCGTGGATGCGATGACCTGCGGGTTCTTGCTGCCGCTGGTTTGCGATCTCAAGGTCGAGGACGGCGAAATCACCTGGGACCATGATCTGCCGCCGGGAGGCACGCCGGAATTCCCACGCTCACCGATCGGCTTCCACGACCCGGGTCAGGTCACCGGCACCCCGCTGTTTGAAGAGGGCCGCTTCTTTCTCAAATTCCACAATTTGTGGACCGTCGAAGCCCCGGAAGGCTACGCGATCTACTTCACCCATCCCGTCAACCGCTTCGACCTGCCATTCACCACACTCAGCGGCCTGGTCAATTCCGACCTCTACGCCGACAATTGGGTGCACTTTCCGGCGTACTGGCACGACAGGAATTTCAGAGGCGTCCTGCCCAAGGGTACTCCGATCGCGCAATGCATTCCGGTCAAGCGAGACGACTGGACCGCGCAAGCATCGCCGTTCACCGCGGAGGACGCCAAGCGGGTCGGCGAACTCCGCTCCGAGCTCAAACGGCAGCCGAACCTCTACCGGAGAAACTTCAGGGCGTAAGGCAAGGCGGAATGTCGTCCGCCGCGCTCAATCTCACTCCCCGCCGAGGAACTTCGCAGCGGCACTCTGGGAGAAGAAGAAGCGGCCGTGAGATCCCGAGGCCATGACGAATGCCGCGCGTCCAAATAGCTGGGGCTGACCGCGCATCACCGAACGCAGCGCCGCCTCGGCGGCATCGCGCTCACCCTGCTCGAAAAGGCACGTGGCAAGGTGGGCGCGGGTCGAGCGATCATCCGGGTATTGCCCGAGCACGCGGCGGAACGCATCCGCGGCTGCGGCGTAGTCGCCAACGAGGATCAGGACCCGCCCGAGCTGGTTGAGAACGTCGGGGCGTCCCGGCGCAGCATCACGTGCCGCCGTCAGAACGCTTGCAGCCCGCGCGATGTCATTGGTCTCTTGCAACAGGCGCCCGAGATCGAGCTTCAGATCGACGCTCTCAGGAGCCAGCGCCAGACCGGCCTCGATCGTGCTGATCGCCTCGTCGTGTTGACCGGCCTTGGCAAGCTGCCCGGCGAGTTCCTGAAAGGACGGAAAATATGGCGGGCGGCGCGCCGCCGTGCGCCGAAGCTGCGCGATGCCGTCGGTGACGCGGCCCGCGCCGCACAGCAGCGCGCCGAGCAAAGTCTCGACCTCTCCATCGTCGCCGCGACGCGCAACGCGCTCGAGCGCTGCGATCGCCTCGCCTCCCCGGTTCTGCCCCATCAGGGCATGCGCCAGAAGAAGCGCGGCGTGTCTGTCCGTGCGGTTTGATTTGAGGATGTTCGTCGCAATCTGCTCGGCCTGAGCAAACTGCTGCGCCCGCAACGCCAAGGCGCCTTGTTGCAGTGCCTGAGCGAGGAAATTGTTCTGCCTGCCACTCACGAGCGAGATTCACGGTGCCGAGGGAATACCCTGCGCGTTTAGCCCGCATCTTTCGACGCGTCCACCAAAAGTATCGTAAGGTGGACGAGGCCCGGATGTCCGCATGCGTTGATCACGCGGACATCGTGCGCTTCGTCCCGCTATTCCCCGCCGGCGGCGATCCCGCCGGGGCTTGGTTGCAGCTTGCCGCGCACCTCCGCGGATGACGCTTCGCCGTCCATCGCCTCCGGCCGCAACGCCTCCAGCGGACGCTTGCGGGTCTCGATGCCGAGCGCCGCGACCGCGATCGCCTGCACCACGAGGAGCCCGGCCACCACAGAGACAACGCCGGTGACGCCGAACCTCGTGAACAGCTCGACCACGATGAACGGCGTCACGATCGACATCAGGCGACCGGCGGTGTTGCAGATGCCGGATCCGCGCATCCTGAGCTCGGTCGGGAACAGTTCGGGGATGTAGAGCCCCCAGGCCAGCGCCAGCATCACCGCCACCGTGAACACCAGGAGGAAGCCGATCGCGACGAAGGCGACGGGGTTGATGAACATCGGATAGATCAGCCCCAGCCCGGCCGCCGCGAGCGACAGCACGATCAGCGACGGCTTGCGGTCGATCTTCTCGCCGATCCACATGCCTGACAGCGTGCCGAGCGGGCTGCCGAGCGTCATCAGCATGGTGTAGCCGAGCGATGACGACAGGTTGATGCCCTGCTTGACAAAGAAGGTCGGGATCCAGGCGATGAAGCCGTAGACCGCAGTGTTGAGCCCGATCAGGATCAGGCAGCCGACGATGGTCCGCGCGATCAACGCGCGCGAGAACAGGCGCGTGAAGCGAACGTCCGGCTGCACCGGGGCCGGCTGATAGGCCGGGGTCGGCAGGGTCCTGCCCTTGCCGACCTCTTGCTCGATCGCCGCCAGCACCGCCTCCGCCTCGGCGCTCTTGCCCTGCGTCTCGAGCCAGCGCGGCGATTCCGGCAGCGAGCGCCGCAGGAACCAGACGATCATCGCGCCGATGCCGCACAGCGCGAACATCCAGCGCCAGCCGAGATGCGGAATGACGACCCAGCCGACCAGCGTCGCGACGAACAGCGCACCATTGGTGCAGGTCGCGAGCGCCGCGCCCCAGCGGCCGCGCTGCTGCGGCGGGATGAATTCGCTGAGCACGACATAGCCGACGACGATCTCGGCGCCGAGCCCGAGGCCCATCACGAAGCGGGCCCCGATCAGCCAGTTCATCGACGGGGCGAGCGTTGCCGCCAGCGCGCTGAGGCCGAAGATCAGGAGATTGGCCTGGTAAGCGAACTTGCGGCCGAAGCGGTCGCCGGCGACGCCCGCCAGCCAGGCGCCGATCAGCATCCCGACAAAGGTCGCCGAGATGAAGCGCGCATTCTGGGCAAGGTCCGAATAGCCGGATTGAACCAGTGCGCCGAGAATGCTGCCGGCGAGGAAGATCTCGAAGCCGTCTACGAACAGTCCGGCTCCGATCAGCGCGAATATCCGGTAGTGAAATCCGGCGATCGGCAATCTATCGAGCCGGCCCCCCGCGTTAACGCCCTTGGTCACTTCAGCCTCCCTGATTTTGATTTTGTTCTGATCGTTGTCTGCGCCGATTTTTGTGCCGGGGCTATCCGGTCGAGACGCGCGCCTCCTCGTCTGCGCTTGCATGCGCGGCTTGCGGCCGCGGCAGGCCGAGATTCTCGCGCAACGTGTCACCCTGATACTCGCGCTGGAACAGGCCGCGGCGTTGCAGCTCGGGCACCACGAGGCGCACGAAGTCCTGGTAGGTGCCGGGCACATGGGTGGCGGCGACGACAAAGCCGTCGCAGCCGCCTTCGCAGAACCAGCGCTCCATCTGATCGGCGACCGCCTTGGGCGAGCCGACGAAGGTCGGCAGTTCGGCGAGTGTCCCGCGCCCGCTGAACTGCACGAAGTCCCGCGGCGTCGGATTGGGCTTGCCGCTGAGATTCACCACGCGGTCGCGGATTGCCTGCAATCCGCTGATCGAAGCCAGCTCGTCCGACGTGAACGGTTCGTCCATCGGCTTGGCCGCGAAATCGTAGTTCAGCACCTCCGACAACAGCGTCAGCGCGTCGATCGGCTTGGCGAGCCGGCTGATCGCCGCGAACTTATCCTCGGCCTCGGCCTGGGTCTCGGCGACGACAGGATAGACCGCCGGCGCGATGCTGATGTCCCTGCCCGTCTTGGCCAGCGTTCCCTTGAGGTCGGCATATTGCTTCTTCGCAAGGTCGAGATTGGGATAGATCACGAAGATCAGTTCGCCCCAGCGCGCCGCGAAAGTCTTGCCGCGGCCGCTCTGGCCGGCCTGGATGATCACCGGATGGCCCTGCGGCGAGCGCGGCACCGTGAACGGGCCGCGCGAGCGGAAGAAATGCCCGTGATGGTCAAGCCGGTGCACCTTGGCCGGGTCGGCGAACAGCCCGCTCTCGCGGTCGAAGCTGACGGCGCCGTCCTCCCAGCTGTTCCAGTGGCCGAGCACGACCTCCATGAACTCGTCGGCGCGGTCATAGCGCAGATCGTGGCTCAGATGCTGCGAGGCGCCGAAATTCGCCGCCTCGGAGTCATTCAGCGAGGTCACCACGTTCCAGGCCGCGCGGCCGTTCAGCAGCAGGTCCATCGTTGCGAACACCCGCGCGACGTGAAACGGCTCGTAATAGGTGGTCGAATAGGTCACGCCGATGCCGAGCCGCTCGGTCGCCAACCCCATCGTCAGCGCGACCGAGACCGGATCGAGCTTCGCCGCGCGTACGCCGTGGCGGATGGTCTCGCGGAAATCGTCGCCAAAGCGATCGGGGATTGCGAGCCGGTCGTCGAAGAAGGCGAGATGGAACTTGCCGTGCTCCAGCGTGCGCCCGATCTCCTGATAGTAGTCGCGCGAGAACCAGTTCGGCTTCGAGTCCGGATGGCGCCAGGAGGCGGGATAGTTCGAGCAATTCTGGGCCTGCAGGAAGCCGATCAATTTCATCTGCCTGGTCATGGCGTGGTTCCTTCGTGGCCGCGGGAGAATTGGGGCATGTCAGATCACCCCGTCGCTGCGCAGCGCGGCGAGCGCCGCCGCGGTTGCGCCGGCAAGCGAGGTCAGGACGTCGTCGGTGTGGGCGCCGAGCGCGACGCCGGCGTGCCGGAACTGGGGCGGCGTGCGCGACATTTTTGGGATCGCACTAGGCACCGCGATCGGGCCGGCGCGGGAGGGCACCTCGGCGATGTTGCCGCGAGCGCGGTATTGCGGGTCGGCGAAGATGTCCGCAACGCTGTAGATCGGCCCGCAGGGCACGTCGTAGCGCTCGCATTCGGCAAGCGCCGCCTCCAGCGGCATGGAGCCGATCCAGTCGGCGACCATCCCGTTGACCTCCTCGCGCCGCGCCAGGCGGCCGGCCATGGCTGCATAGCGCGGGTCGGTCGCGAGATCCGGCCGCTGCATCGCCTGCGCCAGGCGCTCGAACATCTTGTCGCTCGAACAGGCCAGCGCCACCCATTTGCCGTCGGCGGTCTGGTAATGGCTGTGCGGCACGACATTGACCGTGTCGGCGCCGAGGCGTTCGCGGACGAAGCCGGTCTTGGCGAACACGGTCGCCATTTCATCAAGCAGCCGAAACACCGATTCATAGAGCCCGATATCGACCACCTGCCCGTGTCCGGTGGCTTCGGCATGGCGCAGCGCCAGCAGCACGCCGAGCGCGCCCCAGAGCCCGGAAATATAATCGGCGAGCGAGGTCGATCCCGGCATCACCGGCGCCCGTCCCGCCTCGCCGGCAAGATAGGCGAGCCCGCTGAAGCCGTGCGCGATCCGGGCAAAGCCCGGCTTGTCGCGCAGCGGGCCATCCTGCCCATAGGCGCTGATGCGCAGCATCACGAGTTTTGGGTTGATCTCGCGCAGCGCCTCGAAGCCGAGCTCCCATTTCTCCAGCGTGCCCGGCCGGAAGTTCTCCAGCACCACGTGGGATTGGCGGACCAGCTCGCGAAACAGCGCGGCGCCCCGCTCGCTGCGCAGATCGAGCGTCACCGACTTCTTGTTGCGGGCTTCGCTGAGCCAGACATAGGTGTCGCCGCAGTCGCTCGGCGTACCGAACCGGCGCAAGGGATCGCCGACGCCCGGCTGCTCGATCTTGATCACCTCGGCGCCGAAGTCGGACAGCACCGTCCCGCAGAACGGCGCCGCCACGAAGGTCGCGATGTCGAGCACGCGAATTCCGGCAAGCGGTGGTTCATGCGACATCGCGCGCTCCTGCCCTGCCCGCCGCCTGAATTGCGTCATGGCGGTCGATGATCGCCTGCGCGCGCTTGAGCACCGCAAGATCTATCAACACCCCGTCCTGCCCGAAGGCGCCGTCGCCGCCGGCGCTGGCGGATTGAATCTTGGCCGTGATCTCGCGCGCCCAGCCGGTCTCGCGCGCGGTCGGCGAGAACACCTCGTTGGCGGTCTCGAGCTGCGAGGGATGGATCGCCCATTTGCCCTCGAAGCCGAGCGCGGCCGCCCGCGCCGCACTGGCGCGAAAGCCCGCGGCATCGCCGAAATTGGCATAGGGGCCGTCGATCGCACGCAGGCCGTGGGCGCGGCAGGCATTGGCAATCCGGGCGAGCGCGAAGTGCCACTGGTCGTTCCAGTGCACGCGGCGCGCGCCGCCCTCGTCCGCATCGGTGAGCACGGCATAGCGCGGATCGGAGGCGCCGATAATCTCGCCGCAGGTGCGCAGGTCGATCGAGTAATCGCCGATGCCGAAGATCACAGCCTCCAACCGCTCCGACGCCTCCACGATGTCCTCGACATTGGCGAGCCCAAGCGTGGTCTCGATCAGGATCTCGATGCCCAGCGGCCTTGCGCGCGGGAACTCGCGCTCGAGCCCCGTCAGCAGCGCATCGACGAAACGGACGTCGAATGCGGTGCCGACCTTCGGCACCATGACGAGGTCGAGGCGCGGCGCGCGGCTGACAATCTCGATGATGTCGCGATGCGCCCATTCGGTGTCGAGGCCGTTGATCCGCACCGCCAGCGTCTTGTTGCCCCAATCCATCCGGTTCAGCGCCTCGATCGCGATCTCGCGCGCCTCCACCTTTCGCGGCGGCGCAACCGCGTCCTCCAGATCGAGGAAGATGAAATCGGCGGCGCTACTCGCGGCGCGTTCGAAGAAATGGGTCGAGGTCGCGGGAACCGCGAGTTCGGAACGCTGGACGCGGCGGGTGCGCGGCTTGGTGACGGTGAAGGACATGAAGCATCTTTTCTGCATCGCGCCGCAGGATCGTCTCCCGCGGCCAACACAATCATGCTAGATGTCCGACACTGATCTTTCTAACGAGATTATCTTAAGAACTGTTCAGTTCTTCGGGACGATCCCCTGCAGGGCAAAACGATGTCGCAGATCAATTTCAAGCTGCTGCACATGTTCATCGCGGTCGCCGAGAACAAGAGCTTTCGCCAGGCCTCCGAGCAGCTCAATCGCTCGCAATCCGCGGTCAGCATGCAGATCAAGCTGCTGGAGGACCAGGTCGGCGCCGCCCTGTTTCATCGCACCACGCGGCGCGTCGAGTTGACCGCCGAGGGACTGCAATTGCTGACGCACGCGCGGCGTGCGCTCGGCGAATGGGAGAACGGCCTGCGCGAGATCCGCGAGGTCATCGACATCCAGCGCGGCACGCTGTCGCTGGCCTGCGTTCCGACCATTGCCGCGACCATCCTGCCGCAGGCGCTGCATGCCTTCCAGGCGAGCTATCCCGGCATCAACATCAATCTGCGCGAGCTTGCGGCCGAGGACATGCTGGACTGCCTGCGCCGCCGCGAGGCGGATTTCGGCATCGGGCCGGAGATGGACGGCTCGACCGAGTTTCAGTTTGCGCCGCTGTTCAACGACCCGATCTATGCGCTGGCGACCAAGGCGTTTCCGTTTCGCAAGCGCAGCGCGGTCGACCTGACCGAGCTGTCCGCCTACCCGATCCTGCTCAACTCAAAATCGGCGGCGCTGCGCTCGATGCTGGAGCGCGCGCTCGCCACGCGCAATCTGCAGATGAAGATCAAGTTCGAGGTCGAGCACAGCTACACGCTGGCCGCGCTGGCCGGCGCCGGCCTCGGCGTCGGCATCCTGCCGAAGGTCGCCTTGCCGCGGCCGATCAGGAAGACGATGCAGGCGCTGCCGATCGTCAATCCGACGCTGGAGCGCACGGTCTGCATCGTCTCGCTGCGCGGACAATCGTTCTCGCCGGCCGCCGGCGCGCTGACATCAGTGATTCACAAATTCCTCAAGCCGCGCCCTTAGGTCTGCCGGGCCACCCCGCAGAACGCGCCGCCAAAATAGATCAGCGGCGTCTCCCCCTCACGTAGATGCATCGCGCGGACCGCGCCGACGAAGATCGAATGCGTGTCGTGCGCATGCTCGTCGATCAGCTCGCAGTCGAGCCCGATCAGCGCACCCTTAAGGATCGGCGCGCCGGTCGCAAGCGACAGCCAGCCGTCGGCGTCGGAAAACCGATCGTCCCGCTCGATGCCGCGGCGGCCGGCGAACACGTTGGCCAGCTCGGCTTGGTCGGCGTGCAGCATGTTGACGCCGAACGCGGCGGTGCGCCGGATCAGGCCATGCGCGCTCGCCGAACGGTTGACGCAGGCGATCAGCCGCGGTGGCGTGTCCGACAGCGAACAGACCGACGTCGCCGTCATGCCCGTTCTGTCGCCCGGCCCGCCCGCCGACAGGATCGTCACCGCGCCGGCGTGGTGGCGCATCGCCGCGCGATAGGACGCGGGGTCGACGTCGTGGTGAAGCGCGCCGGCGGTCCGTGCGGCGGTAGAGAGCTGGCTGCTCGGTGCGATCATCTGACTGTTCCGCGCAAGTGACAAGGATGCCGATCCTATAGGTCAGTCGAACCGATCGCGGAAACGCAAATATCTAACGAGTTGTTCAGTTCAGCCGATCAATGCCGAAAGGTCCGGCAATCCCCAGTTCGCCTTGGGCAAAAACATAACGTCGATCGCGGACTATGACGCTGTCATCGATCCAATCCGCTAGCGCCGCATGGAAATGAGTGGCCGGCAGGTTGGCGATCCCAAAGAGGCCGCGCAGGCGATGCTGAAGCTCGCAATGTCGGCCGATCCACCGGCGCATCTGCTGCTCGGCAGCGGTGCCGTGCGGCTGGTCGAGGACAAAATCAAACTGCAGCGGGCCGAATTCGACGCGTGGAAGGGCGTTTCGCTCTCCACCGACGTTGCCTGAGTGGCGTCAGCCGTTCGAACAAGAAGCCAGAGCTTCAGTCCTGATCCAATCAGAACCGAAGCTGTAGCGAACTTTGCCGTCCATCAACCGGCAGACTAGATGAACTCATTGCACAAGCGCCCTGGCCTTCACCGGAGGTGTACCGTCCAACTCGGCAATCCGGCGTTCAATCACACCGATCACGTATTTCGAGAACGGCCCGAAGTGCAAGTACAGCGCCATCAGCATCACGATGTAGCGCAGCGCGCCTGGATTGGACTTGGCGACCTCGACGAAGACCTTCCAGAACGGCTCGCGAACCTCCGGCAGGGCACTTATGATCTTGTGTACGCCTTCGATGCCGCCAAGTCTCTTGCGCATGTCGCCATCCGGCAGGTCGCGGCGCCGGTCCGACCGGTCGAGCATGGCGGCAAGCCGCGACAGCCGTCCTGCATATTCCGTCGGGCTGTACACGTGCCCGAGCACCGCCTTGTAATCCGTGAGGATGTCACGAAGCGGACGCTTGGTGTCGAAATTGCAGCCCAGCGTGCATTGGTCGCCCGCCTGCTCGACCTTCATAAGATCATGGCCCTCGTGCAGTCGGCCCTCCTGGGCCAGCCGCCGCGTCAGCTGTGTGCCAGGCAGCGCATAGAGCAGTCCAACCATGCAGACTGGAATGCTCGCCTCCTCGATGAAGTCGATCATCGCCTGTGCCATCGAGACTTTCTCGGTATCGAACCCGACGATGAAACCCGCGGTGACGAACATGCCGTAGTCATAGATCTTGTGAACGCTCTCGGCGATGTTGCGCCTGGTGTTCTGCTTTTTCTTCATCTGCACGAGGGTCTCTGGATCCGGACTCTCAATGCCGACGAAAATGCCGAAGAAGTTGGCGTCCTTCATTGCCTGCAGCAGTTCGCTGTCGTCAGCGATATTGATCGAGGCTTCGGTCGAGAATTCGAACGGATAGTCCCGCTCTTCCAGCCAGGCTTTGAGCCGCGGCAGCAAGACTCGGAGGTTTTTCTTGTTGCCGATGAAATTGTCGTCGACGAAATCGACATGCCCTCGATAACCATGATCGTAGAGCGCTTGCAGCTCGGCGAGAATCTGATCGGGAGTTTTGGTACGCGGCACGCGCCCGTACAGCTCGATAATATCGCAGAACTCGCAGGTAAACGGGCAGCCGCGCGAATACTGCACGCCAATGAAGAGATAATGCTCGAACTTGATCAGATCGTAGCGGGGCATCGGGCTTAGCGTGACGTCGATCTTGAATTTCTCGGCGGTGAACACGCCCTTGCGCTCACCGCGTTCCCAAGCGGCGATGAATTCCTCGATGATGTGCTCGGCCTCGCCGATCACCTGGAAGTCCGCATCCGCGTAGAGGTGCGGGCTGGAGGAGACGTCGGGCCCGCCGACACATACCGGCTTGCCGCGCCGGTGGGCGAGATCGATCAGGTGGAGAAAATCAGGCTGCTGGTTGAGCATACCGCCGATCATGACGAGATCGGCCCAGTCGAGGTCCGCGTCCGTCGAAGGCTCGGTGTTACGGTTGACGAGGCGAATCTCCCAGTGCTTCGGCAGCATGGCGGCCACGGTGATCAGTCCGAGTGGCGCCGCCGGATACTTCGCGCCGACGAGTTCGCAAGCCTCCGTATAGTTCCAGAAAGAATCCGGAACGAACTTCGGATAGATCATGAGGACGCGGCAGGGACTCGTCATGTTGCTCCGGTCCGTACCACAAAACCTCAAGGCTCAAGGGTACATTCGCTGGTCGATACAGGCATTAAGTGCTCAAAAGGTGGCGGATAGCCAGACGATATTTCGTCTTGCCGCGAGCCCGGTCCTATCCCCGGGCCTGCCGCGGTCAGCTACTCCGGTCAAAATCACTCACCCGCCGGCCCGCGCGTCCAGCGATAGCGCACGCCCGGCTCCCTCTCCTCGTTGTCGCTGCCGTCGGTCTCCTCAACCGCGACAAAACCGCGCGTCTCGTAGAAGCGGCGCGCGCGGGCGTTGCGTTGAAACGTCCAGAGCTGCAGCCGGTCCTCCGCGTCTTGCCTTGCGATCTCGAGCAGCGCGCCGCCGATGCCGCGGCCCTGCGCGTCCGGCAGCACATAGAGCTGCTCGATCCAGTCGTCATGAAACGCAATCACGCCCCGCATCGCCGTGCCGTCGAACGCCCCCCATAGCGTGCAGGTCGCAAACATCCGCTCGCGGTAGAACCAGCGATCGTCGTCGGGCGTGTGCAGACCGGCGAGCCACGGCAGCGCCTGATCGAACGCCGCGCGATGCACGCGCGCGGCGGCATCCATGTCGGCCAGCGTGAGCCGCCTAATACTCAACCCCGAACTCGTCATAGAGGCGGCGGAACACGGCGGGCAGCACTTCGGTGAGATCTTCCGCGATCAGGCCGGGGCCCGCCTCGCTCGCGCTCTCGCCGTGCATCCAGACGGCGATGCTGGCCGCCTCGAAGGCCGCGACGCCCTGCGCCAGGAAACCCGCGATGATGCCTGACAGCACGTCGCCGGCGCCGGCGGTGGCGAGCCACGGCGGCGCGTTGGCGGCGACGGTGGCGCGGCCGTCGGGAGACGCGATCACCGTGTCGGCGCCCTTCAGCAGCACCACCGCGCCGGAGCGCTCAGCCGCCGCGCGCACGCGCTCGAGCTTGGAACGGCCTGGATGCTTGTTCGAAATATCGCTGAACAGCCGCGGAAACTCGCCCTCATGCGGCGTCAACACCACCTGCTGACCGTCGCATGCCTTGATCGCCTCGAACAGCCGGTCCGGCGCGCCGGCAAAGCTGGTCAGCGCGTCGGCGTCGAGCACCAGATGCCGCTGCGCCGACAGCGCGGTGTGGACGAAGTCACGGGTCCGCGCGCTGACCCCGGCGCCGGGACCGATCACGCAGGCATTGAGGCGCTTGTCGCCGAGCAACTCGGCGAACTGGATCGGGTTGTCGACCGCGCGCACCATCACCGCGGTCAGCGCCGCGGCATTGACGGCAAGCGCATCGCGCGGCGAGGCCAGCGTCACGAGGCCGGCGCCGGCGCGCAGCGCCGCGCGCGCGGCGAGCCGTGCCGCCCCGGTCGAGGCGAGATCGCCCGAGACCACGACGGCATGCCCCCGCGCGTATTTGTGGCCGTCGATCCGCGGCACCGGAAACGACCAGCGCCAGGCCTCCGGCAAGTTCTCCGCGGTCAGCGGCTTGATCTCGTCGAGCACCTGCGCGGCGATGCCGATGTCGGCAACGCGCACCCGGCCGCAATACATCCGGCCCGGCAGCAACAGATGCGCGGGCTTCTTGCGGAAGAAGGTGACGGTCTCGGTTGCCTGCACGGCCGCGCCCATCACGGCGCCTGATGTGCCGTTGATGCCGCTCGGCAGGTCGACCGCCAGCACCGGCGTACCGTTGGCATTGATGGCCGCGATCATCTCCAGCGGATCGCCCTTCACCGGCCGGTTGAGGCCGGCACCGAACAGCGCGTCGATGATCAGCGCCGGCCTGCCGAGTGCCTGCGGGTTGAACGGCAGCACCGGATATTTCCAGCCCTTCGCCGCCAGCGCCGCGTCGCCCTGCAGGCTGTCGCGCTCGCAGAGCAGGATCACCGAGACCTCGCGGCCGCGCGCGGCAAGCTCTGCGGCCGCAACGAAGCCGTCGCCGCCATTGTTGCCGCGGCCGGCGACCACCACGATCGGGCCCTCCTCGACGAGGTCCATCGCGGCTTCCGCGACGGCCTGGCCGGCGCTCATCATCAGCGCGAAGCCCGGCGTTCCGGCTGCGATGGTCAGCCGGTCGGCGCGTTCCATCTCGGTGGTGGTCAGAACGTCCATGCCGAATCCTCAATCGCTTCGCCTTTTCGAGAGGCAATTCCTGTGACGTTCGCGGGGTTTCTACTGGCCGACTGCATACGGATTGATCTATTTGCCTATTTGTTAGGCTTGGATATCATAGCCCATGTGGTTCGATATCAGCCGATTGCCTGTTAAAAGGCTGATAACATTCCGAAATCGGGGACCTTAACAACTTGGCATAGACCCTGCTTTTGAGGAAGCCGCGCGCAAGGCCGCTCCATGCGACCATTGCGCGTGTTTCCGGCAACCGGCCGGAAGCCTTAAGACCAACCAGACTGCGCCCCACGCGCATCGAACTCGACCCTGCAATCTGCAATGCCCGGGAGGCGCTCAGTGAAGAAGATTGAAGCCATCATCAAGCCCTTCAAGCTCGACGAGGTGAAAGAAGCGCTCCAGGAAGTCGGACTGCAAGGCATCACCGTCACCGAGGCCAAGGGATTTGGCCGCCAGAAGGGCCATGCCGAACTCTATCGCGGTGCGGAATACATCGTCGACTTCCTGCCCAAGGTGAAGATCGAGATCGTCATCGGCGACGACCTGGTCGAGAAGGCGATCGACGCGATCCGCCGCGCGGCGCAGACCGGCCGGATCGGCGACGGCAAGATCTTCGTCTCCAACATCGAGGAAGCCATCCGCATCCGGACCGGCGAATCCGGGCTGGACGCTATTTAAGGGCGGTGCTATCCGGATTTTCTGACGGCAAAAGAGAAAAAAGGCTGCTTCGGCAGCCTGATTTCGTTTGTGCAGTCACACGAACTCGCCAAAAGCGGGAATAACGTCGCTCTCCGCTGGAAACCGACCCGCACATCCATAAGGGGTATTCATGAAGACCGCCAAAGACGTCCTGAAATCGATCAAGGACAACGACGTCAAATACGTCGACCTGCGCTTCACCGATCCGCGCGGCAAGTGGCAGCACGTCACCTTCGACGTCAGCATGATCGACGATGACATCTTCGCCGAGGGAACGATGTTCGACGGTTCGTCGATCGCCGGCTGGAAGGCGATCAATGAATCCGACATGTGCCTGATGCCCGACCCGGTCACCGCGACGATCGACCCGTTCTTCGCCGAGACCACCATGGTCATCACCTGCGACGTGCTCGAGCCGACCACCGGCGAGCCCTACAACCGCGATCCCCGCGGCATCGCCAAGAAGGCCGAGGCGATGGTGAAGTCGATGGGCGTGGGCGACACCGTGTTCGTCGGTCCCGAGGCCGAGTTCTTCGTGTTCGACGACGTGCGCTATTCGGCCGAGCCCTACAACACCGGCTTCCGCCTCGACTCCTCCGAGCTGCCGATCAACTCGGCGACCGAATATGAGGGCGGCAACCTCGGCCACCGCATCCGCACCAAGGCCGGCTACTTCCCGGTGCCGCCGCAGGACTCGGTGCAGGACATGCGCTCGGAGATGCTCGGCGCAATGGCCAAGATGGGCGTCAAGGTCGAGAAGCATCACCACGAAGTCGCTTCGGCCCAGCACGAGCTCGGCATGAAGTTCGACACCCTGACGCTGATGGCCGACCATATGCAGATCTACAAGTACTGCATCCACCAGGTCGCCCACATCTACGGCAAGACCGCCACCTTCATGCCGAAGCCGGTCTATGGCGACAACGGCTCGGGCATGCACGTCCACCAGTCGATCTGGAAGGACGGCAAGCCGACCTTCGCCGGCAACAAATACGCCGACCTGTCGGAGACCTGCCTGCACTACATCGGCGGCGTCATCAAGCACGCCAAGGCGATCAACGCCTTCACCAACCCGTCGACCAACTCCTACAAACGTCTGGTCCCGGGCTATGAAGCCCCCGTGCTGCTCGCCTATTCCGCGCGCAACCGCTCGGCGGCCTGCCGAATCCCCTACACGGCGAACCCGAAGGCCAAGCGCGTCGAGGTGCGTTTCCCCGACCCGATGGCCAACCCCTATCTCGGCTTCGCCGCGATGCTGATGGCCGGCCTCGACGGCATCAAGAACAAGATCGATCCGGGTCCGGCGATGGACAAGGACCTCTACGATCTGCCGAAGGAAGAGCTGAAGCAGATCCCGACCGTCTGCGGCTCGCTCCGCGAGGCGCTCGAGAGCCTCGACAAGGACCGCGCGTTCCTCAAGAACGGCGGCGTGTTCGACGACGACTTCATCGACGCCTATATCGAGCTGAAGATGACCGAGGTCGCGCGTTTCGAAATGACCCCGCACCCGGTCGAGTTCGAGATGTACTACTCGCTGTAAGTTTTACGGCACCGACGAAATGCGAAAGGCGCTTCCACGGGAAGCGCCTTTTGTTTTGCGGGGTGTCGCCGTCGCGCGCGATCCGTAGGATGGGTAGAGCGAAGCAAAACCCAACATCTCGAAGCTTGCACCGGCGCGATGGGTTTCGCTTCGCTCTACCCATCCTACGAAGGGTGGTTACACCTTCGCCTTGGCGAGCCGCCGTCCGCCGGCGTCGAGCGCGCCGAATTTGCCCGCGATCATGTCCGGCGTCGGGATCATCCCGCCGAGCGACCAGCTCGCCGGCTCGCCCTCCTCGATCTTGACCCAGACGTTGCGGCGGAAGTCCGGGTTGCCCTGCCCCTCGATCTCGACCATGAGATCGGTGACGCGCTCCAGCAGCGCCTGCTTCTGCGCGACATCGAAGATGCCGCGGACGGTAGAAATGGTGACGTAAGGCATGGTCTCTCTCCATTGCTGAGGGTGTGATAACGCAGCGAAGATGGACCGGCACGGCACAATCAGGCAGTGGCCGATCGGACAGAGATCGGGCAATATCTGCCACCGCCCGATCGCGCGGATCGGCTAGCATGACGGCAAATTCCGGAGGTCCCATGAAGCTTGCGATCCTCGCGCTGGAAGGCTGCATGCAATCGGCGGTCGCCGGCATCGCCGACATCCTCACCCTCGCCAACCACGTGATGCAGCTGCGCGGCGGCAAGGCGCGCTTCAGCTGGCAGACGCTCTCGCTCGACGGCAAGGCGGTGCGCGCCGGCGGCGGCAAGTTGCTCGCCGTCGATGGTGCGGTGGGCGGACGGACGGCGTGCGACGCGATCATCGTGCCGGGCAGCCTGGTCGATCATCTCATCGCCGAGCGCCTGCAGCCGCAATATGACCGTGCCGGCGCCTGGCTGCGCCGGCAGCATGCCAGCGGCCGCTTGATCGGCGCGTTCTGCAGCGGCGTGCTGCTGCTCGCCAATGCCGGCCTGCTCGACGGCCGCCGCGCCACCATCACCTGGTGGCTGCAGAGCGAGCTTCGCCGCCGCCATCCCAGGGTCGATCTCGCCGGCGATGCCGTGATCACACAGGCCGATCGCCTGGTCTGCGCCGCCGGCCCGATGTCGTGGGTCGATCTCCTGCTGCGGCTGATCGAGCTTGTCGAAGGCGCGGAGGTCGCAAAAATTTGCGCCGACTATGCGGTGATCGACACCGCGCAGCGCACCCAGGCGATCTTCATGCCGCTCGGCTACATGCTCGGCCAGGATCCGCTGCTGATCAAGGCGGACATGCTGGTGCGCCGCACCGGCAAGACCCCGATCACGGTGCGCGGCCTCGCACACGCGCTCGGCCTCAGCGAACGCACGCTGAACCGCCGCTTCCGCGAACTGACCCACGAGTCTCCGCAGGCCTTCATCATGCGCCGCCGCGTCGAGCACGCCCGCACGCTATTGGAGACCACGGCGCAGCCGATCAAGGCGATCGCCCGCGCCACCGGCTATGAGGACGAGAGCAGCTTTCGAAAAGCCTTCCGCAAGCTCACGCTGACATCGCCACAGGCCTATCGCGCGCAGCGATCGATGCGCGCGGCCTGATCGCGGGAAGCCCGGAAGACTACGGTCAGCAACGCTGACGAACCTGATGACGTGCTGCGAACCGCACACAAGGTTGTGTTTCCGGGATCGACAACGCCTGGGCTCGGGTGTTCACTGCCGGCAAGGACCCGAAAAGCGGCCTCCGATAAAACACGCATTCATTTTCTGCATGGGGAGAAACGAGATGTCTTTCGTCGCTCGACGAATGGCGGCGCTTTCGACCGCCATCACCATTCTCGCTGTCTGTGCTGGCAGCGCATTTGCCCAGAAGAAATACGACACCGGCGCAACCGATACTGAAATCAAGATCGGCAACATCATGCCCTACAGCGGGCCGGCATCGGCCTATGGCACCAGCGGCCGGGCCCAGGCGGCTTATTTCCGCAAGATCAACGCCGAGGGCGGCATCAACGGCCGCAAGATCAACTTCATCTCCTACGACGACAGCTACAGTCCGCCGAAGACGGTCGAGCAGGCGCGCAAGCTGGTCGAAGGCGACGAGGTCCTGCTGATCTTCGCCTCTCTCGGCACGGCATCCAACGGCGCGATTCAGAAATACATGAACGTGAAGAAAGTACCGCAGCTGTTCATTCAAACCGGTGCCACCAAGTGGAACGATCCGCAGAACTTCCCGTGGACCATGGGCTGGCAGCCCAGCTATCAGAGCGAGGGACGGATCTACGCCAAGCACATATTGAAGGAAAAGCCGAACGGCAGGATCGCGGTCCTCTACCAGAACGACGATTATGGAAAGGACTATCTCAAGGGCCTGAAGGACGGCCTCGGCGACAAGGCGGCGTCGATGATCGTCATCGAGGATGCCTATGAGGTGGCCGAGCCGACCATCGACACGCACATCGTCAAGATGAAATCGATGAATGCCGATGTATTCGTCGACATAGCCACACCGAAATTCGCGGCGCAGGCCATCAAGAAGACGGCCGAGATCGGCTGGAAACCGCTGCACATCCTCAACTCGGTCGGTTCCTCGCTCGGTGCCGTGATCCAGCCCGCCGGCTTCGAGAACGCGCAAGGCATCATTTCGGTGGCCTACCTGATGGATCCGCTCGATCCGCAATGGAAGGACGACCCCGGCATGAAGGCGTTCGACGAATATCTCTCCAAATATTTCCCCGAGGGCAATCGGGCCGACGGCCTGATTGTGACAGGGTACAATGCCGCCCAGACGCTGGTTCAGGTGTTGAAGCAGTGTGGCGACGATCTCACGCGCGCCAACGTGATGAAACAGGCCGCCAACCTGAAGGCCTTCCGGACCACCAACCTGCTTCCCGGCATCACGATGAACACCAGCCCGATCGATTTCGCGCCGATCAAGCAGATGCAACTCAGACGACTCAAGGGCGAGAGATGGGAGCTGTTCGGGCCGATGCTCAGCGCGGAAGTGGGCGGTTAGCGCGATCTGTAGGATGGGTAGAGCGCAGCGAAATCCATCACCCTCGCCCCTTTGCACAGGCGATGGGTTTCGCTTCGCTCTACCCATCCTACGGGGGCCGAACTACACCCGGAACAGCTTCGCGTACTTCGCCTTGATCTCCTCGGACTGCACCTGCACCTGAGCCGGATCGGCTTTCAGCATTTTCAGTTTGTCGAGCGGCACGTGCCCGGCCTTCTCCTTCACCTTGGCGTGGAACGAGCGGTGCGCGAATTCGTCGGCCAGCATCTGCTGGGTCTCGGCGCTGAAGAAATAGCTCTGGAACAGGCGCGCGGCATTCGGGTTCGGCGCGTTCTTGAAGATGCCGCTGGGGACGATGATCAGCGGCGCGCCCTCGGTTGGATAGACCACCTCGACCGGCTTGCCCTGATCCTTGGCCAGCACGAGGTTATAGTCGTTGCCGTCGGCCATCACCGCGCGCTCGCCGAGCAGGATCTTTTTCGGTGGATCGGCCGCCGACTGCACCTGCATCACCCGCTGCTGAGAAAGCTTCTCCAGATACGGCCAGCCGAGATCGCGCGCCAGCACGAAGGTCGCGGTCATGATCGCGCCGGAGTAGCTCGGGTGGCCCTTGACGATCTTGCCGCGCCACTTGGGATCGAGCAGGTCGGCGTAGCTCTTCGGCGCCTCCTCGCGCTTCACCTGCTCGGTGTTGTAGCCGATCACCTCGAACCAGGCGCAGGATGTCGCCGAGGTGCCGTCGGGATCGACCTGGTCGGCCGGAAAATGCCTGGCGACGTCCTCCGGCACATAGGCCGCGAGCCAGTCGTTCTTCTTCCAGTCGAGATAATGCGCGGGATCGGTGGAATTGGCGACATCGACGGCGTTGATGCCGCTGCCCTGCTCCTGCGCGATGCGCTGGAAGATGCGCTCCGCGCCGGAGCGCTCAACGCGGACGCTGATCCCGGGATATTTCTGCTCGAAGTCACGCGCGAGACGCTCGGCCGTGTTCAGTTCCAGCGCGCTGTAGAACGAGATCTTGCCTTCCTTCTTGGCGGCTGCGATCAGCTCCGGCGTCACCGCTTCCGCCGGCGGCACCGCCGCGCGCAGCGGCTCCGCAAATACCATGCCGGCGGCGGTGGCCGCCGTCGCCTTGAGCCAGTCGCGCCTCGACCATTTGCGGTCCTGCATTCCATACTCCCTGAGATCGGGCCGTTGACCGGCCGCGGCTTTGTCGCGGGAGCTTAGCGCGTAGGATGGGTAGAGCGAAGCGAAACCCAGCGGCCACATTAGAGATATTGGGTTTCGCGAAGTTATCATCGGGCCGCGCGTTGCGCGGCCCGATTGGCTGTACCTATCCTACACATCGCTCGACGCCGGCTAAATCTTCCCCGGCGGATTCTCGCGCAGGAAGCGTTCGAGATCGGGCTGTACCGAGTAAGGCTGCGGAACCGGATCGCCCTGAAAGTCGACCTGAAGATCAAGGCAGCGCCGCAGCATCCGCGCCAGCTCGCCGCGCCGATAGGGCTTGGTGAGCAGCGGAATGCCGTGGCCACCGCGCCCCTGTTGTGCGGGCAGCACGCCGTCGCTGTAGCCCGAGGTGAACAGCACCCGCAGCGCCGGGCGCCCCGCCATCAGTGTCTCCGCCAATTGCCGGCCGTTCATGCTGCCGGGCATCACGATATCGGTGAACAGCAGGTCGAAGGCGGTGCCTCGTTTGACGATTTCGAGCGCGGCGTCCGCGTTCGCCGCGACCAGAACGTGGTAGCCGAGGCTTTCGAGCTGGCCCGTGACATAGTCCCGGATCGTAGGATCGTCCTCGACGCACAGGATCGTCTCGTCGCCGCCCCTGACGGGCAGATCGTCCTCGTCCGCCGCGCGCTGTGCGGTGCCGTCGGCCTTCGGCAGATAGATCCTGAAGATGGTGCCGCGCCCCTGCTCGCTCTTGACCTCGATGCCGCCGCCGCTTTGCTTGACGAAGCCGAACACCATGCTGAGCCCGAGCCCGGCGCCCTGCCCGACCTCCTTGGTGGAAAAGAACGGATCGAAGATCTTTTCCAGATGCGTCGGCGAAATGCCGGTGCCGGTATCGGTTACCTCGATCACGAGATGATCGCCGGCGCGCTCGACGCCGCACGCCACGGCGTCGGGAATCCCGAGCTGGATGTTGCGGGTCGCAAAGCTCAGCGTGCCGCCGTCAGGCATGGCATCGCGCGCATTGATGGCGAGATTGACCAGCGCGGCACCAAGCTGACTGCGGTCGACGAGGGCGAGCCAGGCGTTGCGGCCGAGCTCCGTCCTGATCTCGGTCTGCGAGCCCAGCGTCTGCGACAGCAGCCGGACCACCTCGCCGATCAGGTCGTTGACGTCGGTCTCGGCGGGCTGCAGCGGCTGCTTGCGCGCGAATGCCAGGAGGCTCGAGGTGAGCTGCGCGCCGCGATCGGCGGCATCGCTGATCAGCTTGGCGATCGCGGCGAGCTGCGGGTTGTCCTTGACGCCGTCGGCGAGGATCTCGATCGTGCCGGTGATCACGGTCAGCATGTTGTTGAAGTCGTGCGCGATGCCGCCGGTCAACCGCCCCAGCGATTCAGACTTCTGTGCCTGGATCAGCTGCTCCTCGGCGATCCGGCGCTGGCTGACGTCCCTGACAAAGGAATTGATGATCCAGCCATCGCCGCGGCGCAGCGCGTTGAGCGACACCTCGACATAGAACCGATGACCGTCGCGGTGCAGGCACGCCGTTTCATAGCGCATGCCCATGCCGCCGGCCGCGGTCTCCTGCAGGAAGCGGGTGATCCGCTGCCGGTGCGCAAGGCGCAGCTCCTCCGGAAACACCAGTTCGACCACCCGATAGCCGACCGCCTCGGACCGCGTCCAGCCGGTCAGTACCTCGGCCTGCGGGCTCCAGTCGAGAATGAAGCCGTCCTGGTCGGTCTGGACGAAGGCGTCGAGCGCGGTCCTGACGATGGCCTGCGCCATCTGCTCGCTTTCAACCAGCGCCTGATGTGCCCGCCGCTGCGCGGTGACGTCGTGCAGCACGGCGACCGCGCCCCGCAGATTGCCGGTATCGTCGCGCAGCGGCCGCGCGTTGACGACAAGACAGACGGCCGGTTGCGGCGGTTGCGGTTTGACGATCAGCTCGAAATCGTCGACGTCATCGCCGCGCAGCGCACGCGCCATCGGCGTGTCCGGGATCGGCATCACGGTGGTGCCGTCGGCATAATAGTTCTGGAAGGTGCGAACGCCGGTCAGGGTATCAAACCCGGGTTCGACACTGTACAACCGTCGCGCCGCGGCGTTGATGATCACGATCATCCCGTGCTCGTCGGCGACCACCACCGGATCGCGGATGCTCTCGACGGTCTTCTCCAGCAGGTGCTGCCTGCTGCCCAGCTGCGCCGACAATTCGGCAAGCGTCGCCGCGAGCTGAGCAGTCTCGCCGTCATCGCTTGAGCCGAGCGAGACCTGCTGGCCGCGCGACAGCGCCTCCGCCGCCCGCACCAGCTGGGCGGGCGTCCTGGACAGCGATCTCGCAATCACCTCAGCCGTCATCAATACCACCGCAACCGCGCCACCCGCGAGCAGAATGCCCGGCCAGGTCACGCCATGGATGAAGCCCAGCGCGAGCAGGAGCGCGGCGACGGGAAACATCATCCCCATCGCCAGACGGCCCGACAAATTCATCCCGACCAACCCCTCGTGTCGGCTGCACCGAAAATCGAAAAGGAAAAACAGTATTCGGAAAAGGGGGTCGTCGGCGCCGGAGCAAATATCCCTGTTGCTTAGCCGAGTCCGGCGCTGCAATCCGCCACTTTCGTATCCGTATTAGTACGGAGAAAGACCGATTCCGGCGCGCGCTCGATACCGGAAGAACAGCTGCGGCCTGTCGACCAGCGGGACTTTCTCGCCAGCAGCGCAACTCAACATACCGAGAATGCGCGTGAGGGCCCCGGGATACATGTCTGGCGCCACGGTCAGGCACCGGCCGAAGGCGCCATGCAGGATGCCGACATGGTCGCTTGCCGAACATGGAGCGCTCCGCATCCCCGCGTTTCAGGGTCCAGCCCGCCCTCTCCGGCGCTTGGTGACGCTCTCAACGCCGACCAACGATACCTCGACGTAATGTGCCTCGGCTCCGAGAGGCATCCGATGTTCGCGCTCGATAGCGTGAGGCGGCCGAACAGCACCCCGATCCACGAGCTCCAGCGCTCCATGGCAAGCGGTGTTCCCGATTGCGGACGAACGATATCTCGGTCAAAATCGTCGGGACAGTTCAGGAAGGGTGAGCTGATAAAAGAAAGACGATGTGACGTACAGGCCGCATCCTCATCCCTGGGAAGCTTAAGCTGCAAATACCCATCCGGGTCCCGTTGAATGTTAGCGCGCCGAGGAGCGGATCTGCTCTCAAGGCGGGTGACCTTGCATTTGATACGGAGCAAAAAATGCATTCCATGCTGGATGACAGAGGCGCGGAAGGGCGGCTCGCGAGCTTGGAAGAGCAGCTTTCGAACCTCGCGCGCGAAGCAGGAGTCACTCCTTCCGACCCGCCGACCACCATGAAGGCGTTTCGCGCGCCGCTAGCGACGGTTCATCGATTGGTGGATTGGCGCCACCTGGCTGTTGTCGGTACTGTGTTGGCAGCATGCATTGGTGGCGCTGCTTGGTGGTGGTCGTCACCCGTTGATACGGCGATGGTGGCCTCCTCCGGCCCCCCATCGCCTCCTGCGCAAACCCCGCCGAAAGACGCCGCGCCGAAAGACGTTGCGCCGACTGCTGCGGCACTTTCTTCCGACTTGGCGCAGCAGCTTCAACCGATGGCGCGCGATCTCGCTGCCTTAAGGCAAGCGGTCGAACAGCTTGAGGTGAGGCAGGAACAATTGGTCCGCGACCATAAAAACGTCGCGAGCCAACTCGAGGCGAGCCAAGCAGAAATGGCGCGCAGCAAAGATATCATCGACCAGATCAAGGCGACCCAGGATCAGATGGCGCGCGAAAGCGAGACGGTCACCGAGCGGCTCAACGCAAGCCAGGAACAGCTGGCTGGTGTCATCGCCAACGCCGCAGAGCCAAAGGTGAGCTCCGAACAGCCAACGGTAACCCCGGAAATACCACTGCCGCGCCCGCGGCCGTCGGCCAATGTTGCCCAGACACGCAAACCGGCGCCACCCCCGGCGCGGCCGCACGCCACCGCCAAACCGCAACCGTCGGCATGGCCATGGTCAGTGCGCTAATGCCGTGACGTGCTTGCTTCCTGCGCGCCATCGACGCGGCAACGGCCCATACCTGCATTTGTGATCAATGAAGCAACACGAAGAGGCCGCTGGCGCTGGTCAGCGGCCTCCTGAACCTGATCTCAAATGAACGTCTTGGTGGTAAAATCTTTGCCTCAGGTCCGCCATTATTAAACGGGGAATTCGCCACACAGTGAAGTCCCAACAGGTGCGATGCTCAACGGAACTCTTGTGACGTTGCGGGGACAACACACTTTGCGTTCGTGACGCCCGGATTTGGGGACGATCTATTCACCTGCCGCTCGGCTCGCGCGGATTGGCTCAGGAAAGCCCCGCGTCTTTCATGGCTTCCCAAACCGGCGAGACTGGGCTTGTTTGTCACCGTCTTCACAGACGACGCCACACATTCGCTGTCGTCCCTGCGAAAGCAGGGACCCATAACCACCGATGGTCATTGTTGAGCAGTGCTGCAACGACGAGTCCCCTCCACTACAACCGCTGCGGAGTATGGGTCCCTGCTTTCGCAGGGACGACAGCGCGCTTTTTGAAGACGACGTCGTGACTAGACGCGCAGGGACGATGGCGGTGAGACCATCCTACGCCGCCCGCCGCCGCTCGCGCAGCGCGTCGCCGAAGGCCTCGAACAGGGCGCGGTTGATCGGATTGCGCTGCGGATCGTATTCGGCGTGCCACTGCACACCCAGCGCAAAACCCGGCGCGTCGGCGATGCGGATCGCCTCGATGGTGCCGTCCTCGGCGATGCCCTCGATCACGACGCGCTTGCCGGGCTCGAGGATGCCCTGGCCGTGCAGCGAATTGACCCGAATGGTCTCCCGGCCGAGGATTCTTGCGAACGCACCGCCCGGCGTCAGTGCGACGTCGTGACGGTCGGCGAACACAACGGTCGGGTCAGGATGGATTTCACCGTTCTCGAGCCGTGGCATCCGGTGGTTCATGCGGCCCGGAATCTCGCGGATCTCCGGATGCAGCGAGCCGCCGAAGGCGACGTTCATCTCCTGCAGGCCGCGGCAGATGCCGAAGATCGGCACGCCGCGCGCGACGCAGGCTTCCGACAGCGCCAGCGCGACGTCGTCGCGATGGATGTCGTAAGGCTCGTGCGCGGCACACGGTTCGGTGTTGAAGCGCGTCGGATGAACATTGGCGCGGGCTCCGGTCAGCACCACGCCGTCAACCACGTCGAGCAAGGCGCCGACCTCGGTGATTTCGGGGCTGCCCGCGAACATCAGCGGCACTGCGCCCGACACCTCGGCAACCGCACGAAGGTTGCGCTCCCCGACCATCTGGACTGTGAAACGATTTTCGATGCGATGGGCGTTTCCGATCACGCCGACCACGGGCCGTCTCATTATTGAAGTCTCGCGCAATGATTCTTCTAAGTTTGCGACGTTGCGGAGACGATCATGCCTTCGAGTTCCGGCCGGATCAACTGTCTATATCTGCACAGGGGGCCTTGCAGTCCTGCACAGATTCGCGCCCCTCGGGACCCAGAGCCGGCCAGATGCCCACCAATCGCGCCCGGCGCCGCGGCGCGTCAGCGGCAAACCGGCACGCTCCCGCCAGCTTGATCCCGGCGGGATTTTCGCCAAAGACTGCTTCGGACCGTCGCGAAGGGGGAATCACCCGTGACAGACTCGGCTGACAATCGCCTGCAGGCCCGCAACGACTTGGCATGGGCGATCGCCGTCGGCGGCATCGGCGTGGTGCTGTTCGCAGCCCTGCTGACCTTCGCCTGGCATTTCGCCGCGACCCTGTTCCTGCTGTTCGCGGGCATGCTGCTCGGGGTTGCCCTCAATGCCATGACCACCCTGCTCGGCCGGCTGACCAAGCTGCCCCACGCGCTGCGGCTTGCGATCGTCTGCCTGGCGATGGCCGGGCTGCTGTCCGGCATCGTGTTCCTCGGCGGCACCACGATCGCGCAGCAGGCCACGGTGTTGAGCAACACGATCAAATCACAGCTCGGCAGCGTCAAGGACTTCCTCGAGCAGCACGGGGTCGACACCAGCTATCTCGATTTCACAAATGCCGCCGGCGAGGCGAAGGGCGAAGGCAGCGCCGTCACGACAACGACGACGACACCCGCGCCGTCCCAGTCCCATGGCATCCCCGGCGCCGGCGCGCTGGCCTCAAGCGGCGGCGCCATCATCAGCCAGACGCTAAAGGTGCTGCTCGGCACCGTCAGCGTCGTCGGCAACTTCTTCATCGTGCTGTTCCTCGGGCTCGCCTTTGCGGCCCAGCCAAGCATCTACCGCGCCGGGCTGTTGTTCATCGCGCCGGCGAAGTACCGCGCGCAGTCGACGGTCATCGTCGACCGCATCGGCGAGACGCTGGAGCGCTGGCTGATCGCGCAGATCATCACGATGACGGCGGTGTTCCTCGTCACCTGGATCGGGCTTGCCATCATCGGCATTCCGAGCTCGTTCATCCTCGGCATCCAGGCCGGCCTGCTCGCCTTCATCCCGACGGTCGGCGCGATCCTCGGCGGGCTGATCGTGGTGCTGGCGAGCCTTGCGACCGGATGGATCGCGGCGCTCTCGGCCTTCATCCTGTTCCTCGGCGTCCACGCGCTGGAAAGCTACGTGCTGACGCCGATCATCCAGCGCCAGGCGCTCGACATCCCGCCGGCCACGCTGTTCGCGTTCCAGATCCTGCTCGGCGTCGTGTTCGGCATCTGGGGGCTGGCGCTGGCGCTGCCGCTGATGGCAATCGCCAAGGTGATGATCGACCACTTCAAGACGGAGGATCCGGCGCGGGCCGCGTGACGTCAGGAGAGCAGCAGCACCGTTCCCGCGACCATCAGCATCACGCCGGCCAGCATCACCACCGGCCAGCGACTCTTCGGCGGCTGGTATCGCCCCTGCGCGCGCCGTTCGGCGATCAGCGCGGTCTCGTATTCATGGGAGTCCGAGAACAGGCAGGCGAAACCGCTGCGCGCCGAAACCGCATCGGCTTCGAGCGACATCAGGGCTGACTGCGGATTACGGGTGCGGATCGACTCCATGCCCGAAAGCATGGGATTGAATGGTTAACCGCTCGTTACCGCGCTCATGCCCGGACGCTCGCCGGCTTTTGTCGCGCCGAAGCCGGCAGGCCCGCGGTCTTGCGCCGCCAGTTCTCCAGCGAGAGCGGCAATTCCTCCGCCGCCTCGACGCGGTTGCGGCCGCCGCGCTTGGCCTGGTAGAGCGCGGTGTCTGCCGAGGCCAACAGCACCTCGAGCTCGGTCCCGGCGGGGCCGCCGGCGACGCCGATGCTGACCGTGGTGTCGACCGCGCCTTCCTCGCAGGTGATGTTGCTGTTCTCGAAGGCTTCGCGCACGCGCTCGGCGACCAGCACACCCTCCTCCAGCGAGCACGGCAGCAGCGCCGCGAATTCCTCGCCGCCGATCCGGCCCGACAGATCGCTGATCCTGAGACTGTTGACCACGACAGCGGAGAACAGCTTCAGGATCTCGTCACCGGCGGGATGGCCGAAGCGGTCGTTGATCGACTTGAAGTGATCGATGTCGAAGATCATCACGGTGACCGGCCGGCCGGCAATGGACTCGCGCTCGATCACCCGCGCGCAGGCCTCGGTGAAGCCGCGGCGGTTGAGCATGCCGCTCAGGGGGTCGATCGACGCGGCCGTCTTGTGCACGGCCACCGCGCGGTCCGACACCATCATGAAGATCACGAACACGGTGCCGATCGCGTACAGAACGAGCTCGATCGAAAACAGCGTGACCCAAAAGCTGGATACGAAATTCTGGCCGTTCAATCGCAGCAGGTCGCCGACCAGGATCGGCAGCATCAGGACGCAACCGTGCGCGACCGGGATGACGATCGCGAGCCAGCGCCGCTGCATCGCGCGGCGGCGCTCGCTCCACAGCTCGGAGGCGGTCAGCGCGGCGTAGATCGCGACGATCCCGGCGCCGATCGTCAGGCGCATCGCGGGATCCTCAACCGTCGTCACCGCCCCGATCCATGCGATCGGGCCGAGCACGAGGCCCAGCAAATTGGCCTTGCGGCCGTGGAAAATGCGCGCGGCATTCCAGACCAGGCCGCAGGCGGCGAAGCCGATCGCATTGAGGCCCAGCAGAACCATCGGATCGAGCGTCGAACTGCCGACCGTCCAGACCGCGACCGAGGCCGCGCCGAGCAGATAGGCGGTGCCCCACCATTTCAGCGCGGAAATGTTCTCCTGCCTGCCGAACAACCACAGCATGGCGCCGAGCATGCCCGCGACCATGGTGGCGAACAAATAAAGTGTCGATGGATCGAACGACATAAACTCACCCCAGCCCGGTGTGATGCAACGTTCGCAGGCGCAAATAAATACGGTGATGCAGCGCCACTGCGAGCCCGCAAGCTAGAAGGTGCGAGTTCCAATTTCGTTTGCACGCAGGCGCAAGTTTTCATGAAAAACTGCGCTAATTCGCGCCGAAGCACGGCCGGTCGGACGCAGCAAAAAGGGCGCCTCGCGGCGCCCTCTGCAACTCGATGCTTGCGGCAATTGCCGCCAATTTTAGAACTCGAATTAGCGCTTCGAGAACTGGAAGGACTTGCGGGCCTTCGCCTTGCCGTACTTCTTGCGCTCGACCGAGCGGCTGTCGCGGGTCAGGAAGCCGCCCTTCTTGAGGACGCCGCGCAGCTCGGGCTCGAAGTTGGTCAGCGCCTTCGAGATGCCGTGCCGAACAGCACCGGCCTGGCCCGAGAGACCGCCGCCGGCGACGGTGCAGATCACGTCGTACTGGCCGTTACGGGCCGCAGCGACCAGCGGCTGCTGGATCATCATGCGCAGCACCGGGCGGGCGAAGTAGACTTCGAACTCGCGGGTGTTGACCGAGATCTTGCCGGAGCCGGGCTTGACCCAGACGCGGGCGACCGCGTCCTTGCGCTTGCCGGTGGCGTAGGCGCGATTGTATTTGTCGACCTTCTTGACGTATTTCGGCGCGTCGGGCGCGGCCGGCTTGACCTGCGAGAGCTGGTCGAGGGACTGCAACGTATCGGACATTATGCGGCCCTCGTGTTCTTGCGATTCAGGGAAGCGATATCGACCTTCTCGGGGCTCTGCGCTTCATGCGGATGATCGGCACCCGGATAGACGCGCAGATTGCCCATCTGCATGCGGCCGAGCGGACCGCGCGGGATCATGCGCTCGATCGCCTTCTCGACGACGCGCTCGGGGAAGCGACCCTCGAGGATCTGCTTCGCGGTGCGCTCCTTGATGCCACCGATGAAGCCGGTGTGCTTGTAGTAGGTCTTCTGGTCGCGCTTGCGACCGGTCAGCACCACATGCGCGGCGTTGACGATGATGACGTTGTCGCCGCAATCGACATGCGGCGTGTAGGTGGGCAGGTGTTTGCCGCGCAGGCGCATCGCGACGAGGGTGGCGAGACGACCGACGACCAGACCCTTGGCGTCGATCACGACCCACTTCTTCGTCACTTCGGCGGGCTTGGCCGAGAACGTGCTCATGTGTGAAATCCGTGAAAAGGAAATCGGCGCCGTATGCGCCGAACTGGGCGGCTTTCTAGAGAAGCCGCGATCGCGCGTCAACGCCCACGCGATCAAATTACACCAGCGAAAACAATGGCTTGTAAATATGGTGCAATAATACCGTAGAAAAGCCTATTGATTCGGAATGGAATAGGTCGCCGTGACATGGGCAATGGGATCGGGAGACGAGCCGGACAGCAGGTTGACCTCGCCGACCGCGAGCCGCTTGCCGAGCTTGAGCAGCCTCGCCACCGCGAGTACGTCCTGCCCCGGCTGGCCCTTGCGCAGGAAGTTAATGTTGAGGTTGGTGGTCACGGCAAGGCCGACCGGCCCGATCGCCGACAGCAGCACCACGTACATCGCGAAATCTGCCAGGCCCATCAGGGTCGGCCCGGACACCGTACCGCCCGGCCGCAGCATGCGCTCGCTGAAGCGCTGGCGCAGCAGGGCCGTCTCGCCGTCGGCGCTTTCGATCCGGACATCGTCGTGGACGAACGCCTGCGGGAATTCCCTCCGCAGGAACTCCTCCACGTCAGCCACGCTCATTTTCGCTGTCGCCATGCCGTCCCTGCCCTCGCTTCAGCCTGCCTGTTACATTAAGTTGTCACAGAGACCAAAGTGGAATTTTCATCATGTCCGCCCAAGCCGCCCGCGCCGAAGCGCCGCAACGCCAGCCGATCCTGCTGCGTGAGACCATCGGCAGTATCGCGCTATTGACGCTCAATCGGCCCGGAGCGCGCAACAGCCTCTCCGAGGGCCTGATCGCCGAGCTGCACGCCGCGTTGAACGAGATCAGCGGTGAAAAGCGCATCCGCGCCGTCGTGCTCGCCGCCAACGGCCCGGCGTTCTGCGCCGGCCACGACCTCAAGGAGCTTACCGCGCGCCGCAGCGATGCCGACCGCGGCCGCGCCTATTTCGCGCAAATCATGAACGCCTGCAGCGCGATGATGCAGGCCATCGTGCGCCTGCCGAAGCCGGTGGTCGCATCCGTCCAGGGCATCGCCACCGCGGCCGGCTGCCAGCTGGTCGCAAGCTGCGACCTCGCGGTCGCCTCCGACGCGGCGGCGTTTGCGACGCCGGGCGTCGACATCGGGCTGTTCTGCTCGACGCCGATGGTGGCGCTGTCGCGCAACGTGCCGCGCAAGCAGGCCATGGAGATGCTGCTGACCGGAGAGCCGGTCTCGGCGGCAACGGCGCAGAGCATCGGCCTCGTCAACCGCGTGGTATCCGCGGGCACCGAACGCGACGCCGCGATCGCGCTGGCCGAGAAGGTCGCGCTGAAATCGGCCTACACCGTCAAGCTCGGTAAGGAAGCGTTCTATCGCCAGGCCGAGATGACCCTCGCCGACGCCTATCGCTTCGCCGCCGAGGTGATGACCGAAAACATGATGGCGCGCGACGCCGAGGAAGGTATCGGCGCCTTCATCGAGAAGCGCGATCCGAAGTGGCAAGACAAGTGACGACCTGAGGTCGTCATTCCGGGATGGTGCGTTAGCACCAGACCCGGAATCTCGAGATTCCGGGTTCTCGCTACGCGAGCCCCGGAATGACAAACCCGGAAGAAAAATGAACCACGACACCTACGACGACAATTACATCCGCAGCATTCTGAACAACGTCAAGACGATCGCGATGGTCGGCGCGTCGCCGGTCAATGTGCGGCCGAGCTATTTCGCCTTCAAATATCTGGCGCAGCGCGGCTACGACATGATCCCGGTCAACCCCGGCCATGTCGGCAAGACGCTGATGGGCAAGCCGTTCGTCGCCTCGCTTGCGGACATCGATCGGCCGATCGACATGATCGACATCTTCCGCAATTCAAGCCACATCATGCCCGTGGTCGAGGAGGCGCTGAAATTGTCGACGCCGCCGAAGGTGATCTGGATGCAGCTTGGCGCGCGCGACGACGCCGCGGCCGAGAAGGCGGAAGCCGCGGGCCTCAAGGTGGTGATGAACCGCTGCCCGAAGATCGAGTATGGCCGGCTGTCGTCGGAGATCTCGTGGATGGGCGTCAACTCGCGCACGCTGAGTTCCAAGCGTGCGCCGATCCCGACGCAGGGCATGCGGCTGTCGCTCAATCGCACGAGCTTCGGCGGCGGACAGACCGCGGCATCCGACCGCGCGGCAAAGAACAAGACCGAGACGACCTGACATCGCGGCGGAATAATCGCTGCGATCTTCCGGTATAGCGCGGGATGCCCCTCCAGAAACTGGCGGCGTGCCCAACTCGCTTGACGGCGGGCGCCGGCGCCATCAGCATGCCGCGCGTTTCGACCAGGCTACAACAGGATACAAAGAATGACCGATCGCCTTCCGGGATTTTCCACCCTCGCCGTGCACGCCGGCGCGCAGCCTGATCCCACCACCGGCGCGCGGGCGACGCCGATCTACCAGACCACGTCATTCGTCTTCAACGACGCCGACCACGCGGCCTCGCTGTTCGGCCTGCAGGCATTCGGCAACATCTATACCCGCATCGGCAACCCGACCAATGCCGTGCTCGAGGAACGTGTCGCAGCCCTCGAAGGCGGCACCGCGGCGCTCGCCGTCGCTTCCGGTCACGCAGCGCAGGTCGTCGTGCTGCAGCAGCTGTTGAAGCCCGGCGATGAGATCATCGCGGCACGCAAGCTCTATGGCGGCTCGATCAACCAGTTCACCCACGCCTTCAAGGCGTTCGGCTGGAATGTGGCCTGGGCCGATCCCGATGAGATCGAAAGCTTCGAGCGCGCGGTGACGCCGCACACCAAGGCGATCTTCATCGAGTCGATCGCCAACCCGGCCGGCAGCATCACCGACATCGAGGCGATCGCCGCCGTTGCGCGCAAGGCCGGCGTGCCGCTGATCGTCGACAACACGCTGGCCTCGCCCTATCTGATCAAGCCGATCGACCACGGCGCCGACATCGTCGTGCACTCCCTGACCAAGTTCCTCGGCGGTCACGGTAACTCACTCGGCGGCATCATTGTCGACGCCGGCACCTTCGACTGGTCGAAGGACAACAAATATCCGATGCTGAGCGAGCCGCGCCCGGAATATCACGGCATCAGGATCCAGGAGACCTTCGGCAACTTCGCCTTCGCGATCGCCTGCCGCGTGCTCGGCCTGCGCGACCTCGGCCCCGCACTGTCGCCGTTCAACGCCTTCATGATCCTGACTGGCATCGAAACGCTGCCGCTGCGCATGCAGAAGCACTGCGACAACGCCAAGGCGGTGGCGGAATTCCTCTCCACCCACCCCGCGGTCTCAGCGGTGAATTATGCCGGCCTGCCCGGCGACAGGTACAACGCGCTGCAGCGCAAATATTCGCCGAAGGGCGCCGGGGCGGTGTTCACCTTCAGCCTCAAGGGCGGCTACGACGCCGGCGTCAATCTGGTGTCGAACCTGAAGCTGTTCTCGCATCTCGCCAATGTCGGCGACACCCGCTCGCTGGTGATCCATCCGGCCTCCACCACCCACAGCCAACTCGACGACGCCGCCAAGGTGAGGTCGGGCGCGGCGCCCGAGGTGGTGCGGCTTTCGATCGGCATCGAGGACAAGGAAGACCTGATCGCCGACCTCGACCAGGCCCTGCGCGCCTGATCCCGCAATTGTTCCGGAGCGGTGCGCCGCATCGCTCCGGCAACTTGCCCAAGGCGACCGACCTCCCGTTAACGCTTAATACCGACGGGCCTCTCGTTAACGTTCAATCCGGCTTAAAGTGGCAGTGATAGGCTCCGGATGATTCGGGAGACCATTGATGCTGCGCTGGACATTGCCGCTCGCGATCGCATTGTTTGCGATCCCGCCTGCTGACGCCGCCGACGGCCCGGCCGTCGCCAAGAGCGCCACCGTCAAGGCCGCGCGCCAGCTGCCGGCGGGCCTGCCGCGGCAGCATTACGCCTACCGCACCACCATCACGCCGCCGACCTATGTGCGGCGCGGACGCCAGCTCGTGGTCGTCGAGCCCGTGGTGATCCCGCTCAATACCGAGCCGTATATCCCGTTCGTGCCCGGCGAACCGCTGCTGCCGGGATCGTCGTCACTGCCCGGCTATTACGGCAACTGGCACTCCTACAACTATTTCGGCCCGTACTACGGCGGTGCCTATGTGACCTATTGGGACCGCCTGCCCTACGCCTGCGGCGTCTACGGCTACTGCTAGCGCGGACCGATCGCGTGGCCAGATCGCCGCAGAAATCCAGCGCACCGGCTTCGGGGAACGCGGTGACCGCCGATCTCGTCGCGGTGCTGGTCGCCGTCACCGAGGGCACGCCGAAGATCATGACCATCGCCGGCGGCTCCGCGCTGCCGAGCGGCCCGTTCGAGTTCACCCATCGCTCGCTGCAGACCGCGCTGCGGGCCTGGGTCGAAGCGCAGACCGGCCACCCGCTCGGCTATGTCGAGCAGCTCTACACCTTTGCCGACCGCGGCCGCTCCGGCGACACCAAGGTGCCGCACAGCGTCTCGATCAGCTATCTCGGCCTGACCCGCGAGGATCGTGTCGGCGAAGGCTTCGAGGCCCACTGGTCCGGCTGGTACGACTACTTCCCCTGGGAGGATCATCGCGCCGGCGCGCCGGCCTTCCTGGCCAAGACGATCGCGCCGAAGCTCAAAACGTGGGCGAAGGCGGCGCCGTCACCAACGCTGCAACGCGAGCGCTGGCAGCGCTGCGCCATCACCTTCGGTCTCGATGATCGCGACTGGAACGAGGAGCTGGTGCTGCAGCGCTATGAGCTGCTCTACGAGGCCGCTCTGATCCCGGAAGCCGGGCGCGCGCATGGCCGCGAGGCGCCGGTCGTGCCGGGCAAGCCCATGACGGCGGATCACCGCCGCATTCTCGCGACCGGGATCGCGCGGCTGCGCGCCAAGATCAAATACCGTCCGGTGGTATTCGAGCTGATGCCGGCCGAGTTCACCCTGCTGCAACTGCAACGCAGTGTTGAGGCGCTCGCAGGCCGGCTGGTCCACAAGCAGAACTTCCGCCGGCTGATCGAGCAGCAGGAACTCGTTGAAGAGACTGGCGCAATGGCCGCCGATACCGTCGGCCGGCCGGCCAAGCTATTCCGCTTCCGCCATGCCGTGCTGGCCGAGCGGGCCGTCGCCGGCACCAAGCTCCCGCTTTCGCGCACTTGACACGCCTTATGCTCAGGATAAGTATAAGCCATCTTATGCTCACGGAGAGTATAAATGGTTGCACTCGATACCGATCTTCTCACCCGCACCGCGCCGCTCTATGAGCGCGTCAAACGCGTCATCCCGCCGTTCGAATGGGCCACGTTCGCCGAGGACGTCGACGCGATCCTCGCGCTGAAACGCCGCCGCAATGCGGTGGTGCTGGCGCACAATTACCAGACGCCCGAAATCTTCCACGGCGTCGCCGATATCGTCGGCGACAGCCTGTTGCTCGCGCGCGAAGCGACCAAGGTCGATGCCGATGTCATCGTGCTCGCGGGCGTGCATTTCATGGCCGAGACGGCGAAGCTGCTCAATCCGGCCAAGACCGTGCTGATCCCCGACCTCAAGGCTGGCTGCTCGCTGGCGGATTCCATCACGGCGCAGGACGTGCGGCTGATGCGGGCGCGCTACCCGGACGCACCGGTCGTCGCCTATGTCAACACCTCGACCGCGGTGAAGGCCGAGTCTGACATCTGCTGCACGTCGGGCAATGCGCTGAAGGTGGTTGAATCGCTCGGCGCCGAGCGCGTCATCATGCTGCCGGATGAATATCTGGCGCAGAACATCGCCAAGCAGACCAGCAAGAAGATCATCGCCTGGAAGGGCCACTGCGAGGTGCACGAGCTGTTCACCGCCGACGACGTGCGTCAGCTGCGCGAGGATCATCCCGATATCACCATCCTGGCGCATCCGGAATGCCCGCCCGAGGTGGTCGCCGAAGCAGACTTTGCAGGGTCGACGGCTGCGATGCAGTCGTTCGTCGAGACCAAACGTCCGCCGCGCGTCGTGCTGCTGACGGAATGCTCGATGAGCGACAACATCGCGGCACGAAACCCCGATGTCGACTTCGTCCGCCCCTGCAATCTCTGTCCGCATATGAAGCGGATCACGCTGAAGAACATCCGCCACGCGCTGGAGACCAACCAGCACGAGGTCACGATCGACCCTGCGATCGCCGATCGCGCGCGCAAGAGCGTCGAAAGGATGCTGGCGATATGAGCACCGATATCTCCGATCTCAACGGCCGCCCGGTGATCATCGGCGGCGGCGCCGCCGGGCTGATGACCGCGCTTCAGCTCGCGCCCGAGCCGGTCGTCCTGCTGTCGAAATCGCCGCTCGGCGCGGAAGCTTCCAGCATGTGGGCACAGGGCGGCCTTGCCGCGCCGGTCGGCGCCGATGACAGCCCTGCCCTGCATCTCGCCGATACGCTCGCGGCCGGCGCCGGCCTTTGCGACGCGGCCGCCGCGAGCCGGATCGTCCACGCCGCGCCCGCCGCCGTCGAACAGCTGGCGAGGCTCGGCGTCGCCTTCGACCGGCACGCCGACGGCAGCTGGCGCCTCGGGCTCGAGGCCGCACACCGCCGCAACCGCATCGTGCACGCCACCGGCGACGGCACCGGTCGCGAGATCATGCGCGCGCTGATCGCGGCGGTCCGCCAGACGCCGTCGATCACGCTGCTGGAAGGCGTCGAGGCGCGCCGGCTGATCGTCGAGGACAATGCGGTGAGGGGCGTGCTTGCAGCCAGCGCAAGTGGCGCGCTGACGATCGCGAGCAACCGCGTCGTGATCGCGACCGGCGGCATCGGCGGGCTGTTCTCCGACAGCACCAATCCCGGCGGTTGTTTCGGCCAGGGGCTCGCGCTCGCCGCACATGCCGGCGCGAAACTGTCGGACATCGAGTTCGTCCAGTTTCATCCGACCGCGTTCGACGGGCCGTCGCGCCCGATGCCGCTGTTGACCGAGGCGATCCGCGGCGATGGGGCGGTATTGATCGACGAGACCGGCCAGCGCTTCATGGCCGATCAGCCCGGCGCCGAACTTGCGCCACGCGACATCGTCGCGCGCGCCGTGTGGCGCCACCGCGCCGCGGGGCATCGCACCTTCCTCGACGCGCGCCAACATCCGGGCGCGGAGTTTGCGCAGCGCTATCCTGTGATCAGCGCGTTCTGCAAGATGGCCGGCATCGATCCCGCCCATGATCCGATCCCGATCCGGCCGGCGGTTCACTACCACATGGGCGGCATCGCGGTTGACGGTTTTGGCCGCAGCACGGTGCAGGGCCTGTGGGCCTGCGGCGAGGCCGCGCGCACCGGGTTGCACGGCGCCAACCGGCTCGCCAGCAACTCGCTGATGGAAGCGATCGTCTGCGCGCGCTGGGTCGCCGAGAGCATCGAAAGCGTGAGTGCGGGCCCGCGCGCCATGCTGCGCGAGGACGCGATGCCACAGGCTTCCGATCCCTCCGCTGTGCGGCCGGTCCTCACCCAGGGGCTCGGCGTCCTGCGCGACCGCGACGGGATCGCTCGTGCGATCCGCAACCTCTATCCACTCGCATGCAGCCACAGTGCGGCGTCCGATGCAGCATTGATCGGATTGATGGTCGCGGTTGCCGCAATCAGGCGTGAGGAAAGCCGCGGCGGCCACTTCCGCAGCGATTTCCCACACACCGCTGCGTCGGCCGTTCCGTCGTCCCTCACCCGCGTCGATGCACTCGGCGCCGCGCGCGACATCGTCGAATCCACGCCATTTGCCAGGAGTGCCCTGTCATGACCCTCAATCCCCTGTTGCCGCTGCTCTATGAGCCGATCGTGCAGACTGCGCTGCGCGAGGATCTCGGCCGCGTCGGCGATATCACCGCAGACGCCATCGTGCCGTCCGCCCAGCAGGCGCGGCTGGTGATGCGGGCGCGGCAGCCCGGCGTGATCGCCGGGCTCGACGTCGCGCGGTCGGCCTTCCAGACGGTGTCGCCGGCGATCACGCTGCGCGCCGAACGGCCCGACGGCAGCGCGGTCGAACCCGACCAGGTCATTGCGATCATCGACGGCCCGGCCCGCAGCCTGCTCACCGCGGAACGCACCGCGCTCAACTTCCTCTGCCATCTGAGCGGCGTCGCCACCGCCACCGCCACGCTCGTGAAAGCCGTGGCTGGCACCCGCGCGCAGATCGTCTGCACCCGCAAGACCACGCCGGGACTGCGTGCGCTGGAGAAATATGCGGTGCGCGCCGGCGGGGGCGGCAATCACCGCTTCGGCCTCGACGATGCCGTGCTGATCAAGGACAACCACATCGCGCTCGCCGGCGGCATCCGCAGCGCGATCGAGCGCGCCAAGGCCAACGCGGGTCATCTCGTCAAGATCGAGGTCGAGGTCGACACGCTGTCGCAGCTCGAAGAAGCGCTGACGCTCGGCGTCGACGCGGTGCTGCTCGACAACATGACGACCGAGGAGCTCAGCCAGGCGGTGGACATGGCGCGCGGCAAGGCGCTCACCGAAGCCTCCGGCCGCATCACCGCGGCGACGGCCGCAGCGATTGCCGCAACCGGCGTCGACCTGATCTCGGTCGGCTGGGTGACCCACAGCTCGGCCGCGCTCGATATCGGACTCGACTATCTGTCCTGACGGATCAGAGGGACTGGCCGACCGGAACGAGGGTCGGCTGGTCCCGTTCGGTCCGGCGCGCCGCGAAGCGCTCGGCCTGCAGCACCGCGAGCGTCAGCACGACGATGGCGACGGCCTGGTGCGTCAGCGCCAGATCGATCGGCACCTGATGCAGCAGCGTCAGGATGCCGAGCGTCGCCTGCAACGTGATCGCCGCGACCAGCCACCAGGCGCCCGCGATCACCGCGCTGCCGGCGCGCGCGCGCATGGCATCGATCGCATGCGCGATCGCCAGCACGAACAGCAGATAGGCGGTCATGCGATGTTCGAACTGCACCGTCAGCGTGTTGTCGAACAGATTGCGCCACCACGGCGTCTCGAACCAGAGACGGTCAGCCGACGGGATGAAGCCGCCGTCGATGTCGGGCCAGGTATTATAAACCCTGCCGGCGCGCAGCCCGGCGACCAGCGCGCCGAAATAGAGCTGCACGAAGGTCAGCACGAGCAGCACCGCGCTCGTGATCTTCAGCCTGAGCGGCGCGATCACGGAAGGACGGTCCGTCAGGCGCCGCAGCGTCCAGACGATCGCCGCGAAGATCAGGAGCGCCAGCACCAGATGCGTCGCCAGCCGATACTGCGATACCTCGATGCGTTCCGAGAGGCCGGACGCGACCATCCACCAGCCGACGCCGCCCTGCAGCGCGCCGAGGCCGAAAATCACCCACAGCCGCCGGCCGAGCTCGCCGCTCACCGCGCCGCGCCAAAGGAAATACAGGAACGGCAGCAGATAGGCCGCGCCGATCACGCGGCCGAGCAGCCGGTGGCTCCACTCCCACCAGAAAATCGTCTTGAAGTCCGCGAGCGTCATCCCGGCGTTGAGCTCGCGATATTGCGGGATCCTCTTGTAGCCCTCGAAGGCCTGGGTCCACTGCGCCTCGGTCAGCGGCGGCAGCGTGCCGGTCACCGGCTTCCATTCGACGATCGACAGGCCGGACTCGGTCAGCCGCGTGGCGCCGCCGACCAGCACCATCAGCGCGATCAGGGCGGCCACCGCGACCAGCCATACCCTGACGGCGCGGAGCTGCGATGTCTTTGCGGAAATACCGGCCATTTCGCCCTGACTTGATTGGATTTTCGGGCCCCTTATAGTCCGCCGCGCCCGCAGCGCAAGATCACGAGTTACCCATATCAGCCATGGCCATACGCACCCGCAAACTGCTCGGAACCATTTTCCTGCTCATCTTGGTGGTGGTGTGGTCGCTGCTCGGCATGACCGTCGCGCAGACGCCGTGGCTCGCGAATTCCGGATTGTTGCAGGCGATCTTCTACGTCGTCGCGGGCCTCGGCTGGGTGCTGCCGGCAATGCCGATCGTCGCCTGGATGTCGCGGCCCGATCGCGTCTAAGTAACGTTCTGGTCGCGCGCGCTCCGTGTCGGCCGCACAGGCGCGAACATCACGCCCGACAGCAGCACCCGCATCATCCGCAGCGAGCGCACCCGGCCGTCCCATGCGATCCGCGGCAGCGCGTGCAGATTGGTGCGGCCCTGCGCCTCGACGACCCCGGAGATCGTCGACACCGCGCTGGCAAAGCCGGCCTCCTCGGCCATCACCACATGCGGACGGCCGAACGCTTCGCGGTCCCCGAAGGGGAATGCGAAATGCCTGACCTGGCGCCGCAGCGCGCTCTCGGCCACCGCCTTGCCCATCGCCATCTCGCGCTGCGCGTCGGCATCCCTGAGGCTCGACAGAGCGGAATAGTTCACCGTGGCGCTGCCAAACGTCACGTTCGGATCGGCGGCAAGCTTCGCCAGATCCTGCCAGTCGAGTGACGCATGGCGTGACAATTGGGCCGCGTCGACCGAATAGCGCCTGGCGAGATCATTCAGCGCGTAGGACAGGTCCGACGGCGGCAGCTTGCGCAGCCAGCCGGACAGGAAATCGAACAGCTCGTATTTGTCCGACGGCGTCGAGATCGCAAAGTGCTGCTCCCTGCCGTCGACCATCATGCTGATGCGGCTCTCGCGGGCGATGATGTCCTCGAGCGCCAGCCACCACGCGACGCCCACGCCGTCCGGGAAAGCCGTCGGCAAATACAGGGTGAAGGCGACGCCGTGCCTGGCGAGCACCGGCCAGGCATGGGTGACGATGTCCTTGCTGGCGCCGTCAAAGGTCAGGCAGGCAAAGCGTCGGCGCTTAGGCAAGGTCACCGCGCGGCGGCAAGCCTCGTCGATCCCGACGATGTCATACCGCCAGCGCCTCAACGCACGGATCGTGCGATCGAGGAAAGCCGGCGTGATCTCCTGGGACTTCAGCGGCTGAAACCGGCCGCGTCGCGCAGGACGAACGCGGGCGAAGCGCAGGATCACCCCGGCGCCGCCGCTTTCGCGTTCGCGCAGCTTGAAGGCGCCACTGAAATACGCGAGCTCCATTCGGGCCCGTCGTAAAATCCCGCTGTCCGGCGCCAAGATCCCCGTCCGTGTCAGGCGGTTCCCGCACACCGCCGCGGCATTGTTATTACTCTTTGTTGACATTTCCCTGCGAAGGTCGGCCCCAGCCGAGAACTGTAAATTAATACCTAAAGAAAATTTGGGTTCCGAGATGACCATGGCGGCGGCAATCGAAGGCCAAACGGCTGAGACGCGGGCGTGGCCGAACGCAATCCGCGTTGCCGGCGTCGACATCTTTCATGATCTCACCGCGGCCGAAGCGACCTGGCGCGGCTTCGAGACATCGCAGCACAGCTACACGCCCTATCAGCGGTTCGATTTCCTCGCCAGTTGGCAGCGCCAGGTCGGCGAGCGCGAGGGCCTGCGGCCCTTCATCGTCGTCGCTCATGACAGCGAACGCCGGCCGCTGCTGCTGCTGCCGCTCGCAATCGAGTCCCGCCTCGGCGCGAACTGCGCGAGCTTCATGGGCGGCAAGCATACGACCTTCAACATGGCGCTGTGCGCGAAGGATTTCGCCGCCAACGCGACGGAAGCCGACATCGCGGCTCTGATCGGATCGATCGCCGAACGCTCCCGCGCCGATGCGCTCGTGCTCTGCCAGCAGCCGCTGCGCTGGCAGGACCTCCCGAATCCGCTGGCGCTGCTGCTGCATCAGCCTTCGGTCAACGATTGCCCGGTGCTGGCGATCGAGCCCGGCGCGACACCGGCGACGCTGGTCAGCAACTCGTTCCGCCGCCGCCTCAAGGGCAAGGAGCGCAAGCTGCAGGCGCTGCCCGGCTACCGCTATTACGTCGCGAGCGAGAGCGCCGATGTCTGCCGCCTGCTCGACTGGTTCTTCCGCGTCAAGCCGCAGCGCATGGCCGAGCAGAAGCTGCCGAACGTGTTCGCCGAGCCGGGCATCGAGCATTTCATTCGCGCCGCCTGCCTCGCGCCGCGCGCCGACGGCAATGGCTATGCGATCGACGTCCACGCGCTGGAGTGCGACGAGGAAGTGATCGCGATCTTCGCCGGCGTGTCCGACGGTCATCGCTTCTCGATGATGTTCAACACCTACACGATGTCGGCCAATTCCAAGTTCAGCCCCGGCCTGATCCTGATGCGCGATATCATCGATCGCCATGCCGGTCTGAACTACCGCGCTCTCGATCTCGGCATCGGCTCGGACGAGTACAAGCGGCTGTTCTGCAAGGACGATGAAGCCGTCGTCGACAGCTTCGTTCCGCTCAGTCTGCGCGGCAAGCCGGCGGCCAGCGCGCTGTCGGCCATCAATCGCGCCAAGCGCGCCGTGAAGCAAAATCCGGCGCTGTTCGAGATTGCGCAGAACCTGCGCAGCATGTTCCGCTGAGCACTCAGCTCGCCGCGTCGCCCTGCTCTGTGCCGCCACCCGGTACGCCGAGCCGCTTCATCGCGTCGAACAGCAATGCCGCGGCGGGTGACAGCGCACGCTTGCGCAGCTTGATCAGGCCGTAATTCTCCAACAACAGCCTGTCCCGCAGGCGCAGCACCTTGAACCGCTGCGGATCGACCAGATCGAACACCAGCATGGGGACCGGCACGATCGCGTCGATGCCTGCGGCAATTCCGACCGATGCGAAAAACGACTCGGTATTGATGACCCGGCGCGGCGGCGTCACGCCGCGGCTCATGAACAGCCTCTCGAGCGCCTGGCGCATGAAGGATTCGCGCGGCTGGCAGATCCATTGCTGGTCGGCCATGTCCTCCAGTTCGACCGTCTCGCGGCCGGCCAACGGATGCTCCGCACGAACGAGCAGCACCGCCTCCTCCGCGCCGATCTCAAAATAGTCGAATTGCCGGGGATCGATGCCGGCGGGAATCCTGGCGACGACGAAATCGAACTCGAGCGCCAGCAGTCGCGTGATCAATGGCGGGCTGGTGCTGACATCGAGCGAGATGTTCACCCGATTCAGCTTCTCGCCGAGATACTGGATCACGTCGACGACGAGGTCGATGCTCGGCTTGGCGACCGTTCCAACGGAGACGGTGCCGAGCTCACCGGACTTGTAGCCCGCGAACTCGTCGGTGACCTGGTCGAGATCGGCCAGCACGCTCTTGCCGCCACGGATCAGGATCGACCCATAGGCCGTCGGTTCGACGCCGCGCGCGGTGCGCTCGAACAAGGGAACCCGCGCCAGCGCCTCGATTTCGGCGAGCATCTTCGATGCAGCGGATTGGGTGATGTTCAACCGCTCGGCGGCGAGCTGCAACTTGCGCTCATTGTCGAGAGCGACCAGCAGGCGCAGCTGGCGCAGTTTCAGATTATTGATCACGGCCCGCCACCATCCTGCCCGGCAAGAGCGTGTTCCGTTCCGATTAGACCGGAACGGGGCTCCAGATTCTGCTTTGAGGCGTTTTCTTGGCGCGAACGAGCAGCCACTTCGCTGGAAAACGCTCCAGGGTTCCCGCGTTTATACCGCGGTGCATCATGACAGTTTCGCCGTGGCTCCATTCCCAAATGCCATTAGTCACGCGGCAGTCGATTACACAACAATGAACAAGACTTGCAAGAGCAACGCGACGAACCGCTGCGGGTGCGCCAGGTGCCGCCTCGAACAGCGCAGTGATCGTCTGCCGATTCGAAAAACAGGAAGGGATGGGAACGATGAGCGACGATATCGAGAAGCGCGCGATCGGAAAGATGATGCGGCGGCTGATTCCGTTCCTCATCCTGTGTTACTTCGTGGCCTATCTCGATCGCGTCAATGTCGGCTTCGCCAAGCTGCACATGAACGCAGCGCTCGGCCTCAGCGAGGCCGCCTACGGGCTCGGCGCCGGCCTGTTCTTCATCGGCTACTTCTTCTTCGAGGTGCCCTCCAACATCCTTCTGGAGCGGTTCGGTGCGCGGCGCTGGATCGCCCGCATCATGATCAGCTGGGGCATCGTCTCGGCCGCATTTGCCTTCATCCCACAGATGTCCGCGGCGAGCGGCCTGTCGAGCGAGTGGATCTTCTACTTCCTGCGCCTTCTGCTCGGCGCCTGCGAAGCCGGCTTCTTCCCCGGCATCATCTTCTATCTGACGCTCTGGTTTCCGTCGGTGTACCGCGCGCGCGTCATCAGCCTGTTCATGCTGGCGATCCCGATCTCGAGCATCATCGGGGCGCCGATCTCGGGATTGCTGCTCAACCTGTCTGGCGCCGGCCTGACCGGATGGCAGTGGCTGTTCGTCTGCGAGGCATTGCCGTCGGTCCTGGTCGGCTTCGCTGTCCTGACCTTCCTTCCGGACTTTCCGCGCCAGGCAAGCTGGCTGCAGCCCGACGAGATCAAGTGGATCCAGACCACGCTTGAACGCGAGCGGCAGCAAACCGAGGCCGTGGAGCATATTTCCGTTCTGCAGTCGCTCACCGACTCGCGGGTCCTTGCCTGCGCCTTCGTGTATTTCTGCCTCAACGCTGCGAGCTACGGCGTCGCCTTCTTCCTGCCCACCATCATCAAGGCGTTTGGCGTCACCGACACCCAGACCGGCTTGATCGCGGCCCTGCCCTTCGTGTTCGGCGCGGTCGGCATGGTGCTGCTCGGCCGCCATTCAGACAAGACCGGCGAGCGGCGCTACCATGTCGCTGGCGCACTGACGCTCGCCGCCGTCGGCATCGGCCTTGCCGGGCTGATGTCGAATCCGGTGCTGATCGTCGCCCTGCTCTGCCTTGCGCAGATCGGCGTGTCGGCGGTGCCGCCGATGTTCTGGCCGATGCCGGCCGGCATCCTGACCGGCGCCTCGGCAGCGGCAGGCATTGCCGCGATCAACTCGCTCGGCAACCTGTCAGGCTTCGCCGGCCCGTTCGCCGTCGGCTACCTGAAGGACCTGACCGGCAGCTTCACGGCGGGGCTGCTGCTGCTCGCCGTGATGGGGCTGATCGGCGCGCTCGTCACGATCAGGCTGCGGATCGATCCGGTGCTCGAGCGAACCGCGCGCGAGCCGATGATGGCGCACTAGGCGTCGGGCGCCCGCACTGAAGGGAACGGCGCCCGCAATTCGCGTCATTTGCGGACGGCCGCTTTGCTTGCGGCCGCCTTGGCGACCTCGCGGATGCAGGCGATGAAGATCTCGGCGGTCGGACCCAAGGTGCGGCCTTTCAACGTGACGATCGCGGCCGAGACGGCGGCCGCTCGCGGAAGCTGAACCGGAAGCACCTTCAGGCCGAGATCGCCGCCGGCAAACCGCGCGACCGAGCCCGGCAGCACGGTGATGAAGCGGCCGGTCGCGGCGAGCCGGCAGCACAAATGAAGCGACAGCGTCGTGATCGGCGCGCTTGGCATCCGCATTCCGAATTCGCGAAACATCTCCGCCACCGCGGAGCCCGGAAAGGTGTCCGGCGGAGGCAACACCCAGCGCTCGCCTGCAAGGTCGGCCAATTCGAGCCTGGATGCACGCGCCCATTTGCTTCGCCTTCCCGCGACCACGACGCGCCGATCATCGAGCAAGGGCTCGACCGCCAAGTCCGTCTCGTCAAACGGCGTCGGCGTCCATCCAAGCAACAGATCGATGTTGCGCTCGCGCAGTTCGCGGTAACGCAGATCGCTGAGAACGGTCTGCGCGACATTGATGCGGATGCCGGGATGCTGCCGCGTGAAGCGGTCGATCGCCACCGGAAGCAAGCCCGCTGCGATGCTCTCCGTACTGCCGATGCGCAACTCTCCGATGCTCGGATCAGCCAGAAACTCGAGTTCCTGCAAGCCCTGGGTAAGCTCGTCGAAGATCGAGACCCCGCGTCGCACCAGAGCATGGCCATAGGCCGTCAGTTCGATGCCGTTACGGCAACGATCGAACAGCCGAAGTCCGAGCGCGTGCTCCATGTCGCTGACCGCCCGCGAGATGGCCGGCTGCGACACCGCGAGCTCCGCGGCAGCCTTCGCCATGCTGCCGCGCCGCGCGATGACGAGAAGGATGTGTAGGTCGCGCAGCTTGATCCGGCGTCGGGCACGCTCGATGTCCTGCATCAGCGATCGTTACCAAAACGGTTATGGACGCCTCAGACACTAGCATTGGACGTTTATCCCCGCCTCACGCATCCTCCGCGTGCGATGACGCAGATCGTCGCGCCCCGGACGGCGCGGCTCGACGACCATGGAGGCATGCATGTTGACCCGTCGCGACGTCCTGACCGCGTCAGCGGCCGGTGCCGCGCTCGCCGCCGCGGGCCTGGTCCGGCCAGTCGCCGCGCAGCCCCGCCTGAAGACCGCCCATATCCTGACCGGCTACACACCCGGATTGCCGGACGCCGTCGCAAGGCTCATTGCCGGGCAGATGAAGGATTATGCTGACTCCATCGTCGTCGAGACCCGGCCCGGCGCGAGCGGCCGGATTGCCATCGAGGCCGTGAAGAACGCCGAGGCCGATGGATCGGTCATGCTGCTCGCGCCGCTTGGGTTCATCGCGCTGTTTCCGCACACCTACAAATCGCTCGCATACGCACCGCAGGACTTCACGCCGGTCTCGACCGTCGGCTCATTCGCGACGCTGCTGGCGGTCGGCCCGAAAGTCCCGAACGACGTCAGGAGCCTCGCCGACTTCGTCGCCTGGTGCCGCGCCAACCCGACGCAGGCGACCTATGGCACGCCGGGCGTCGGCACCACGCTACATTTCATCGGTGCGATGCTCGGCCGGACCGCGGGTTTCGACTATCTCCACGTGCCCTATCAAGGCAGAGGGGCGGTCCAGGATCTCCTGAAGGGCGAGATCGCGTCGGCCGTGATGCCGATCGACAGCCTGCTGGGCCAGGTCCAGTCCGGACAGCTTCGCGCTCTGGCGACGACCGGTCCCAGCCGTCTCAAATCTCTCCCCGATGTGCCGACGGTGGCGGAAGCCGGTTATCCCGGACTTCAGGACGTGACCTGGTTCGGCATCTTCCTGCCGGCGAAGACGCCCGCGGCAATCGTCGCGCAACTCAACGGCGCGATCAAGGCGTCATTGCGCAGCGACGAGGTCAAGTCCGGCATGGCCAAACTGTCGGTCGCCGTCGACGCGATCGCGATGAATGACTTTGCGCAACTGCTCGCCACCGAATCCGATCGCTGGAAAGGGATCGTGCGGGCGACCGGATTTACCCCGACGGGCTGACGGTGGCGCTCAGGCGGCCACCACCCGCGGGCCCCTCGCGACCGCTTCCGACGCCGCGCACGGCTTGCTCAGCATCGTCACTTCGGCGAAGCCGACCGCCCTGAGTTGCTCGACCATCGAGTGGCGGGCATCCTGCGCCATGGCGGCGTCGGGCACGACGACCGCCTGTGCCTTCGCGGTCAGCAGTTCGGCCGGCAGGTCGACGGCCGAACCGGCGTCGAGCAGCACGTGGTCGTAGACCCTGAGCAGCGCGTCGATCGCAAGGGCGAGCCGCGGCGATTGCAGATGCGAGCGATCGAAGCCCGGACGCCCGGCGCTGACGATCTGAACACGCGACTGCCGATCCTTGGTGATGATCTGCGCGAAGGTCGCCTCGCCCTGCATCAGCTCGGCAAGGCCGGGCGCCGCCGGATCGACGGTCGCCGACGTCAGTACCGGCGAGGACGCGACGAGATCGACGACGACGACCTTGGACTGGCGCGCCATCAGGCGCGCCAGCGTCAGGGCGGTCAGCGTGACGCTATCAGGCGCAGCCGGGCCGAGCACGGTGACCTTGTGGGCGGCGGGACCGGCGGCGACAAGGCGCTCGGCGAGCTCATCGATCTCGTCGGCGGTCTGGGCGGACTCTGGCTGCGGCGGAGGTTCATAGGCAGCCGCAGGCTCCAGCGGCAGTTCGGGCTCCACCGCCGTCTTCGGCGCGACCGCCGATGCGAGCGCGGGTTCAGGCGGCAGCGCCGGCGCGGGCTGGTCCACGGTTGCGGCATCCATGACCGGCTCGCGGCGCCTGATCACGGCAGCCGCCGGCGCGAAGGCGCGGCCAACCGCACCGGGCGCGGAGATGCGCAGCAGCTCGCCGGTGATGATGATGCCGGACGACAGCAGCAGCGTCGCCAGCGTCGCGATCAGCACGATCGGCAGCTTCTTCGGATAGGCCGGCGTATTCGAAACCGACGCGCGCGAGATGATGCGGCCGTCGGTCGGCGCGGCCTCGATGTTCTCGCGCGCCGTCGCCTCGCGATACTTGGCGAGATAGGCCTCCAGCAGGTCGCGCTGCGCCTTGGCTTCACGCTCCAGCCCGCGCAGTTGCACGTCCTGGCTATTGCTCGACGACGCCTGCTTCTTCGACTGGTCCAGGCTAGCCTGCAGCGCCATGACACGGCCATCGGCGACGCGGGCGTCATTGTCCAGCGAGCGCGAAACCTTGCCGGCTTCCTCGCGCAATTGCCGATCGAGATCGGCGATCTGCGCCTTCAATTCCTTGATGCGCGGATGGTTGTCGAGCAGCGTCGAGGACTGCTCGGCGAGCTGCGCGCGCAGCGTACCGCGCTGTTCGGCGAGCCGGCGGATCAGCTCGGAATTGAGCACCTCCGACGCCTCGATCGGCTTGCCGCCCTGGAGCATCTCGCGGATCAGCCGCGCCTTGGTCTCGGCATCCGCCTTCAGCGCGCGGGCATTGTTGAGCTGCGTGTTCAACTCGCCCATCTGCTGGTTCGACAGCGGGATGTTGTTGGTGCCGACGAACAGGCTCGACTTCGAGCGGAATTCCTCGACGCGCGAATCCGCGTCCGCGACCTTGGTGCGCAGCTTGTCGATCTCGCCGAGCAGCCAGGTGCTGGCGGATTTGGCCTGGTCCTGCCGCGCGGCCTGCTGCAGCACGAGATAGCCGTCTGCAATCGAGTTGGCGACGCGCGCCGCGAGCTCGGGATCCTCGGACTGGAACTCGATCACCATGACGCGCGACTTGTCGACCGCGAAAGCCTGGAAGCGCTCGTAATAGGAATCAAGCACCCGCTCTTCCGGCGTCAGGCTGAACGGGTCACGGCCGATGCCGAACAGCGCCAGCAGCGACTTCAACGGCGAAAAGCCCCGCAGCACCGGATCGAACTCCGGACGTTCGGCCAGCTTGTTCTTCTTGATGATGTCGCGTGCGAGATCGCGCGACAGCAACAGCTGCACCTGGCTCGTCACCGCCTCGGCGTCGAGCGAGGTACGCTCGAGGTCGCGCTCGCCGTTCGGACGCAGGAAGGCGTTCTCGCGATTGTCGATCAGGATTCGCGCTTCCGACTTGTAGCGCGGCGTCACGACATTGACCGCGGCAAGCGACAGCGCAAATACGAGCACGGTCGGCACGATGATCCAGCCGCGCTTGCGTGCCAGCGCGCGGCCGAGCACGTGCAGGTCGAGATCGGCCGCCTCCGCTGGACGCGCCGGCTTGTCAGGAGCAGGCTTGTCAGAAGCAGGCTTATCAGGCGCAGGCTTGGGCGCAGCCGCCTTCACGACAGCGTCGTCGGCGACGGGCGCAGACTTCGGCAACGCCCGTTGCACGACGGCCTTATCCTTGCCTCTACGCCAGAATGCAAAACGCATAACGAACTCCCGCGGACGCCGCGACTCCATCGCAATGGGGCGATTACAGTCCATTAAGGTTGCCGCTGGGTTAATCGGTGGGGTTGACGGGCATCGCGGCCACCACCCACCCCGTCATTCTTTGTTAACCACGAGTGCCGTTAATCGAGGCCGATATTGTCGCGGGATTCCTCATATGCGCGATCTGCGCGCTCCCCTTATTTGCCTGGTCGCTGCGCTCGCGCTGTCGGGCTGCATGGGCCGGACGTCGCCGGTCGCCGGCGACCCCGGCCTCGATTCGATGGCGTATGCTGCGCCCGTGGCCTATGCCGAGCCCGCGCGGACGCGCGAAGGCTACAATCTCGGCCCCGGCGACAGGCTCCGGGTCGTGGTCTATGGCCAGGAAGGGCTCACCAACGCCTATGCGATCGACGCCGCCGGCGCGATCACCATGCCGCTGATCGGCTCGGTGCCGGCGCGCGGCCGCACCCCTGCCGGGCTTGCCGCCGAGATCACCGCACGGCTGCGCAACGGCTTCATCCGCGAGCCGTCCGTGGCGGTCGAGATCGAGGCCTACCGGCCGTTCTTCATCCTCGGCGAAGTCCAGGCCCCCGGCCAATATCCCTATGTGCCCAACATGACGGTCGAAAGCGCGGTTGCAATCGCCGGCGGCTTCTCGCCGCGCGCCAGGCGCGACGAGGTCACCCTCACCCACACCGATGCATCCGGCGCGGGCCGCTTCGTCGCTCCGCTGGGCACGCCGATCGGCCCCGGCGACACCGTGTTCGTCGGCGAGCGCTGGTTCTGATCGATGGCGCGGGATCAAAATCAGCAACCGCCGCTCCGCATCCTGCATGTCGTCCGTGCCCCGGTCGGCGGCATCATTCGTCATATCCTCGATGTCGCCAACGGCCAGATCGAACGCGGCCATCATGTCGGAATCGTCGCCGACAGCCTGACCGGCGGCGCGCGGGCCGACGCGGCGCTTGCCGAGATCGAGCCGCGGCTCAAGCTCGGCGTCCGCCGGGTGGCGATACGCCGCGAGCCGCGCTTCGCCGACTTCATGGTCTGGGCCCACATCGCCGGCCTGATCCGCAAGCTGAAACCCGATGTCGTGCACGGCCATGGCGCCAAGGCCGGCGCCTATGTCCGGCTGCGGCGGCGGTCGAGCAAGGTGATCCGGGTCTACACGCCGCATGGCGGCTCGCTGCACTACCCGCTCGACACCTGGAAGGGCCGCTTCTACAGCCAGCTCGAGCGCACCCTGATGAACAGCACCGACCTGTTCCTGTTCGAGAGCGCGTTTGCCCGCGACACCTATCAGCGCACCGTCGGCAAACCGGCAGGCCTCGTGCGCTGCGTGTTCAATGGCGTCACCGCGGAGGAATTCGAACCGGTCCCCCGGGCCGACGATGCCACCGATGTGGCCTATGTGGGCGAGTTCCGGCGCATCAAGGGCGCCGATCTCCTGATCGACGCGGTGGCGAAGCTGCGAGCCGAGGGGAAGCCGGTGACGCTGACGCTCGGCGGTGACGGCGAGGAATTCGAGCGTCTCAAGGAGCAGGTGAAGCGGCTGTCGCTCGGCGAGGCCGTCCGCTTCATCGGTCACGTCAAGGCGCGCTACGGTTTCTCCAAGGGCAGCCTGCTGGTGGTGCCCTCGCGCGGAGATTCGATGCCCTATGTGGTGATCGAGGCCGCAGCCGCCGGCGTTCCGATGATCGCCGCCGATGTCGGCGGCATCCCCGAGATATTCGATACCCACACCGACGCCCTGTTCGCGCCGAGCAATGCCGGGGCGATGGCCGACGCGATCGAGGCCGCGCTGGACAATCCCGCCGCGACCGCGGCGCGCGCCGAGAGACTGCGTGAGCGGATTTCGGAACATTTCTCGCAGGACGCGATGGTCGAAGGTGTGCTGGCCGGCTATCGCGACGCATTTGCCAAACGTTAACCACTTCTTGCACACGTAACCGTTTCTTCCGATTTGTCCCCTTAAGTCACGTCCGGGGGAATTTTCGTACTGCGCGCGGATGCCCATCTGCTTGCGCAGGAATGGACGTGGACTCGTGGAACCGTTTAACGCACGCTCGATGCTGAATGCCGCTGCGTCTGCGACGGCCGCTCAGCCGCAGATCGAACGGCGCCGGCGCCTCTCGCCGGCCGCGCTCGCCGTTACCAACCAGAAGGTTCGCGGTGCTTACTCGCCGGTCGTGATCGCTGGCGTGGTTCGCCTCGCCGACTTCGTGCTGCTCAGCCTGGTCGGCGTCGGGCTTTATCTCGCCTATGTCAGGCCGCTCGCCGGCGGGGGCATTCACTGGGGATACATCGCATCGATCCTCGGCATGGCGGCTGCCGCCGTGGTCTGCTTCCAGGCCGCCGATATCTACCAGGTGCAGATCTTCCGCGGCCAGCTGCGCCAGATGACGCGCATGATCTCGTCATGGGCCGTCGTGTTCCTGCTGTTCATCGGCATCTCCTTCCTGGTCAAGCTCGGCGGCGAAGTTTCGCGGGTCTGGCTGTCGTCGTTCTTCTGCGTCGGCCTTGCGGTCCTGATCGCCGAACGGCTGCTGCTGCGATCGATGGTGCGCGCCTGGGCGCATGACGGTCGGCTCGACCGCCGCACCATCATCGTCGGAGCCGACCATAACGGCGAGCAGCTGATCGAGGCGCTGAACGCCGAGGATGATTCCGACATCCATTTGCTCGGCGTGTTCGACGACCGCAATGACGATCGCGCCACCAATACCTGCGCCGGCTCACCGAAACTCGGCAAGATCGATGACATCGTCGAATTCGCCCGCCGCACCCGCGTCGACCTCGTGCTGTTCGCGCTGCCGATTTCGGCGGAGACCCGCATCCTGGAAATGCTGAAGAAGCTCTGGGTGCTGCCGGTCGACATCCGCCTGTCGGCCCATACCAACAAGCTGCGCTTCCACCCCCGTTCCTATTCCTATATCGGCAAGGTGCCGACGCTCGATATGTTCGAGGCGCCGATCACCGACTGGGATCTGGTGCTGAAATGGCTGTTCGACCGCGTGGTCGGCGGCATGGCCCTGCTTGCCGCGCTGCCGGTGTTGGGACTGGTGGCGCTCGCGGTGAAACTCGACAGCCCCGGCCCGGTGCTGTTCCGCCAGAAGCGCTTCGGCTTCAACAATGAGCGGATCGACGTCTACAAATTTCGCTCGCTCCACCATCACCAGGCCGATCCCACCGCCTCCAAGGTGGTGACCAAGAACGATCCGCGCGTCACCCGCGTCGGCCGCTTCATCCGCAAGACCTCGCTCGACGAATTGCCGCAACTGTTCAACGTCGTGCTGAAGGGCAATCTGTCGCTGGTCGGCCCGCGGCCGCACGCCGTGCAGAGCAAACTGGAGAACCGCCTGTTCGACGAGGCGGTCGACGGCTACTTCGCCCGCCACCGCGTCAAGCCCGGCATCACCGGCTGGGCGCAGATCAACGGCTGGCGCGGCGAGGTCGACACCGACGAGAAGATCCAGAAGCGCGTCGAATATGACCTCTACTACATCGAAAACTGGTCGGTGCTGTTCGACCTCTACATCCTGCTCAAGACCCCGTTCTCGCTGCTGACCAAGAGCGAGAACGCGTACTGAGAACCAACCTACTGTCGTCATTGCGAGCGCAGCGAAGCAATCCAGTTCGCAATTCGGGGATAGGTGGATTGCTTCGTCGCTTCGCTCCTCGCAATGACGAAGCATCTGTTGCGTGTTTTGTACCAAGTTGCGTGAGTATCCGATGGCCTATGCGGCGACAGCCGGGACGTCCCATTCGCTGACATCAGCACCAACGGGCGTGCTGGCGCTGCAGCGGGCGCTGGTGTGGCTGGCCGGCGCGTCCGGCGCCATCGTGTTCATCGAGCCGAGCCCGTATGAGCTCGTCACGCTGACCGCCTGCGTGCTGTTCTTCGCCACGGGCCTGCGCATGCGGCTCGTGTTCATGCCGCTGCTGTTCACATTGATCGTGCTCAATGTCGGCTACAGCATCGGCGCGATACCGTTCCTCGACAAGCCGGAGGTGGTGAACTGGGTGCTCACCTCCTGGTACATGGCCGTCACCGTCATCTTCTTCGCGATGGTGATGTCGGAGGATACCGAAGCCCGCCTCGACATGCTGCGCCGCGGCCTGATCGTCGGCGCGATGATCGCCTCGCTCGCGGGCATCGCCGGCTACTTCCGTCTGGTGCCCGGTGGCTACGACCTGCTGACGCTGTACGATCGCGCCCGCGGCACCTTCAAGGATCCGAACGTGCTCGGCGCCTTCCTGATCCTGCCGGCGCTGTTCACGTTGCAAAGCGTCGTCTCCGACCGCTTCGGCAAGGCGTTCCGCAACGCCATCGCCTTCGGCATCATCTCGCTCGCGATCCTGCTGTCGTTCTCGCGCGCCGCCTGGGGCGGCCTCGTGATCACCGCGGCCTTCATGCTGGCGCTGATGGTGTTCACCAGCCGCTCGCAGGCGCAGCGCTCGCGCATCATCGTGATGACCTTGATCGCCGCGATCCTGGCCGTGGCGCTGATCGCGGTGCTGCTCTCGATCGGCTCGGTCGCCGACATGTTCAAGCAGCGCGCGAGCTTCGATCAAAGCTATGACGAAGGCCGCTTCGGCCGGTTCGGCCGCCACATCCTCGGCGCGCAGATGGCGCTGGAGCTGCCGTTCGGCATCGGGCCGCTGCAATTCCACACCTACTTCCCCGAGGACACCCACAATTCCTATCTCAACGCCTTCATGTCGGGCGGCTGGATCTCCGGCATCTGCTATCCGGCGCTGGTGTTCGTCACCGCGATCATCGGCTTCCGCTACATCTACCTGCAGGTGCCGTGGCAGCGCGGCTATCTCGCGGTCTTCTCGGCGTTCCTCGGCTTCGTCGGCGAGAGCTTCATCATCGATACCGACCACTGGCGGCACTTCTGGATGATGCTGGGCACGATGTGGGGCATGTATGCGGCCGCCGAGCGCTATCGCGCGATGTCGGCGCGGATCATCGACGAGTCTTCGGCGGCATCTTGAGACTGGCGCGCTGCTCCGGCGGCATGTCGATCACCGCTTTCAACGCTCCGGTCGCTTCCAGCACGCCCTTGTAGCCGTCATTGGCGAAGCGCAGCAGCAAGCGCAGCTCGTCGTCGGTGTAGCTGCTCCACAGCTTGAGCATCGCCTCCTGCATCGGCACGTAGAACTTGCCGATCTCCGCCGCCTTTTCCTCCACGACCGAGATGAAGACCTTGCGGCGGTCGCTCTCGTCCCGCTCGCGGCGCACGTAACCCGCCTTCTCCAGACGATCGACCACGCCGGTGATCGCGCCGGTGGTCAGGCCGGTGACTTCGGCGAGACGGCCGGCGGTCACGCGCCCCTCCAGATGCAGGATGTCCATGCACTCCATGTCGGAGTTGGAGATTCCGGCCATGTTCGCAACGGCTTGGCCGTACATCACGCCCTGCGCCGATGACCGGCGCATCGCCTCCTCGAGTTCCTGCATCAGCGCTGCACGCGACTTCGCACTTGACAAAGCGGCTCCTGTATCTTACTCGCCTTATATCTTAGATACTAAGATAGTTAGCAATTGACCTTTCCTACCCCACACGGATGCATGGAGCAAGGCATGACCTCTCGTCCCCGTAAAGCTCTGATCATCGGCGCCGGCATCGCGGGTCCAGTGACCGCGATGTTCCTGACCCGCGCCGGAATCGAGACCGAGCTCTATGAAGCCTGGCCCTATTCCACCGGGATCGGCGGCGGGCTTCAGATCGCGCCGAACGGCATGCATGTGCTGGCGGAGCTCGGCCTCGCCGACGAACTGATCCGCAACGGCTCGATCGCGGAGTCCTTCGACTTCTATTCGCAGGGCGGCAAGAAGCTCGGCTCGCTCAACCAGAACATGCAGCAGCGCTTCGGCCAGCCCGCGGTGAACATGTGCCGCGCGACGTTGAACGAGACGCTGATCGACAAGGCCTGGGCCTCCAATGTCTCGGTGTTCTTCGAGAAGAAGCTTGTGAAGATCGAGGACCGCGGCGACCAGCCCGTCATCGCCTATTTCAACGACGGAACAACCGCCGAAGGCGATTTCGTGATCGGCGCCGACGGCGTGCACTCGGCGGTGCGGCGCCACGTGATCCCGGATGGGCCGACGCCGTTCGACACCGGGCTGATCGGCTTCGGCGGATTCGTGCCCCGCGCGGTGATCGAGAAGCTGCCGATCGGCCAGAGGGTGGCGACCACGTTCGGGCAGAGCGGCTTCTTCGGCTATGGGATGTGCAGCCCCGATCCGGACACGGGCGCGATGTGGTGGAGCACGCAGCCGTCGCACGGCATGACCGCGGCGGCCTACCGGCTGCAGAGCCAGGACGCGATCAGGCAGCATCTGCGCGATTTCCACGCCGGCTGGCACGCGCCGATCCCCGCGATCATCGAAGCCGCCGAGAATATCGTGGTCACCGACACGCTCGACGTCGCAACGCTACCGACCTGGTCGCGCAAGCGCACACTGTTGATCGGCGACGCCGCGCACGCCACCAGCCCGCATGCCGGCCAGGGCGCATCGCTGGCGCTGGAGGACGCGCTGCGGCTCGGGATCCTGATGCGCGAGGGCCAGGAGTTCGGCATGACGTTCCAGGCCTTCGAGCACGAGCGGCGCCCGCGCGCCGAGAAGATCGTCGCAATCGCCCGCCGCAACGGCAACAGCAAGCGCGAGTTCAGCCCGACCGGCGCCTGGCTGCGCGATCATATCCTGAAGCTGCTGCTGCCGGTGTCGTCCAAGGGCATGGACTTCATGTACGCCTATGATCCGCGGGCGGCGGCGTAGCCGTTACTGTCATGCCCCGCGAAAGCGGGGCATCCAGTACGCCGCGGCGTATCCGCTCAGGCACAACGGTCTCTGGAATACTGGATCGCCCGGTCCCGTCTTCGCCAAGGCTTCGACGAGGCCACGGTCCCCTGGCGCGCCGAAGCTTTAGCGGAGGCGGCGAGCCGGGCGACGACATCGAGCAAGATTGCGAGACGCTACTTCTCGACCTCGAATGTCAGCCCGGCGTGATCGACCAGGCGCTTGATGAGCTTGTGCTGCATCGCGGCCCCCGGCGTCCAGAAGCCGGGCGCAACGTCGGGCGTATCGCGCAACAGGCAGATCGCGCATTCCGAGATCATCTTCGAGGTCGAGCCATAGCCGGGATCGCGATCGCCCTTGATGCCGGCGCGGACCATCCGGCCGTCGGGCGCGACCGCGAGATAGAGCAGATCGTAGCGGCCGTTCTCGCGCTCTTCCTTTGACGGGCCCTCGCCCGGCTTCGGCGCGCTTGGGCCGGTCTTCTCGGCGTTCAGCGCCATCACACGCTTGGCGTTGGCCTCGCCCTTCTCGCCCGGGCCGGTCAGGACCATCTCGTCGTAGACGAAGTCCCGTCCGTAGGGAAAGCCCATCAGCATGTTGGAGCGGTGGACGTTGCGTGTATTGATCAGCGCCATCATGAACGGCGCGGTCCAGGAGTGCAGATCCTCCTCGTAGGCCGGCTTGCTGCCGCGCGGCTGCTTCGACCCCTCGAAGCCCGGCGTCAGCGCGAACGGGTTGTTGAGGATCGCAACCAGGCTGAGGTCCTTGGCGACCGCATCGAAAGTCGCCTTGGCGCTCGCCGCGGTGCCGCCGGACAGCGTACCGCGCATGTCGCGCACGCGGCCCTTGACGCGCTGCGCCGGCGCGCCGAACACCCGCTTGGCTTCCTCCTGGACAAAGAACGCACCCAGTTCGAACGGCACCGAGTCGAAACCGCAGGAGAATACGATGCGCGCGCCGCTCGTCTTCGCGGCGGCTTCGTATTTATCGATCATCTGCCGCATCCAGACCGGCTCGCCGCAAAGATCGAAATAGTCGGTGCCGCTTTCCACGCAGGCCGCGATCAGCTCGTTGCCATAGAGCTGATACGGTCCGACCGTCGAGATGACAGACTTGGTTTGCGCCAGCATCGCCTTCAGCGAGGCGGCATCGCCGGCATCTGCGACGATCAGCGGCGTGTCGGCGGGCGCGCCGATCGCGTCGCGTACCGAGGCGAGCTTGTCCTTGCTGCGCCCGGCCATGGCCCATTTCAGGCTGCCGTCGCGATAATGCGCCGCGAGATATTCGGCGACGAGTTGGCCGGTGAAGCCGGTCGCACCGTAGACGACGATGTCGAGTTTCGACGAGGACATGGATCAGGCTCCCTGCGCAGCGAATGGGCGCCCTTTTGTCATCGCGGGCGCGGCAACGCAATGCGCTATTTCTTGTACGATACGCCCATGCCGGCGCGCACGTCGGCCTGGATGCCGTAGGGCGCGATCGGGTAGCGCAAACCGTTCTTGGCAAGCTGCTTCATGCCCGCGATCGCCTTCACCAGATGGGCCGGCGGCAGTGCCATCAGCATCTCCTCGTCCGGCACGCCGCCATAACGGCGTTCGGCGAAGCATGGCAGCGACAGGCTCGGCTCGCCGGTCTTCAGCGCCCGCCCCCACGAATCCGCGCAGGCAGTCTCGCCGACCACGCCCCATTCGAACTTCTTGTAGCCGGTATACTGGAGTCCGTTGATCAGGATGATCATCTGTCCCGGCGTCGCATAGACGAGGCAGATGTCGGGCGGATTGAGCCGTCCGCTGGTCAGTGGGCTCACCGCCATCGCCTGGTACTGGCCGTAAGGCACCACGTCGAGCGCCTCCTGGCGCTTGCGCGCGTCTTCGGCGGTGCCGTGCCAGACGCCGACATAGTTCTCGCCGGCAAGCCATTTCTCATCCTGCGGCGCGAGCCCGATCACGGCGCGGCATTGCGCGCCGACCAGATCGTCGCCGGTGATGCCGACGGTCCAGCCGAGCCGCGAGGCCATGCTGACGATCTGGTCCGTGGTGTGGACCGCCGACGGGCGGCGGATCTTCGGGATCGCCTCCATCTCCTCGACGCGCGCGAACATCTTGATGCCGATGACCGTGGTCTTCAACCGCAGCAGATTGTTCAGATCGGCGACGATTGCGCCGAGGTCGAACTGTTCCGGCGGTGTCTGCTGTTGCATGGCGTGAACTCCCGTGATCGGCGGCTTGGCGCCGCTTGTTGCGTCGATGTTAGGATTGGCCGTCGGAGGCGACAAGTGCCTGCGGCTCAGCGCGCGGCCGGTCCCGGCAGCAAATCATCGGTTCTGCCGGCCAGATGATAGGCCAGAAGCCCGATCCATTCCCGTGTGCCGAGATCGGTGCGCGACAGGCCCTCGATCGCAAGCGTTGCGAAGCTGAAGACATTGCCGACGCGCCAGTCGACCGGATAGGCCTCGACGTTGAATCCCGCCTTGCGGAACAGCCCGACCGAGCGCGGCATGTGGTAGGCCGAGGTGACGAGCAGCCAGCGCTCGCCCGGCTTGGGATCGACCAGCGCCTTGGAGAATTCGGCATTCTCCACCGTGTTGCGGGAGCGGCGCTCGATGATCAATCGCGACCTGGCAATACCGAGACCCTCGAACATCTCGGCCGCATAGTCGGCTTCGCGCGCATCGTTCGAGATCAGGTTCGCGCTGCCGCCGGTGAACACGAGGCGCGCATTCGGATATCTGCGCGCGAGCGCCGCCGCCGCGATGACGCGATCAGCCGCGCTGCGCACCACCGGCGTACCATGCGCAAGCGACAGATCGGCGTCGATCGAGCCGCCGAGCACGATGATGCCGTCCGGCGCGCCGCGCGAGGCGTCCCATGGCGGGAAGCGCTGCTCCAATGTGGAGATCAGGACATTGCCGAGCGGCGAGAAGCCGCAGATCGCGAGCAGCAGCAGCGCGGCGACCATCAACCTGCGGCCGAGGCGCGCAAACCGCGTCAACAGCAGCACGGCGCCGATCACGCCGATGCCGATCAGGAAGTTGATCGGCAGCAGCATGATGCCGAGCGTCTTGGAGAGCACAAAAAACAAGAGAAGCCCCTGAGAAGTTCTGCTACAGCGTCATACGCTGCTGGGAAACCAATCAAAAGCCGTCACATGACCCATCATCATCTCAAGTCGAGCCCCGAAACCTGCCATTGGGGCTTCTTTGAAGCCAAGCTGAAACCGGTTCTGACCGTTGCGAGCGGCGACGAGATCACGATCGAGACCGTCAGCGGCGGCCCGGACGTGGTGCCCGACCGCGGCAAATTCTTCGTTCCGCCGGAGCTCGACGACATCCATGCGAAGTGCGAGCGGATGGTACCCGGACACATTCTGACCGGCCCGATCGCCGTTGCCGGCGCCGAACCCGGCGACGTGCTCGAGGTCGATATTCTCGACGTTCAGCTGCGACAGGACTGGGGTTACAATCTGATCAAGCCATTGTCCGGCACCCTGCCCGACGATTTCCACGAGACACGCGTCCTCAACATCCCGCTCGATCGCGGGCGCATGGTCGGCCGCATGCCCTGGGGGCTCGATCTGCCGCTCAAGCCGTTCTTCGGCGTGATGGGCGTGTCGCCGCCGCCAGCCTGGGGCCGGATCTCCTCGCTGATCCCGCGCGCGATGGGCGGCAATCTCGACAACAAGGAGCTCGGCGCCGGCGCCAAGCTCTATCTGCCGGTGTTCGTTCCGGGCGCGCTGTTCTCCTGCGGCGACGGTCATGGCGTGCAGGGCGACGGCGAGGTCTGCGTCACCGCGATCGAGACCGCGCTGACCGGCCGCTTCCGCCTCACACTGCGCAAGGATATCAAGCTCACCTATCCACGCGCAGAGACCGCGGACCATTACATGACCATGGCGATGGATCCCGATCTCGACCAGTGCGTGGTGCGGGCGCTGCGCGACATGATCGTGCTGCTCGGCGAGAAGCGCAACCTGTCGCGTGAGGACGCCTACACGCTGTGCAGTCTGGCCGCCGACCTGCGCGTGACGCAGACGGTCAACGGCTCCAAGGGCATCCACTGCATGATCGCCAAATCCGTGGTCCACGGCTGACAGGCGGTCGATAAGCCGCACTTGTGTTCCGCGAGCACGGCTCGATACAATCCCCGTCCCAACGAACAAGAATGGACGGGGACGGATATGCTGAAGGACAGGCTTTCGCCGGCCGACGAGGCTGCGCGCGACAGGGAGATGCAGGAGACGCTCGCCGCCTGCCCGCGCATCCTCGACCTCATTGCCCGCGGCCCGCAGGGTGCGCCGGACGCTGAAGCCGCGATCTATCTGCGCTCGCCGCTCGATCCCGACCCGGTCGTGATCTCGAACGATCATTTGATGGGCTGCATCAAGGCCGCTGAAACCTATTTCCGTAAGCAGGGCATCGGCAAGGACGATGCGGTGGCTGTCCTGCTCCCGGCGTGCCCTGCGACCGTCGTCGCGATCTTCGGCGCTGCCGCCTGCGGTGTCGCCGAGCCGCTCAACCTGCTGTTCACGCGCGAAGCGATCGTCGCCCAGCTCAATGCGATCAACGCAAAGCTGTTGCTGGCGCCGCCGCCGGGCATGCCGGGCGGGCTCTATGAGAGGGTCGAGGGCCTGCAGCGCGAGGTGCCGTCCCTGAAGCGCATCGTGATCGTGCCGCTCGACGGCAGCATCGCCTTCGACGGCGAGGTGCTGCGGCCTGATCCCGCCTGGCGCGACGACTACGGCAAGTCCAAGGACATGAGCGAGGCCGACCGCGTCGCCGTGATGCTGCCGACCGGCGGCACCACCGGCCACCCCAAGGTGGCGCGGCTCACCAATCGCGCGATGGTCGCCTCCACGGTATCCTCGCGGATGGCGCTCGATTTCCATCGCGGCGAGCGCGCGATGATCACGATGCCGCTGTTCCATGTCGGCGGCCTGTTCTGCACCACGGCCAATTCCCTGGCGGCCGGCACGACGATGGTCATCCCCGGCCCCGCCGGCGCGCGCGATCCGGCGCTGGTCCGGCACTTCTGGCAGATCATCGAGAAGTACCGCATCAACATCGCCGGCAACGTGCCGACGATACTCGGCGCCCTCGCCGATATCCCGGTCGCGGACAGCGACATCTCGACCCTGCGTGTCACTGCCACCGGCGCCTCGATCTGCCCACCGGAGATCGAGCGGCGTTATCTTGCGACCTGGGGCGGTCCCTGCATCCAGCAGCTTTACGGCATGACCGAGCTCGCCGGTGCCATCACTCACGATGTGCACGGCGTGAAGCCGCGCGCCGAGAGCGTCGGCACCCGCAATCCGCTGGTCGAGCTTGCGATCCTCGACGGCGGCAAGCTCCACACCGGGCCGTGGCCCTCGCCGGTCGGCGAACTGCTGACCAGGGGCCCGCAGGTGTTCGCTGGCTATGTCGACAAGAAGCAGACCGAGGAGGCGTTCCGCGACGGCTGGCTGCGCACCGGCGACATCTGCCGGATCGATGCCGACGGCTTCGTCTACATCATGGGCCGTGCCAAGGACGTCATCATCCGCGGCGGCCACAACATCGATCCGCGCGCGATCGAGGATGCCGCGCTGGCGTTTCCGGGCGTGGCGCTTGCCGCTGCCGTCGGACGTCCCGACACCTACGCCGGCGAAGTGCCGATGCTGTTCGTCTCGGCGCAGCCCGGCTCCCATATCGATCCGAACGCGCTCGCCGCCTTCGTGCAGGACAACATCCTGGAGCCGCCGGCACGCCCGCGCGTGGTGTCGGTGATTCCTGAGATGCCGGTCACGCCTGTCGGCAAGATCTTCAAGCCGAAGCTGCGCGAGATCGCCGCCGGCGAGGCCGCGCGCGAACTGCTGGCGCTGGAAGGATTATCCGGCGAGGTCAGTGTCGACGCGATCACCGATCCGTCCCGCGGGCTGTACCTGAGTGTGAGCGCGCCTCCGGACAAGGCAGAGACGGCTGAGCGACTTCTCAAGAAGTTCCCGGTCAAGGTCGAGTTACGGTCCTAACACCCTCATTATTCAAGACAGTCTGACTACAATACCGCGCCGGAACTGGCCTCCGGCGCGGCAGGACGCGGCCGCCCGTATTTTGCAGTCTATGGCTTGACGGACCGTCATATTCCTAAATAGACTCTAAATAGATACTTTTCAGTACAAGCGTTCAGGGTTAAGCGTTTCACCATGGCTACGGAAAAGGCCGAAACCGACCGCGTCCCGGTCACGCTGGCGCTCTCGACCATCGGATACCTCGAGAAGCTGGTGAGACAGGGCACCCACGGCACGAGCGTCCCGGGCGTCGCACGGACATTGATCGAGGAAGGCATTCGGCTCGCCATCAAGGACGGGTTGCTTGCAATCCGCGACAACGGCCGCACGCCCTAGAGCATGATCCGGAAAAGTGGAGACCGGTTTTCCGAAGAGATCATGCTCAAAAGGGGATGAGATCACGGCGCGATCGCTTGTCATCGCGTGGTGAGCTCAGGCGTGTGCCGGCGCGGCGGTTCAACACAGAACGTGGAACCGTCAAATGATTGCCATCGAACCAACCTGGACGCCGGAGCGCGTCGACCAACTCAAGATCTACTTTGAAGCCGGCCTCTCCTGCCGCGATATCGCCGTCAATATCGGCGTCAGCCGCAATGCGGTGATCGGCAAGCTGTCGCGGCTGAACCTCACGCGCGCGACGCCGGACGAACGGCGGGCCCGGCGCAAGAAATCCGCCGCGCACGCCGCGCAACGGGCGACCGCCAAGCAACAGCTCCGGTTGCTTCAGGCGGTCTACGAGCAGCCCTGCGACGATGCACCGATCGTCAGCGCCAACAATTGCTCGCTGTTCGAGCTGAGCGAGCAGCGCTGCCGCTGGCCGATCAGCACGCCCGGCGCCGACGATTTCTGCTTTTGCGGCAACACGCCGCTCGGCGGCATGCCCTATTGCTCGGGGCATTACCGCCTCGCTTATCAGGCGGGCTCGCGCCAGCGCGCGATGCGCGGGTAGTTGGATCGCAAGACGGAAGCGCTTATCCCGTCATCCTGAGGTGCGAGCGGAGCGAGCCTCGAAGGATGAACGGCCCCGCAGTCGGGCCGTCGACCCTTCGAGGGCCGCTGAAGGAGCGGCCACCTCCAGCGACAAAGGCAAAGCCTTTGCGCGGGGGTGACGGGTCTTCTGCAATCAGCCGACCTTCCAGCCGGTTGCCGCTACGATGTTCTGGTAGAACTCCGGCGTGTAGGCCTGTTCCGGCGACTCGCGCACGCGCTCGTCGAGCACATGCGCATCGTCGCCGACCAGAATGCGCCAGCGCTCGGCCTTCACGCCGTCGAGGATGATCTTGGCGGCGGCCGCGGCCGAGGTCGGGGCTTCGTCATGGAAGATGCGGGCGCGATCGAGCGCGAGCTGCTGGATGTCGGCATCCGACATCTTGGCGACGTCGATCCCCTGCCCTTGCAGACGCTGACGGGCCTGCTTGAGCTCGTCGGCATTGAGTTGGTCGGAGCCGTTCTGCACCTTGCGCGAGTTCGACACGATCGAGGTGCCGATATGGCCGGGCATCACGACCGCGCACTTCACATGCGGCGCATTAAGGCGGAGATCGTTGATCATCGCCTCGGTGAATCCCTTCACGGCAAATTTCGCCGCGCTGTAGGCGGTGTGCGATACGCCCATGCCGACCGAAGCCCAGAAACCGTTGACGCTCGAGGTGTTGACGATGTGCGCCTCGTCGGCCTTCACCAACAGCGGCAGGAAGGTGCGGACACCGAGATAGACGCCGCCCCAGCAGATGTTGAAGGTGCGCTCCCACTGCTCGCGCGTGTTGGAGAACAGGCTGCCGCCGCCACCGATGCCGGCATTGTTGATCAGCAGGTGGATCTTGTCGGTCGCCTGCTGCTCGATCAGCTCATCGCGGAAGCGCTTGTAGTGATCTTCGATCGAGACGTCGGCCACGTGGGTCGTGATGCGCAGGCCCTGCGGCAGCTTCTCGACCTCGCAGAGTCGCTTGGTCTCGGCCATCGCCTCGGCCGAGACGTCGCACATCGCGACATTGCAGCCCTCGGCAACGAGCTGCCGTGCCAGCTCGCGCCCCATGCCCGTGCCGCCACCGGTGATGACGGCAATCTTTCCGGCAAAATCCTTCATGTGAGATTCGTTCCTTCCCTTATTTTTCTTGCCCTGGTTCTTCTTTGTTTCGGCCGGAGCGCGGATCGCAGTCCCAACCGCTTGGCTGCGGCACCTTACATCACCGAATTGTCGCCCAGCAACGGCGCCTCCTCACGCGCAAGTGAGCCGCGTACAGCAAATTGAAGCAGCGGCCGCGTAACGAAATCATTCCGCGTTGCGAACAATCCGACATCGACAATCGGAGACGATGATCGTGCACATCCTGAACAGATTGGTCGCGACAACGCTGATGGCGATCGCGGCCGGAATTTCCACCGCGGCCGCTGCCGCCGAGGTAACTCCAGCGAAGCAGAACGACAGCACCTGCGCAGCTGGACCACGTTGATCGCAATCGGCGCAGAGCGCGGCGCGCGGCGTGGCACAGCGCGCGATCGTCATAGCCGGAGCTCTGACAATGTTGGGATCAGGTCGCCCGAATTCGAATACTTGTTTGCGAGGCGCGTGAGCCCCACGCGATGATCGCGCGCATCTTGGCCGCAGGCCAAGCCGCGTCATGACGCGGCCCCGCGCTATTCGGCTGTCTCGATGCGTACGGATGCGCGCCGCCGCAGGACGCCGGCACCCGCGCTCAGGGCCAGCTTGAACAGGCCGCGCCACGAGAAATCGATGATCACCTCATGGTGCCGCAATCCCTTGCCGCCCTTCACCAAACCGAGATCCCGGATCAGGCAATAGTGGCCGCTGCTCATGCGCGCCAGGCGGCTGTTCTTGAAGCGTCCCATGAATGGCGAGAATGCACTGCGGATCGATTCCGTCAAATCTTGACGGCGTCGAATCGGCGAGGCGACGGCAACCCGATCGCCAGCCGCAGCTTGCGCGGGCCGCGCACGCCACCGTCGTCGACGCCGGCTGGGGCCCTTGAATCAAAAACCTCCGGCAGGGCATTGCCGGAGGTTTGGGAGGCTTAGCAGCTAGCTAAGAGCCACATTCAATGTGTTGGCCGTGGCGTATATAGTTTAGTAGATCAGGTAAGTAAATAAGTTTGCGGCTAATGAATCGCATGGCTCGTCTTCGTCGTTCGCGTGGACCGAAATGACGCAGCTCAGCTCTTCTCGGAATCTTCCGCAAACAAAAACCCCGGCAGTTGCCTGCCGGGGTTCTGTTGGATCGTGATCAGATCAACCGGAATTACCAGTTGCGCTGAGCGCGGAAGAGCATCTGGACAGTGTCCTGATCCTTCAGCTCGTAGGTCGCGGTCGGCTTGCCGATAGCAGTCGACGACGTGGTGATGATGCCCGCATACTTCTGATCGAGGTGCGAGTAGGTCACGTCGGCCGAGAAGGTCAGGTTCTTGACCGGGGTCCAACGGGTGATCACGCCGATCTGCGCGATGTTGTAGTCGGGGTTGCAGGCGGTCACGCCAGCGCCGCCAGCGAATGCGGCACGGAACGAACCACCGACGCCACCAACGCCGCAGATGAGCGACTTAGCCGCGTCGTTGTACGAGACAGCGGCGAACGCACCGTACAAGCTGGTGTTCCAGTAGGGATCCCAGTTGTGGGTGTACGCACCGCGCATACCCCAGGTCTTGATGGACTGCTGCTGACCGCCGGGGCCGAACACCGTGTCGGGTGCCGTTCCGAAGCCAACGCTGCCATAGACGCCCGGCAGGCTCGAACCGCCGAAGATGGCGATCGAGCTGGCCTGGCTGGCCAGTTCCTGGATGTTGTAACGGGTCGCACCGTCGGTGTAGACGCCCTGGATGTTGATGGTGTCGCCGGGTCCGGTCGGGATGTTCTTGATCGACAGGGCCAACGCACCAGCCCAACCCCACTTGTCGTCGGGATGACCGGTCAACTCGGTGCCGCCGTAGTAGGCAGCGTGGTTGTCATGCGCGGCGACCGACGCCTGGAAGATACCCCAAGCCTGGTCGACCTTGAGCGAAGCGACGAAGTCCGGAGCGATCGTGCCGGCGTAGTCGCTGGAGCCGTAAGCACCACCGACACCGAGGTTGTTCACGCCAGCCTGCATGTAGGCAACCTGGTCCTGCGCCGACAGAGCGAGCGACACGCCGTTGCCGAACTGCGCGGTGTAGGTGAACTGGTTGATGCCGTTGGTGGTGTTCACGCCACCGACGAGCGCGTCGTAGTTGTTGCCCGGATAACCGTTCCAGGGGGCAGCGAACTGCGAAACCGCCTTACCCATCGTGAAGCCGGCGAACTGGATGAAGGCATAGTAGACGCCGACCGTGCCGGCAGCCACGTTGCCCGAACCTGCGTTGTTCGGCGCAGAAGACGAGCCGATCGCCGAGTACACGGTCGAGCCGTTGCCCTGGCCGGCGTAGGTGTCGGACGTCCAGGTGAACACCGCATCGAAATAGGTGCGGACCACGCCGTATTCGGTCGCGGTGCGCGTATCGATGTTGAAGTCTTCACGCGAACGCCAGGTGTAGCCGTTCGTGAAACGGTTGTTGGCACCGCTGGCGCCGTTGTAGTTCGCGCCGTACACGCTGTTGCCGTTCACCACGACGTCAGCACGCACATAGCCGCCCAGCTTGATGCAGGTGTCGGTGCCGGGGATGTAGTAGAAGCCCGGACCGTAAAGCGAGCAAACCTTCACGTACTCGACCGCTTTGGCCTTGACGGGAAGATCGGCCGCCTGTGCCCCGCCGACCGCGACCAGCGCAGCCGTCGAGCCCAGGATAAGGCTCTTCAAATTCATATTAAACCTCCAAGTTGCTCATATGCGGAGAGTCCGAGGCCGCGAGCGCCCCGTGATCCTCCCGCATTGTCCAAGACCGTTTTCCCCAAACCCCGCACCCTCAGATCAATCTGTGGTGTGCGACGGACTTGAACGATCACCGCAACGGGACGATCGAGATTCCCCTACCGCCGGGTTCAATATGCATTGGCCAGTTCGCCAATCAAAATAGTTTATAAAGTCAGGAATACGAATGAGGCCACACTGTGTCTCGCCGGCAACGCTGCCTGTAAGCCCTTTGCTTACCTGAGAAAACTTGTCACATCCCAAATAGTCCAACCGTCACACGGCCATCATAATTACTTTACGTTCACTTGCGTTCGTTGGCGGCTTGCGAGAAAAAACGTACTGCAGCGCAGAAAACAAGAAATAAATCAGCACAAAGCTGAGTCGGCGCCCGAGGGAAGAGGAAGCTGTGTCAGTGACAAGGAAGGATACGACGCGCCAGCGCGCCATCGAACATCTCGACATCATCAAGCGGTTCACGCTCGAGATTTCCGCCATCAACTCGCATCTGGAGCGCGTCCGTCAGTTCTGGGGCAGGTCGCTTGGCGTCAGCGGTCCGCAATGGATGATTCTCATCGCGATCTCGGATCTCGACAAGGATGACGGCGTGCCGATCAACGTGGTGTCGAAGCTGCTGCACGTCGATCCGTCGTTCGTGACCACGCAGTCCAAGCTGCTCGAGCAGAAGGAGTTGCTGCGGCGCGCGCCCTCCCCGGCCGATGCGCGCGTGGTCCGGCTGTCGCTGACCGACAAGACCAAGAAGCATCTCGCGGGCCTCGCCGAACAGCACAAGGCGTTCAAGAAAACCGTCTTCGAGGAGTTCAGCGAGCCTGAGCTGGCCGAGTTCACGGCCAAGCTTTCGATGCTCACCAACCGCCTGGAAAAGGCCTGCCTGATTGTTGCGATGGAGGCCGAGGCCTGAAGTCGCGGCCACATCGGCCGCAAGGAACGCCGCCGAACGTTCCGAAAAATAGTCGGAGCGAGAGGATTTGAACCTCCGACCCCTAGTCTCCCAGACTAAAAAATGACGCTAAAGGCTAGAAGCCGAACTTCGTGCGCAAGTAGTCAACCAGAAACGTGATAAACCCCATCTTCTTTACCCACTGCCACGCTATCGGCCCTATCGAACGCGCGACCTCAAACCAATACATTCGCGTCGCCTGCTTATCGCCGAAGCGCTCGGCGTTCTTTTGGAACATTTCCTCAAGATCACCGAGCAGTGCTTGCGCTGAATCCTTGGGTGCGATGAATGCCAGCAGGAACGCTGCCGTCACGGGCGGCGATGAGCGCTTAGGAGGCGGTGCGGCATGCACTTCGACGTTTTCTATTTTCTTGCGAGCGGCTTTGAGGACCGCAGCAAACGCCGCGTGTTCCAGCTTCGCCACTTCTATCTCTCTTTGAAGAAAGAGGTTACCCAGAGCCACCTTTGATAAGGTCAGTTCGTAGGCATCCTGGAAATACCTCACGTGTTCCAGGTTTTCTTCCGAATTGGCCTGTTTGTCGTTGTCCCCGCTCGTCTCAGTCACGCCATGGCTCCTGCCAATTTGGTCCCTGCACGCAACCGGTCGAGTGCAGAGAGTGAAGCGTTCAGGGCCATTTGCCCCTTGCCGGTTATCTCGAAGAACATCTTCGCCCGGCCGCCGCGTTCTGCAGTTGCCTGGCCTTGTTTGCTTTTAACGAACCCCTTCTTTTCGAGGGTTTCCAAAGTCGCATAGATCGTCGCCATCGGAACTTTGTTTTGACGCTTTTCGAGTTCCTCGAAGATGGAGACGCCATACGCGTCGGGCTGCTTACGCAAGATTGCGAGCATTACGACCTGCTCCGTCTGCTTGAGGGTGTCCATTTTTCGCCTTCTCAGCCATTCTGAATTTTGATTCTGTTTCGTTCGTTTGATTTTTGCCGGTGCAAACCTCCCCCGGTATTTTCCAATGTATGGAAGAAATGCGGTGGAGTCAATCTTCCAGAAACTGGAAAATATCTACCGGCCGTTCGCATCGCTGCGCGCGATACCCGATCCGTTACCCTGACTGAAATCCGGACGCCCTGAAATCCGGCTAAGTATTGGTCGGAGCGAGAGGATTTGAACCTCCGACCCCTAGTCTCCCAGACTAGTGCGCTAACCGGGCTGCGCCACGCTCCGATGCCGTTCCATTAGCTGCGATCCTGCGTTCGCGCAAGGCGGGGCAGGCTCTCAAAGACTGTATTCCGAGGCCGGTTCCCTTGGCAGGCGTCGTTGCCTCAGCCGTCCTTCATCGCAGCGTCGATCATCTGCCGGCAGGCGACCAGCTCCTGCAGCACGCGCTCGAGTCGCTCCCGATCGACTGACGGGACGGAGGGACGCACCGGCGGCGCCACGGCGGGCGCCTTGCCCGGCTGGGCGTGCGCCTTGTAGGTCGACAGGATCGGATCCTCGTCGGGATCGACGAATCGGTAGTCGATTCCCTTCTCGTCGCCGTCGCCCTCCTCGCCGTCGAAATCGAGGCCGTCGCTGCTCTCGAGGTCGTCGGGCTCGGCCATGCTGTTGCCGACGGCTTCCTCGACCGCGCCGAACGAGACCGCCGCGGTCTGGTCGGCGATGCCCTGCACCGACTTGATGCCGTGCTCCTTCAGGATCCGCTGCACGCCGCGGATGGTGTAGCCCTCGCCGTACAGCAGCCGGCGGATGCCCTTGAGCAGATCGACGTCGTCGGGGCGATAATAGCGGCGTCCGCCGCTGCGCTTCATCGGCTTGATCTGCGCGAAGCGCGTTTCCCAGAATCTCAGCACATGCTGGGGAATATCGAGTTCATCAGCGACCTCGCTGATAGTACGGAACGCATCCGGCGCCTTGTCCAAATGCCCGCTCCTCTGGCTTCAATGCCTGGCGCCTTTTCCGTTCCGATTGAATCGGAACGGGGCTCCGGATTCTAGTTTTGCCGCGTTTTCTTCACGCGAACCGGGTATCCACTTCGCTTGAAAACGCTCTAGTCGGCCTTGCTGCCGTCGCCATTGGTGACGACATGGCCATTGATCCGCTGCTTCAGGATCGCCGACGGCTTGAACACCATCACCCGCCGCGGCGAGATCGGCACCTCGGTGCCGGTCTTCGGATTACGGCCGATACGCTGGCCCTTCTTGCGCACCATGAAGGAGCCGAATGAGGACAGCTTCACCGTCTCGCCCTTTTCCAGGCAATCGGTGATCTCCTTCAGCACCAACTCGACAAATGCCGACGATTCCGTGCGCGACAGACCCACCTTTTGGTAGACCGCCTCACACAAATCGACGCGCGTAACTGTTTTTCCGGTTCCCGTGGTCATCGCCTGCCCCGCACTCTCGGCGAACAATTTCTTGACTGAAATTAAAAGCTTAGCGCGCAATGGTCAACAGCGACAAGCATCCGGGTGCAGAAAGATACCAGCAACCTGTCGATACTCTTTGGCGATGCGCTACCAGCGCACGAGCGCCGAGCCCCAGGTGAAGCCGCCGCCCATCGCCTCGAACAGCACCAGATCGCCCTTCTTGACGCGCCCGTCCTTCACGGCGACCGACAGCGCGAGCGGGATCGAGGCCGCCGACGTGTTGCCGTGCTTGTCGACCGTCAAGACCACCTTCTGCGGCGCAATATGAAGCTTGTGCGCCGACGCATCGATGATTCGCTTGTTGGCCTGGTGCGGAATGAACCAGGTGATGTCCTCGGCGGTGAAGCCGGTGGCGTTGAAGGCGTCGACGATCACGTCGGTGATCATGCCGACGGCGTGCTTGAACACCTCGCGGCCCTCCATCCGGAGATGCCCGACCGTCCGGGTCGAGCCGGGCCCGCCATCGACGAACAGCTTGGCCTTGTGGCGGCCGTCGGAGCGCAGATGCGTCGTCAACACGCCGCGGTCGCTGGTGGTGCCGGAATGCTGCTGCGCCTCCAGGACGACCGCGCCGGCGCCGTCGCCGAACAGCACGCAGGTGCCGCGGTCGTTCCAGTCGAGGATGCGCGAGAAGGTTTCGGCACCGATCACCAGCGCCCGCTTGTGGGTGCCGGCGCGCAGGAAATTATCGGCGGTGGCCAGCGCGAAGACGAAGCCGGAACAGACCGCCTGCAGGTCGAACGCGACGCCATGGTTGATGCCGAGCCCGTGCTGGACGGCGACCGCGGTGGCGGGAAAGGTGTTGTCGGGCGTCGAGGTCGCGAGCACGATCAGGTCGATCGACTGCGCATCGACTTGCGCATGGGCGAGCGCGGCCTGCGCCGCCTTGATCGCCAGATGCGAGGTGAATTCGTCGTCGGCCGCGATGTGGCGCTCGCTGATGCCGGTGCGCTGCACGATCCAGTCATCCGACGTGTCGATCCGGCTGGCCAGTTCGGCATTGGTCAAAACCCGCTCCGGCAAATATGAGCCGCAGCCGAGCACTACCGAACGTATAGCAGTCACGAGACAGCCTCCTGCGCGGTCTGCGCCTGCACCAAGGCGCTGCCGTCGCGATTAAGCATCTGATTGATCTTGGTGAGGAGATCGAAGTGGGCCATCTCATAGCCAACATCCACCGCATAGGCAAAGCCTTCCGCGTTGGTGCCGCCATGGCTCTTGACCACCACGCCCTTCAGGCCGAGCAGCAGGCCGCCATTCGACTTGTTGGGATCGAGCTTGTCGCGCAGCTTCTGGAACGCGCCGCGGGCCAGCACATAGCCGATCCGCGCCAGCCAGCTCGATGACATGGCCTCGCGCAGCAGCGTGAACATCTGGCGCGCGGTTCCCTCGGCGGCCTTGAGCGCGATGTTGCCGCTGAAACCTTCCGACACGATGACGTCGGCGAGGCCCTTGCCGATCGCGTCGCCCTCGACGAAGCCGATATAGTTGAACTGGGTCGAGTTCATCGCGCGCAACATCTCGGCCGCCTCGCGGATTTCCCCATGCCCCTTGATCTCCTCGGATCCGATATTGAGCAGGCCGACGGTCGGCCGTTCGAGGTTGAACAGCACGCTCGCCATGGCGCTGCCCATCACCGCCAGCGTCGCCAGATGGCGGGCGTCGCCGCCGATCGTGGCGCCGAGGTCCAGCACGACAGAGTCGCCGCGCAGCGTCGGCCACACCGCCGCAAGCGCCGGGCGGTCGACACCGGGCAGCGTCCGCAGATTGAGGCTGCCCATCGCCATCAGCGCGCCGCTGTTGCCGGCGGAGACCGCGACGTCGGCCTGGCCATGCTTGACGGCGTCGATCGCGAGCCACATCGAGGACGCCCTGCGGGTCCGCCGCAGTGCCTGGCTCGGCTTCTCATCGTTCTTCACGGCGACGTCGGTATGGATCACTTTCGATACCGCCTTCAGCGCCGGATGCTTGGCGAGCTCCGGCTCGATCTGGGCCCGGTCCCCGACCAGCAGGAATTCGCTGTCGGGATGACGGCTTAACGAGATTGCGGCGCCGGGAATGACGACGGAAGCGCCGACATCGCCCCCCATGGCGTCAAGCGCTATTCGAACCTTTTGAGGCATGAACGTCCCGGAAGCCTGCTTTCCCGCAGCCTTCAGACGAAGACCGCGAGCTTGAAGTCACCGCCGTCAACGGCGCGCGGCGAAACACCAACTCGCGTCCCGGCCGGGCCGCGACAATAGCGTGTCCTCGATCCGACACAACCTCTTGACCGCAAATGAGGCAGCTGCCGAACCGTCACGCAACACATCAAAGCATACCAGAAATGCATTGTATTTCAATGTATTGTGACGCTTATTTGAAGTAACTGGGAACACCGCTCGCGCAAGCTTGCAGGCAAGCCATCCCCGCAAATGTGGCGCCGGCTACCCTCAATTCCCCTTGGGCTTCTTGCCGTCCGGCTTTTCCTTCAGCGCCTTCAGGGCCGCGAAAGGATGATTTTCCGGGTCAGGCACATCAACCTTCTGTTCAAAGACCGCATCCACCTTGCGCGGATACGGGTCTATGCCGAGAAACAGCGCATCGGTGGCGAGCCGGCCGATGTCGATGAAGCCGCCGACGATCGGCTCCGGCGGGTCCGGCGTTTCCTCATCGCTGTCGTCGGCGTCGTCGACCAGGTCGGCCATTTGCGGAATCTGCGCGGGCGGCGCGAACACCACATCGATCGGCTCATCGACCTCGTTCTCGATCGGATCGAGCGTCACCACGCAGGTCTGCCCGACCCTGGCCTTAACTCTGCCGGTGACGTGGTAGCTGCCGTCGCGCTTGGGCTGCAGGTCGAACTCTGCATGCGCGGAGACGACCTCCCGCAACTCGGCAACTTCGGCCATCGCCTTGCGCACCGGCTCGTCGGCCGCGATCTCGCGATGCAGGCCGGTCTCCGGTATCTGCGCGACATTGACGAGGACCCGCCAGGGGTCGCGGTCGCGCCGTGCATCGGGCTGCCCTGTGGTGCCGCCGCTCATGCCGCCGTCCCCGCAGCCTGTGGTACCGGAAAGCGCCACGCGCCCTTGGCCAACGCCGCGAGATCGGCGCGCGCCAGCTCTTCGATCGCCTCCCGGGCGTAGGCGGCGAGCTCGCGGGCCTTGTCGAAATTCTGACCGTTGAGGATGTTCTTGCAGAACGACTCGGCCAAAGCCGCCTCGCTGTCGGTCAGCGCCAGATCATAGGCCGCGGTGCGGCCGTAGAAGGCCTCGCCGAAGGCCTGCATGCGCTTCGGCACCGTGAGGTCGCCGACGCCCATTTCGCGCAGATTGTCGTCCATATCGATGCAGAAATGATCGAACAGGGCCTGGGACAGCCCCACGCCGCCCTCGACGGATTTGAGGCGCCGCAGCACCAGCCACAGATGCATCAGAAGCAGGTCAAAACGGCCGTTAACCGTGTCCGGAACGCCCAAGTCACGGTAAAACAACGGTTCTCGCGCCTGCGTCACGATCATGCCATAGATGGTCTCAATGGTGCTGCGCGCGGGCACCCGGGGTCTTCTGAAGTGATTGAACGGCCAAAGCATGACGGGTTCCGGCTGCCGGTCCCCAAAGGGTCGCCTGTTGAGAGGTCGCCCATTGGAGCTCGGCATGATTGCAATCCATTGAGCTGCCCGGTACGTCAATGCCTCGGCCGATGCAAGGGGACGGATCAGTTCCGCCGATGAACCACACTCTTTCACGACAGTCTCGCGCCGCTTCCGCGCGCGGGTTCTTTTCGCGTCTCCGCGCCGTCGCGGCGATTGGCCTCGTCTGCGCCGCACTCGGCGGCTGCGCCGGCGAACAATTCCAGAAGGGCTACATCCTGCCGGAAGGGGCGCTCGAGCAAATCCCGATCGGCGCGAGCCAGGACCAGGTGCTCATCGTCCTCGGCACGCCCTCGACGGTCGCAACGCTGGACGGCGAGGTGTTTTATTACATCTCGCAGCGGACCTCTCGCCCGGTCGCCTTCATGAATCAGCGGGTGATCGACCAGCGCGTGATCGCGGTCTATTTCGACAAGAACCGGCAAGTGCGCCGGCTCGCCAATTACGGCCTGAAGGACGGCAAGATCTTCGACTTCGTCAGCCGGTCCACGCCGACGTCGGGCCAGGAAATGTCCTACCTGACACCGCTCTTCAAGCTGCTGAGCTTCAACTAGAGCGAAGTGGACTCCGGTTCGCGTGAAGAAACGCGTCAAACCGGAGTCCAGAGCTTAAGCCGCTGCGCCAAGTTGTCGCTTGCCCGAGGGGCAAGCGGTCCCCTAGTTTGCTCGCAAACAAAAGCCTGAGCAGGGGGTAAGCGCATGAGAGCCAAGAGATTTTCCCGTCGTACGGTATTGTCGGGCACAGCAGCAATGACGGCCGCGTCGATCCTGCCGCGCACAAGCCTCGGCGCCGGCGACTGGCGGCCGACCGAGACCGTCCGCATCATCGTGCCGGCGGCGGCGGGCGGCTCGACCGACGTGATGGGGCGGCTGCTCGCGGCGCATTTGCAGCCGCTCTGGGGCCAGTCGGTGGTGGTGGAGAATCGCTCCGGCGCCGGCGGCACCATCGGCACATCCGAGGTCGCGCGCGCCAAGGGCGACGGCCACACCATCCTGATCGGCAATCCCGGCCCCAACGCGATCGCCTACAGCATCTTCCGCAACCTGACCTACAAGGCCGACCAGTTGCAGCCGGTCTCCAACATGATCCGGATCCCGAACATCGTGTCGGCGCATCCGTCGACCGGCCTCAAATCGATCCCCGAATTGATCGCCTTCCTGAAGCAGAACCCCGACAAGCTTACCTACGGCTCGTCCGGCACCGGACAGAGCCCTCACCTCACCGGCGCCTGGTTCCTGCAACTCACCGGGCTGAAGATGACGCACGTGCCGTTCCGCGGCGCCGGTCCCGCATTGCAGGCGGGGCTCGCCGGCGACATCCAGATCCTGTTCGACAATCTCTATCCGTCGCTGCCGCAGGTGCAGGACGGCAAGCTCAACGGCCTCTGTGTCACCACGCCGGAGCGCAGCGATTCCGCACCGAACCTGCCGACGATGCGCGAGGGCGCGCCGGAACTGGCAAAGTTCGACGTCTCGTCCTGGTTTGGCGTGTTCCTGCCGAAGACCGCGACTGCCCCGGTGCTCGACGAGCTGAACCGCCAGGTCAAGGCGCTGCTGGAGCGCGACGACGTCAAGAAGAACATCGCCGGCATGGGCGCGCGCGCCGACTACGGCACGCCCCAGCAATTCTCAGACTTTGTCGATGCCGAGACGAAGAAATTTGCCGCGATCATCGAGAAGGAAGGCTTGCAGATGGAGGTGAAATAGCCTCCGAACAAAGCTCGCGCCGCGCGCTTCGCGTCATCCTGAGAGCCTGACCGAAAATGAAATCGAGTCATTTCTACATCTTGCGGCGGGCATCATCGGAACAGAAACCTCGGATCGCTGTTGCGAAAGCGCTTAATTCGTAGAGGATTCCGATCGGGAGGAATCTATTACCTCCTAAGAGCCCGGCACCGCGTCCCTTGGTTTTCAAAGACTTATTTTGAGTCAGACTCTGAGGAGCCGCGCGCTTGCGCGGCGTCTCGAAGGATGGCCGCATGCACCGCCTCTCATCCTTCGAGGCTCGCTCCGCTCGCACCTCCAGCGACAAAGGCGAAGCCTTTGCGCGGGGATGACGACTGCTGAGCTGTAAGGCGGATCGGCCGACCGCGTCCGCCGTAGCTCAACGAGCGAAGGCAGAAGGCGTAATCCGCCGCCGCGGTTAGACCTGTCGGTGGATTACGCTTCGCTAATCCACCCTACGATTCTGTCCCAGTCCGCAGCTCGGTGCGGCTACGACGACTTGTTGATCTTCTTGACCTTGGCGTCGGTTGCTTCAATCGACATCGCCAGTTCCATGATCGCCTTCGAGAGCAGTTCGATGGCCTCCTTCTGATCCTGTGACTTGGAAGCGCGGAGCGCGTAGTTCCGTGCGGATGAGAGCGACATCGATTGATCTCCGTGTTGTTCGCGTCTGGTTCTCGGCGGATATCGTTGGCGGAAAGTCGATCAGTTCGGCAAGCACGCCGAACCAAGCCCATGCAGAAATAAAAATCCCGCGGCTCGCACCGCGGGATTTTGCGCTTCAGTCGTGTCGCGCCGCTCAGTGCGCCAGGATAGCCAGCAGCAGCAGCGCCACGATGTTGGTGATCTTGATCATCGGGTTCACCGCCGGGCCCGCCGTGTCCTTGTAGGGATCGCCGACGGTATCGCCGGTCACCGCGGACTTGTGGGCGTCAGAGCCCTTGCCGCCATAGTGGCCGTCCTCGATGTACTTCTTGGCGTTGTCCCATGCACCGCCGCCCGAGGTCATCGAGATCGCGACGAACAGACCGGTGACGATGACACCGAGCAGCATGGCGCCGACCGCGGAGAAAGCCGCCGACTTGCCGGCTGCGCCACCGCCCGCGATCGCGTAGATCAGGAAGTAGACCACGATCGGCGACAGCACCGGCAGCAGCGACGGGATGATCATCTCCTTGATCGCCGCCCGGGTCAGCAGGTCGACCGCCTTGCCGTAGTCGGGCTTGTCGGTGCCCTGCATGATGCCGGGCTTCTCGCGGAACTGACGGCGCACCTCCTCGACGATCGCACCGGCGGCGCGACCGACTGCGGTCATGCCCATCGCACCGAACAGATACGGCAGCAGGCCGCCGAACAGCAGGCCGACCACGACGTAAGGATTGTTCAGGGAGAAGTCCGGGTTGACGCCCTTGAAGTAGGCATGGGCGTTGGCGTCGCTGATGAAGAATTTGAGGTCCTGGTTATAGGCCGCAAACAGCACCAGCGCGCCGAGACCGGCGGAGCCGATCGCGTAGCCCTTGGTCACCGCCTTGGTGGTATTGCCGACCGCGTCGAGCGCGTCGGTCGACTTGCGCACTTCCTTGGGCAGCCCGGCCATCTCGGCAATGCCGCCGGCGTTGTCGGTGACCGGCCCGAACGCGTCGAGCGCGACGATCATGCCGGCCAGCGCCAGCATGGTGGCGGTCGCAATCGCGATGCCGAACAGGCCGGCCAGGCTGTAGGTGACCAGGATGCCGGCGATGATCACGATCGCGGGCAGCGCGGTCGCTTCCATCGAGACCGCGAGACCCTGGATCACGTTGGTGCCGTGACCGGTGACCGAGGCTGAGGCGATCGACTTCACCGGGCGGTAGTCGGTGCCGGTGTAGTATTCGGTGATCCAGATGATCAGGCCGGTGACGACGAGACCGACCACGCCGCACCAGAACAGCGCCATGCCGGTATAGTCGACGCCGTCGAGCTTGCCGAAGCCGACCAGCCAATTGATCACGAGCGCGACGCCGACCAGCGACAGGATGCCGGTGGCGATCAGGCCCTTGTAGAGGGCGCCCATGATGGACTGGCTGGCACCGAGCTTGACGAAGAAGGTGCCGATGATCGAGGTGATGATGCAGATACCGCCGATCGCGAGCGGCAGCGTCATCATGTTCACCAGGATCGGCGTCTTGGCGAAGAAGATCGCCGCGAGCACCATGGTGGCGACCGCGGTCACCGCATAGGTCTCGAACAGGTCCGCCGCCATGCCGGCGCAGTCGCCGACGTTGTCGCCGACGTTGTCGGCGATGGTGGCCGGGTTACGCGGATCGTCCTCGGGGATGCCGGCCTCGACCTTGCCAACGAGGTCGCCGCCGACGTCCGCACCCTTGGTGAAGATGCCGCCGCCGAGACGGGCGAAGATCGAGATCAGCGAGGCGCCGAAGCCGAGCGCCACCATGGCGTCGACCACGGTGCGGCTGCCCGCTTCCAGACCCATGAACTTGACCAGCACCATGAAGTAGATGGTGACGCCGAGCAGCGCGAGACCGGCAACCAGCATGCCGGTGATCGCGCCCGCCTTGAAGGCGAGCTCGAGGCCGCCGGCGAGCGAGGTGGTTGCCGCCTGCGCGGTGCGGACGTTGGCGCGCACCGAGACGTTCATGCCGATGAAGCCGGCAGCCCCCGACAAGATGGCGCCGACCGCAAAGCCGATCGCCACGAGCAGGCCCAGGAAGTAGGCCAGCACCACGAAGATCACGATACCGACCATGCCGATCGTAGTGTACTGCCGCCGCAGATAGGCCTGTGCGCCCTCGCGCACCGCGGCCGCGATTTCCTGCATGCGGGCATTGCCCGCATCCGCGTTCAAGACCGACTGCGTCGCCCAGATCGCGTAGACGATGGAAAGCGCCCCGCAGAGCACAATCAACCATAAAGCTGTCATGTTGCCTCAGATCCTTGATGTAACCCCCGCGCCTTCTTGTGCCGCTAGGGGGCGGCAGGCGCTTATTTTGCGAGGACAATCCTCCCCAAAAACGGATTGCCTCAAATCGGGCGCGACCTTGCCAAAATCGTTACCGGTGTGCAACGCCACCTGTGGCCGAAAACGCCGATATCGGCAGCTATTTAGAAGGAGAATCGGCGCCATCAGGCGCGGGAAGTCTAGCGCTGCTTCCGTTCCGACGCGTTTTCCTGTGCCCACTCCGCTCGGAAACGCTCTAGAAATGGCTGTAGGACAGCCGCTTCAACTTCAGTTCCCGACCCTGCCCGTCAAGGAAGCTTGGTGGCGACAAGCCTGCGATCAGGCCGCCGATTGCGGTTACCGCGACCCTGGCCTGCCGTGCGTCGCGCAGAAACGCGTCGACATGATCGCTCGGGACCGCGCACAAGAGCTCGTAATCATCACCGCCGGCCACCAAGGTCTCGATATCAATCGCCTTGCGCGCGAGCAGCCCTGCGGCTGCAGACGACAACGGGACACTCGGCACATTGATCACGGCCGCCACACCACTGGCTGCGCAAAGCTTGGCCAGATCGCCGGCAAGGCCATCGGACACATCCATCGCGGCGCTGGCGTGGGTGCGGACGGCCTTGGCCAACGCGTTGCGCGGCTGCGGAACGCGGTAACGGGCGGCAAGAAAATCCCGCCCGACGACATCGTCCGCCAGAGCCGCGGCGACCGGGCCACCCCGGAGCACATCGAGGCCGAGCGCGGCGTCTCCGATCGTGCCGGTGACGAACACGCGGTCGCCCGCCTGTGCCCCCGCGCGATGCACCATCGTGCCCCGCGGCACCCGGCCGAACGCGGTGATCGAGATCATCAGCGGCCCCGGTGTCGAGACCGTGTCGCCACCGAGCAGCGGGCAGCCGAAATGCGCGGCGTCCTCGCCGAGCGCCCGGGCAAACGGCTTCAGCCAGGCCTCCTCGGCGCCGCGCAGCGCCAGCGTCAGCACGAAGCCCGCCGGCACCGCGCCCTTGGCGGCGATGTCGGAGAGGTTCACCCGCAGCGCCTTGCGCGCCAGCGTATCGGGCGGATCATCGAGAAGGAAGTGCACGCCCTCGACGATGGCGTCCGTGGTGACCACGATGTCCTCGCCATCAGCCCTCAGCGCGGCGGCGTCATCGTCGAGCCCGAACGCACCCGGATCAGTCGCGAGCGGCTTGAAATAGCGCGCGATCAGGGAGTCTTCGCCGGATATCGGTTTGTCGCTCTGCGTCACGATAGCAGCCCCGTCATCCTGAGGTGCGAGCGGAGCGAGCCTCGAAGGATGCACGGCCCCAGCCGGGCCGCCGCCCTTCGAGACGGCCGCTGCGCGGCCTCCTCAGGGTGACGGTCAAGCGATCATATGTCTCCACTCAGCTCCGCACAAACTCGTCGCCGCGGAACTGGCGCGCGATCTGGTCGAGCACGGCGTTGACCATGCCGGTCTCGTCCTTCTCGACGAAGGCGTGCGCGACGTCGACATATTCGGAGACCACCACCCGGCCCGGCACGTCCTTGCGATGCTCGAGCTCGTAGGATCCTGCCCGCAGCACCGCGCGCAGGATGGCGTCGATCCGCTTCAGCGGCCAGCCCTTCGACAGCGCCTCGTCGATCAGCGGATCGAGCCTGGCCTGGTCGCGCACCACGCCGGAGACCACGTCGCGGAAAAACGCGGCTTCCGCCGGCAGGTATTTCTCGCCCTCGACCTCGTTGCCGAGCCAGTGGCTCTCGAACTCGGCGAAGATGTCGTTGATACCGGCGCCGCCAATGTCCATCTGGTAGAGAGCCTGCACCGCCGCGAGCCGTGCCGCACCGCGGCGGTTGGCTTTTCTGTCGGGAGCTTTCGCGGGCTTCTTGTTGTCAGCCATGGTCAGGCCTTTGCCAGGCGGCGTTTGATCCGCAGCATCGCCAGCGCCGCACGCGCCGCGTCGCCGCCCTTGTTCAGTTCGCCGGCACGCGCCCGCGCCCAGGCCTGCGCCTCGGTGTTGACGGTGAGGATGCCGTTGCCGAGCGGGAATTTCCGGCTGACGGCCAAATCCATCAATCCGCGTGAGGACTCCTGCGAGACGATTTCGAAATGGATGGTGTCGCCGCGCACCACGCAGCCGAGCGCGATCGCCGCGTCATAGGGCTTGCCGTTCGCTTCAGCCGCATCGATCGCGATCGCGATCGCCGCCGGAATCTCCAGCGCGCCCGGCACCGTGATCACGTCATGGCTGGCGCCTGCGGCCTTGATCTCGGCAAGCGCGCCTTCCAGCAGCGCATCCTGGATGTCGTCATAAAACCGCGCCTCGACGATCAGCACGCGTGCGCCGGTAATGTCGGTCTGGTCCTTCAGGGGTGCGCGCCGCGCGTCAGCCATTGCAATACCAATCGGAACTTGGGAGGAGTTGTGCAGCGTTTTAGGCGCAGCAGGGGCTAAAGCCAAGGGCAATACTGGCCCGGATGTCACCGCGATCAGCCCGATTTTTCAGGCCGGGTTCGCCTGCAATGCATAGGCCCCGGGACTGGAAATCGCCCCGAAGCGAATAGGCAGATAAGGATGCCTGCCTCGGCCGCAATGCGCGGGCCGAAGCTATTTCATCTCCGACAGCCGCGCCGCGTAGCGGGCCATCAGATCGACCTCGATATTGACCTCGCTGCCGGCCTTCCAGCCGCTCAGGGTCGTGACAGCAAGCGTGTGGGGGATGATCAGCACCGAAAATGTCACGTCGTCGACCGTATTCACGGTCAGCGACACGCCGTCCAGCGTGATCGAACCCTTCGCCGCGATGAAACGCGCCAGTTCGCGGCTGGTTCGCAGCTCGAAGCGCGCCATGTCGGGCAGGTCGTCGCGCTTGACGATGGTGGCGATGCCATCGGCATGCCCGGCCACGATGTGACCGCCGAGTTCGTCGCCGATCTTGAGCGCGCGCTCGAGATTGAGCCGGCCGCCCTGCGCCCAGTGCTTGGCGGTGGTCATGCCGAGCGTCTCGGCCGCCGCATCGACATCGAACCAGGTCTTGCCGTCGGCGGTGCCGGAGGCGACGACGGTGAGGCAGACGCCGTTGCAGGCGATCGAGGCGCCGTCGGCGATCGTGGTCTGATCGTAGTCGCAGGCAATCCGCATCCGGTGCAGTTGCCCCTGCGCGACCTGCTTCAGGCTGGTGATCTCACCGATATCGGTGACAATTCCGGTAAACATTACGCGCGCTCGTAGATCATGAGACTGTCTTTGCCGAGGGTTTCGCTAGCACGAAGCCGGAAGGCGGGCGACTGCGTGATTGCGTCGAGCGGCATTGCGTCCAGCGCGGGAACGCCGTCGGCACCGATCGCATCAGGTCCGCGCAACAGCCAGATTTCATCGACCAAGCCCGCTGCCACGAAAGAATTTGCCACGCGCGATCCGCCCTCGACCAGCAGCCGCGATATCCCCTTCTCCGCCAGCGCATGCAGAACGGACGGCAGATCGAGCCCTTCAGGCGCGCTGGCGGCGACGCGGATCACCTGCGCGCCGGCGGCGCCGAGCTTCACCGCGGCAGGCGCCTCCGCCATGTCGGATGTCAGCACCCAGAGCGGCGTCTCGCGCGCCGAATGCACCAGGCGGCTGTCGCCCGAGATCCGCAGCGCGCGGTCCAGCACCAGGCGCACTGGCGAGCACGCCGCCATCCCCGGCAACCGGCAGGTCAAGAGCGGATCGTCGGCCTTGACCGTGCCGATGCCGACCAGGATCGCATCGCTCTGCGCGCGCAGCAGATGCACCCGGGTCCGCGCGGCCTCGCCTGATATCGCGACCGGCTTGTGGCCGCTGGCGGCGATCTTGTCGTCGACGGACACCGCGAGCTTGAGGATCACATGCGGGCGCTTGTCGCGGATGCGGCGGAAGTGTCCGGCATGGTCGCGCGCGGCCTCCGCCGCGCACAGCCCGACATCGACGGCGATGCCGGCGGCGCGCAGCTTGGCGTGCCCCTGCCCCGCGACTTCCGGATTGGGATCCTCGATCGCCGAGACGACGCGGGCGAGCCCGGCCGCCACCACGGCGTCCGCACAGGGCGGCGAGCGGCCGAAATGCGAGCAGGGTTCGAGCGTCACGTAGAGCGTGGCGCCGCGCGCGGCATCGCCTGCGCGCCGCAGCGCCTCGACCTCGGCATGCGGCCGGCCGCCCGGCTGCGTCCAGCCGCGGCCGACGATCACGCCGTCCTTGACGATGACGGCGCCGACCGCCGGATTGGGCCAGGTGCGCCCGAGCCCGCGCCGGCCAAGCGCCAGCGCCAGCTGCATGAAGCGCAGATCGGCCGCCCTTACCGCTTCCTTGGCCTCTTTGGCCTTCTGCGCGAACTGGTCTTCCAGAATGCGGAAGATCATTTGCGTAGCGTCGCGAGCCGCGGGTCCTCTTCGCCGGTCAACTCGTCGAGCACGGCCTCGAAGTCCTTGGCCTCGCGGAAGTTGCGATAGACCGAGGCGAAGCGCACATAGGCCACGTCGTCGAGCTGGCGCAGATGCTCCATCACGATCTCGCCGATCGCCTCCGAGGAGACCTCGGCCTCGCCGCCGCTTTCGAGCTCGCGCACAATGGTCGACACCATCTTCTCCACCCGCTCGGATTCCACCGGGCGCTTGCGCAAGGAGATCTGCAGCGAGCGCACCAGCTTGTCGCGGTCGAACGGCACGCGGCGGCCGTTGCGCTTGATGACGGTCAGCTCGCGCAGCTGCACCCGCTCGAAGGTCGTGAAGCGGAAGTTGCAGGCCATGCAGACGCGACGCCTGCGAATGACCGCGGAGTCCTCAGTCGGACGCGAGTCCTTGACCTGCGTGTCGAGAGAATTGCAGCTCGGGCAGCGCATCCGACGGGACCTCTACAGCGACCTTTTACTGATAGATCGGGAAGCGATCGGTCAGCGCCTTGACGCGCTCCTTGATCGCGGCCTCGACCAGCGGCGCCTTGCCGTCCGGCGACTGCGCCAGCGCGTTCAGCACTTCGGCGATCATGCCGCCGACCTGCTTGAACTCGGCGACGCCGAAGCCGCGCGTGGTCGCCGCCGGTGTGCCGAGGCGCAGGCCCGAGGTGACGAACGGTTTTTCGGGATCGAACGGGATGCCGTTCTTGTTGCAGGTGATGGCGGCGCGCACCAGCGCCTTCTCGGAGATGTTGCCCTTAAGGCCCTTCGGCCTGAGGTCGACCAGCATCAGATGGTTGTCGGTGCCGCCGGAGACGATGTCGAGGCCATGGCCGCGCAGCGTCTCCGCCAGCGCCTTGGCGTTCTCGACCACGTTCCTGGCGTAGACCTTGAAATCCGGCCGCAGCGCTTCGGCGAACGCCACCGCCTTGGCGGCGATGACGTGCATCAGCGGACCGCCCTGCAGGCCCGGGAAGATCGCCGAGTTCAGCTTCTTGGCCAGCGTCTCGTCATTGGTGAGGATCAGGCCGCCGCGCGGGCCGCGCAGCGACTTGTGCGTCGTCGTGGTGGTGACGTGGGCGTGCGGCACCGGCGAGGCATGTACGCCGCCGGCGACGAGGCCCGCGAAATGCGCCATGTCGACCAACAGATACGCGCCGACCGAGTCCGCGATCTCGCGGAAACGCTTGAAGTCCCAGGCGCGCGAATAGGCCGAGCCGCCGGCGATGATCAGCTTCGGCTTGACCTGCTCGGCCTGCTTCTGCACCGCGTCCATGTCGATGATCTGGTCCTCGCGGCGCACGGTGTAGTGCGCGGCCTTGAACCACTTGCCGGACATGTTGACCGGCGAGCCGTGGGTGAGATGGCCGCCGGCCGCGAGGTCGAGGCCCATGAAGGTGTCGCCGGGCTGCAGCAGCGCCAGAAACGCCGCCTGGTTCATCTGGCTGCCGGAGTTCGGCTGGACGTTGGCGAAGCCGGCGCCGAACAGCTTCTTGGCACGCTCGATCGCCAGCGTCTCGGCGACGTCGACCCACTCGCAACCGCCGTAGTAGCGCGCGCCCGGATAACCCTCCGCGTATTTGTTGGTCATCACCGAGCCCTGCGCCTCCAGCACGGCGCGGCTGACGATGTTTTCGGAGGCGATCAGCTCGATCTCATGACGCTGCCGGCCGAGCTCGCCCTTGATCGCGGCGGCGATCTCGGGATCGGCCTCGGCGAGGGTCGCCGTGAAGAAGGAATCGGGCGCGGAAGCGGTCTTGGTGGATGAGGTCATCGGCGAAATATCTCCACCGCCGCAAGCCTTTAGGCGGGATGCGGACGGTCACGAGTGGCGGTCGAAGCTGGTTTCAGAGCGTTATCACATCGCCCCAAAATGGCCAAGCGGTTGCGGTCCCTGCCGGTCAATTATGCCAGATATGGTGGGGATGGCGGGGATTGCCAGCCGGCGGGGTGGCCGCCCCCGCCACCCGGTTCCAGCCGCCCGGCGAGCACGGCTGAGGCGGCCGCCGAATGGAACGTGACGCCCCCCTTCCCGTCCGCGCGGGGCTAACGGACAAGACGACCAGCACCTCGAGGTTTTGCAAGCGCTGCTCGTGCAACCACGCGACATCGAACTCGCTTGATCGCGACAGACTCGCCTGATCGCGACGCGCGCGATCGCGATGCATTGACTCACGAGACGACGAGACGATTTTTGAATCGTTCGATTTTTGAATCGTTCAACACTGGATCGATTCAAAGCTCGCACGCGATGCGTGCAATTGCGCGTCATGAGCCGTTGTCTCCCGGTCACACAGCCAAGCTTTGCGCGCAACTTCGACAGCTTCTAACCGCGTGCAGGCTGCTCGCGAAAATCACCGTGATAACGACTCGCTCAAGATTTTTTTACGGAGCGTGGATTAAATGTCGTGCAGGTGGATTCGGCCGCAGCGGTTTGCCGCTTCGGCTGTCGCGGTGCTTTCGGTTGTCGGCGCGGACGATGTCTTCGCCCAGACGCAATTGCCGTCCGTGACCGTCGAAGCGCCGCAGCGGCAAGCGGCGCGATCGCAGCAGCCCTCGCAACGAACCGCACGCCCGCGCAGCGCCTCGCGCCGCGCGACGGCCGCCCCAGTGGGCGCGCAGCCGCAGGTCGCTCAGCAAGCCGCGGGCGCCGGCGGCGGGCACGAACGCGCCAACGGCCCGGTCACCGGCTATCTGGCGCGGCTGAGCGCCAGCGGCACCAAGACCAGCACGCCGATCATCCAGACGCCGCAATCGGTGTCCGTCATCAGCGCCGAGCAGATCCGCGACCAGAAGATCGTCAGCAAGTTCGACGAGGTGCTGCGTTACACGCCGGGCGTCATCGGCGGCACCTACGGCGCCGATTTCCGCAACGACTGGTTCATGATCCGCGGCTTCCCCGCGCAGAACGAGTCGCTGTTCCTCGACGGCCTGCAGCTGTTCTACACCTCCTATGCGAGCTGGAAGCTTCAGCCCTTCAATCTCGAGCGCGTCGAGGTGCTGCGCGGTCCGTCCGGCATCCTGTATGGCGGCTCGGCGCCGGGCGGCCTCGTTAACGCGGTGAGCAAGCTGCCGCAGGCGGAGCCCATTCGCTACATCGAGACCGGCGTCAACAATTTCGGCAACGCCTATACCCAGTTCGACATCGGCGGCGCGACGGCGCAGCCCGGCAATGGCCAGGTGCAGTACCGCCTGGTCGGCCAGGCCCAGGGCGGCGGCACCCAGACCGACTATGTCTACGACAACAACTTCTTCTTTGCCCCCTCGGTGACCTGGCGGCCCGATGCCGACACCAGCCTCACCGTGTTCGGCATGGCCTCGCACAGCAACACCCGCGCGCTGAACTTCCTGCCCTATGTCGGCACCGTCACCAACGCGCCGTTCGGCCGGATTCCGACCAGCCTGTTCGTCGGCGATCCCAGCGCCGACCAGTTCCGCCGCGACCAGCAGATGGTCGGCTACCAGTTCCAGAAGAGCGTGACTGACAGCGTCGATTTCCGCCAGAACGCGCGCATGGCGCATGTCGACGTCTATTATGCCGGCCTCTATGGACTCGGCTACGCGACGACGCCGGCCGCCGCCGACATCACCCGCGGCAATTTCTACACCCGCGGCATCGCCACCCAGCTCAACCTCGACAATCAGCTCGAATACCGCTTCACCACCGGCGCGCTGCAGCACACCGCGCTGGTCGGCGTCGATCTGAAATATTACGGCATCGACGACCGCCAGGGTTTTGGCATGGGCACCAATCTCAACGTGCTCAATCCGGTCTATGGCACCAACCTGCCGTACAGCGGCCCGCTCTATCAGAACGGCTATCTCGCCCAGGGCATGGCCGGCCTCTATCTGCAGGATCAGGTCAAGCTCGACCGCCTGACGGTCGTGCTGTCCGGACGCCAGGACTGGGTCGATCTCACCAACAACAACCGGATCGGCGCGTCCCAGGGCCGCGACGACAGCAAGTTCTCCGGCCGTGTCGGCGCGATCTACAATTTCGACAGCGGCGTTGCGCCCTACGTCTCCTACATGACGGGCTACAATCCGGTCATCGGCACCACCGCGGCCGGCCAATTGCTGCTGCCGGAAACCTCCGAGCAGACCGAGGTCGGCGTCAAGTACGAGCCGGTCGGGCTCAACGCGCGGTTCGGCGTCGCGTATTTCGACCTCAAGCGCGAGAACGCGCTGACAACAGATCCGAACAACCCGCTGTTCCAGACCCAGAACGGCGAAGTCACCTCGCGCGGCGTCGAGCTCGAGGCGGTCGCGAACATCACGCCCGATTTCAAGCTGGTGGCGAGCTACACCAATTACGAGCTGTTCGTCAGCAAGGACCTCAATCCTGCGCTGATCGGCACCGTGCCGACCAACGCGCCGCGGCAGCTCGCATCAGCGTGGACCGACTACACCTTCCGCGATGGCCCGCTCACGGGCTTCGGCTTCGGCGGCGGTGTGCGCTATGTCGGCTCGTCCTTTGCCGACACCGCGAACACCGCACGCGTCCCGGGAGTCGTGCTGGGCGACCTCGCCTTGCATTACGAATGGGACAACAACTGGCGCGCGGCGCTCAATGTCGTGAACGTCACCGACAAGATCTACGTCGCGAGCTGCGCGACCATCAGCTCCTGCTACTACGGCGATCGCCGCCGCATCACGGCGAGCCTCGCCTACAAATGGTGAGCTGAACTTTCCGTTCACGGAAAATCCTGCGACAGCGAGGCGGCATTCGGCTGCCTCGCTTTTTTCGCCGTCGTCAGGGTGGTGTCAGCTTGTCGCGCTAGGTTTCGCGTCGCGGCGATATTTGCCGTGCCCAGACTGGCCCGCTCCGAAATGCGAGCCCCGGAGCGGGCCTTTTACGGTCTGGTCGCATCCTAATCCTCGTTGGCCTTGAACCGCCCGAGCCCCTTGAGCACGAACGGCGCCAGCAGCGCGATCAGCGCGATGCCGAGCAGCGTCGCCGACATCGGGCTTTGCAGCAGCACCATGGGATCGCCGAGGCTAATCGCGAGCGCGCGGCGCAGCTGGCTTTCGGCGATCGGCCCGAGGATCAGCCCGATCACGACGGGCGCGATCGGGAAGTCGAACCGGCGCATCAGAAAGCCCATCACGCCGAACGCCGCCAGCATCGACAGCTCGACGACCGACGGCTTCGCCGCGATCGTGCCCATGGTCGCGAACACCAGGATGCCGGCATAGAGCCAGGGCTGCGGAATCGCCAGCAGCCGCACCCAGAGCCCGACCAGCGGCAGATTGAGTACCAGCAGCATGCCGTTGGCGATGAACAGGCTCGCGATCAGGCCCCACACCAGGTCGGGCCGCTCCGCGAACAACAGCGGCCCCGGGTTGAGGCCGTATTGCTGGAAGCCCGCCAGCATCATTGCGGCCGTTGCCGAGGTCGGCAGCCCGAGCGTCAACAGCGGCACCAGCGTGCCGGCGGCGGACGCGTTGTTCGCCGCTTCCGGCCCTGCGACGCCTTCGATCGCGCCCTTGCCGAATTCCTCGGGATGTTTGGTCAGCCGCCGCTCGGTGGAATAGGACAGGAATGTCGGGATCTCCGCCCCGCCGGCCGGCAGCGCCCCGATCGGAAAACCGAACATCGTGCCGCGCAGCCACGGCTTCCACGACCGCCGCCAGTCCTCCCGCGTCATCCACAGCGAGCCGCGCACCGGCTCGAGCTTCTCCTCGGCGTGATGACGGCGCGAGGCGACATAGAGCGCCTCGCCGACCGCGAACAGGCCGACCGCGAGCGTCGTCACCTCGACGCCGTCGAGCAGCTCGGGGATGCCGAAGGCAAGCCGCGCCTGACCGGTCAGCTTGTCGATGCCGACCAGCCCGAGCGTGAGGCCGATGAACAGGCTGGTGAGGCCGCGGACCGGCGAGTCGCCGAAGGTTGCCGACACCGTGACGAAGGCGACGCACATCAGCGCGAAGTAATCCTCCGGCCCGAAGCGCACCGCGAAATCGACCAGCCATGGCGCGAGGAATGCGAGGCCGATGGTGGCGATGGTGCCGGCCACGAACGAGCCGATCGCCGAGGTCGCCAGCGCCGGACCGCCGCGGCCGGCCTTGGCCATCTTGTTGCCCTCGAGCGCGGTCGCCATCGACGCGCTCTCGCCCGGCGTATTGATCAGGATCGCGGTGGTCGATCCGCCATACATGCCGCCGTAATAGATGCCGGCGAACATGATCAGCGAGCCGCCGGGATCGAGCTTGTACGTCACCGGCAGCAGCAGCGCGACCGTCAGCGCCGGACCGATGCCCGGCAACACGCCGACCGCGGTGCCCAGGAACACGCCGATCAGGGCGTAGAGCAGGTTCATCGGCTGCATGGCGACCGCCATGCCGTGCGCCAGCGCGGCGAAAGTATCCATCACAGCAGTCGCTCCAGCGGGCCGGCGGGAAGGCTCAGCGTCAACAGCTTGTCGAACGCGAGATAAATCAGCGTCGTGATCACGAGCGCGATGGCGGTGTCGGCCAGCACGGCGCGCCGGCCGAACGCCGCCGACGTGGTGACGAACAGCGCCGAGGTCGCGAGGATGAAGCCGCCGCCAAGGCCGATGATGGCGATCAGGAGCGCCAGGCCGCCGATGATCAGCCACACCGGTTTCGGATCCATGCTCTCGCGCGGCGGCAGGTTGCCGCGCAGCGCATCGATCAGATTGCCGACGGCGAGGATGACAAGGCCGATCGCAATGACGACCGGCATCGCCTCCGGCCCCATGCCGTACATCGTGGTCGACGGCAGCTTGCTGGCGTCCCACACCAGCACCGCGGCAAGCCCGGCAAGCGCGGCCGCGATGACCACGCCGGCGCGATCGACGCGCCGCGCCGGCGCGGGCGCGAGATTTTCAGACGCCGCGTCCGGCGTCATGACTTCACGAGGCCGACGGACTTCAGCACCTCGGTCACGCGCGCGGTCTCCTTCTTCAGGAAATCCGCGAAGGCGTCGCCGCCGAGATAGGCGTCATCCCAGCCCTTCTGCTTCAGGATCTCCTTCCAGGCATCGGACTTCACCATCTTCTCGACCGCATCGCTCAGCACCTTGCGCTGCTCCGGCGTGATGCCGGGCGGTGCGACCACCGAGCGCCAATTGGCCAGCACGAGATCGATGCCCTGCTCCTTGAAGGTCGGGATGTCGACGCCGGGCAGACGGTTCGCCGACGTCACGCCGAGCGCGCGCAACTTGCCGGCCTTGATCTGGCCTTCATATTCGCTGAGGCCGGAAATGCCGGCCGTGACCTTGCCGCCGAGAATGGCCGCGAGCGACTCGCCGCCGCCCGAGAACGGAATGTAGTTGATCTTCTTGGCGTCGGCGCCGACCGTGCCCGCGAACAGCGCCGCCATCACATGGTCGACGCCGCCGGCCGAGCCGCCGGCAAAGGTCACCTTGGCGATATCGGCCTTCACCGCGGCGGCGAGATCCTGCGCCGTCTTGATCGGCGAGTTCGCCGGCACCACGATGACCTGGGTCTCCTCGGTGAGGCGCGCAATCGGCGTCACCTGATCCAGCGTCACCGGTGACTTGTTCATGGCGAGCGCGCCCACCATGACGAAGCCGTTCACCATCATCTGGTTGCCGTCGCCCTTGGCGCCGTTGACGAACTGCGCGATGCCGACGCTGCCGCCGGCGCCGGGAACGTTGGTGACCTGGACGCTGCGCGCGACACCGGAGGCGACCAGCGCCTGCTGCATCGAGCGCGCCGTCTGATCCCAGCCGCCGCCGGGCGCCGCCGGCGCCATCAGCTTGAGCTCGAGCTGCTGCGCGGGCGCCGGACCGCTCGCCCCAAGCAACAGCGCGACGACCGCGCCGACCAGGCGCATGTGGGACGGGATCATGGGGCTTCCTCCTGAATTGTCGGAAAGCAGCCTGCCGATCGCCGGCTGCATCCGGTCACGTGATCGCATCGCCACTCGGACAGCGCGGTCCCTTCGGTCAGGAATCGCTCGCCGATCTCGCGTCTGCGTGTCCCTAGCGACCATTCGCCACAGCCTTCGGCAAGCCGCAGGGCACGGCTAGTCAGTGCTGCAAATCGCCGCACCATCGCCGGTCATTTTTCGCTTGCTTTGATTCGGAGCGGGCCGCGCCTGTTTCAAATACGATCGCGCCAGCACGACCTGGAAGCCGGAGAACAAGTAGCACCGACGTCCCGCCTGCTCACTGAGGGCAGACAGGACGCTGCGGCAGATCACTCACGGGATGGTGGCGCTGTCGAAGCTCGCCCGAAACGCATCAGGTAATGCGCCAAACAACGAAATGGCCCCAGCACCTTTGGGGGCCTGGAGGCCGGTGCTGGGGCCGTTTGCCTGATCCGGGGCTGAGCTGTTGGAGCCAGGCAGCCCCATCCATCAAGAACCGCGCGGTTCCAGCATTAGCTTATGTAAATCGCTGCGGGATATCCCAAGGCGAGTGTCTTGCGCGCAACAGCCGATTGGCTGGGCAAAGCCGGCAGCTCAGGGCGAAGCCGGCGCGACCGTCGAATGAGGGTCTCGGTGGAGCCCTCGGTCGAATTTCAACCTAGCAATTTTCACCCGAGCAAAAGCCAGGCCATGGAGGCGATGAGAGCCACAAGCGACACGGTCGCAGCGCTTACAAAGGCAATCTCCACACCGTCGATATGGTGGTGGTTTGTATGCATTGAGCGTCCTCCTAGATGGGTGCCCGCGGACCTTGGGACAGCAGCCACGCCGTCAAATTGGCGGTGGTTTCGTCATGCCGCGCCTGCCTCAACAGGGTCTCTCGCTCTCGACAGGGAGGAAGGTTCTTGGCCCGTTGACGTAGCCTTTTGGCTTCCTGGGCAAGGCGTTTTTCAAGCGGGAAAATCTGCCTAACCCGGCGTCGTCGCATCATGGCTCCTCTCTCCAACGCTGACGTTTGGCTGCCCCAAAGCAAAATCAAAAAGCCCGGGAGCGTGAAAAGTTCCCGCCAGCTTCGCGTCAACGAGAAGAAACAGGTGCCACTTTTCGACGTCTCTCATTCGTTCAGCCAAACGAGAATTCGTTGATCGCTATCGTGAAATCAGACGGATGGAACTGCCGCAACGGCGTGGAAGTTACAGGACATGGGCATCGCCAAGGACCTGAAGAAGCAGGCCAAGACCGCCGAGCAGGCGGCGGTCCGGACGGCTGACGAATTCGCAGCCGAGCAAATGAAGAACCTCGCCCAAGCCTTCCGGGCCCAGGCCGAGGTCGTCAAGCGAAACAAGAAAAAGAAGAAAGATGAGCTTCACCGTAAAGGCTAGGTGCAAGTTTGGAGAAATCGTGCACCGTCGCGGCACCGCCGAGGCAGCTCTGCGCAAGGCAAAAGAGCTTTCACGGTCACAATGTTACGACATCCACATCGTGACACCTGAAGGCCGAGACTACGACTCGTCCGAGTTTGGGGATCTTCCCCGCACGCCGTTGGCTGTGCGCGTTGCTCAGAAAGGCCACACCTATCCATAGAGCAGCAGAGGTTTCAAAAAGGCCGGCTCAAAAAGCGGCCCCAGCGAGGGGGTACAGGCTGAGGCCGGAGCAACTTGGTGCTCAATTCTAACCTGGACCCGACATCTGCCGCCTCTCCGTCCGGTATCGGCGCTTACGAAATTGAGGTACCTCTTCTTGGCTACGAAACTCTTGGACCCGCCAGCCGACCAATTGTCGTCAGGATTTTGCATCACCCATCCTGGGGCTAGAGCCATCGCCGCTCGCATGCATTTCAAGCGGGCGGCGTTCGGTTATGAGCGCCCCCCTCCGCGACCCGCCTTGCGCGCGCCATTGGCGAGACAATCAATAGCGGCTGCGATATCCCTGCCGCTGCTGGCCAAATGCCGCGCGAGGATTGATGCCGCAGGTCACGTTCCTTCCGGAAGCTGACGCGAGACACTGGGCGCGGGTTCGGTACATGCAATCGCCGGGATAGCCGACGCCGCGTCCCTGCACGCACCAGGGATAATCCCGGGCGCTGGCCGGGCTCACATTCGCCAGCCCTGCAATGCCGAACGCCAGAACGAACGCCAAGACAGCGAATAGGGCAGTTGTGCGCATGATTGGCTCCTCGCAAGCAATCGAGGACCAACGGAGTGGCAAGATCAGCGTTCCCTTCGGATCGTGGCCGGCCGGTGAGCAAGATCGCGGGCCGCGGCTGGAGCGGCCGCGCCGAGAGCGAGCGCAGGAACCATGCTCCGTTGGGTCGGTTGTCGGAAACCATCCATCCCACACAAGTCAATTGGCATGCCGTCACGACTGCTTTGGTTTCTGGGTTTTCCGGTTCTGGCTGTTCTGGGTGGCTGCGGCGATCAACTCGAGTGCGATTCAATCGTAACCCGGAAGGCCGTGCTCGAGACCATCTCCAACGATCACCGCAATCCGCTGGTCAATTTCGCCGCCAGGGAGTCGACGGCAAAGCCCACTGCGGAAAACTCAAAGCCGCAATACCTCCTCGGTGAAAAGATCGTCACGACGTCGGCCAGTGAGGACAAGCGAACATTGCAGTGTAGCGGCGGCATCTCGGTTTCCCTCGGCGACATCAAGGCTTCCAAGGAAGTCGAATTCACCGTGCAGAAATCAAGCGACGGAAAGCTCGCGGTTTCGGTTGCTCCATTTCAGTTTTGAGATGCGACAAACTCAGTGTCGTCCTGGCGAAAGCCAGGACCCATTACCCCAAATCTCAATTGTTGCGCGACGCTGGGGCCGCGATCCCGTTCATCGTCAAATGCGGTGGTTACGGGTCCTGGCTTTCGCCAGGACGACGATCGTGTGTGAGGAACCCGCACCGTCATAGCCAGGTTGGCGATCCAGTACGCCGCGGCCTCTCGGCTCAATCACCGCGGCCTCTGAAATACTGGATCACCCGCTTTCGCGGGTGATGACACCGAACAGCTGTTTGACAGTTGAACCAGACTGCGAAGCCGCGCCGGCCTTACAGCCCGGTATACCCGGCCTTGACATGGTCGGTGCTGCCGTCGAGCTGGCGCAGATAGGTCAGCCCGCACACCGTCAACCGATGCGGATCGCGCTCGCCGGCGTCGAACAGCGTCTGCACGTACTCCGTCACCTTCGCGCGCGCTTCGTCGCTTGCAGCGGGCGTGCGGTTGAGCAGCAGATCATACGTCTGCATGATCCGATCGATAGCGGCTTCCATTGAAGTCTCCGGGTTGACGCTCAGGCGACCACCAGCGTCTCGGCCTCGAACTTCGCGATCGCCTTGTTGGCGAGGCGGAGGCGGTTCATCTCGCCGCGCTGGAACAGCTTCACGATGATGCCGAGCAGGCGCTCATTGGTGGCGAAATTGTCGGGAATGGCACCGGATTTGCGCAGATAGTTCGAGGCGATCGCGTAGGCGTCACCGACGACCTCGACGTTCAGCACCTCAATCCCGCGTTCGAGCAACATATCCCTGCCTCTCCGTTGGCTAACGGATAAGCCGCAGGGAATGCCTTGGTTCCTCGCCGGGGCTCATTTATTTTCGCAGGTGCAGCATGAAAAACGCACCGGCCGGGCATGACCGATGCGTTGACTGGAGCAAGGTTGAACTGGAGGAAGGCTGCCGGTCTTCTCGAGCGGCCGGCTTGGCCATCAGGCGAAAACAGGAAGGCTTAGAGGCGATACAGGATCTGGTCGGTCCAGAAGCGCTCGAGGCGATGCAGCGACTTGTTGAGGCTCGCGAACTCCTCGTTCGAGATGCCGCCGACCTGCTCCACCGTCTTGACGTGCTTCTGATAGAGCGCATCGACGATCTTGCGGACTTCCTGGCCCTGCGGGGTCAGGCGGATGCGGACCGAACGGCGATCGACGCGCGAGCGCTGATGATCGAGGAAGCCGAGCTCGACGAGCTTCTTCAGATTGTAGGAGACGTTGGAGCCGAGATAGTAGCCGCGGGTGCGCAGCTCGCCGGCGGTCAGTTCCTTGTCGCCGATGTTGTACAGGAGCAGCGCCTGCACCGAGTTGATGTCGGCGCGGCCGCGACGATCGAATTCGTCCTTGATGACGTCGAGGAGCCGGCGATGCAGCCGCTCCACCAAAGTCAGGGCTTCGAGATAGAGCGGCTGCACCGGAGCTTGATCGGCAGCGCGATCAGCGGCATTCGCCGCCGTTGTCGCAACGGCTTTCATCATGACACTTCCCCTGTTTGTCGTTTTTATCGACTTTATTCGACGAAACTTGTGTCCCGCCTGATAGGTCCAACGTAAGGGGGCCGTTTGAATATCCGCTTAAATAAGAGAATAAAGAGATCATGAATTTAAGACAGTGAATCGTGGATTAAGCCCATGGATCAAAGGCTTTTCGCAACTTTTCATTGACGGTGGCAGAGCCTTGTTCACGCTTCGTCTGCCTGCCCTGTCACATTCGGAAACAGCATCGTCTGAATTCGAAACGGTGGCGTAACGGGTATGAGGGAACCCTTTACGGTGACCGATCGGTTACCGGAAAATTCTTTGAAAATTTTATCGGCGTGCAGCGGCGGGACGTGCACGCGATGCGCGCAAGCGGAGCTGATCCGGGGGCCAGACCGGTTCCGCCGTCGGCCCGCGCAAAGCCGGCCGGCACACGCGCCGAGATCCGGTGAAATGGGTCCCGACGGCAGGTCCCGTAGAGACGGTCCCGGAACGGGTTGTCTCAAACGGATGCGATCTGTCGGCACCCACCTATCAGAACCAGCGATGCTGTCTTCTCGTTGCGCGCACCGCTGCCAAATTTTGCCGGCTGCGGCCAGCTATTCATGGCCCTGTCGCCACGGGGCAACAGTGCATCAGGCCATCGCCGCACGCCGGCCTATGGCGGGCGTTCGCGCGCCGACATCCAGGCCAGCGCGAGATAGGCCGCGAGCATCAAGGCCTCGAGCCCGACCACCGTGAGACTGCCGCCATAGATGCCGGGAAACATCAGCTCGATGACCGCCATCGACACCACGGTGGTCAGCCACACCACGGCGCCCCAGGGCGTCGCGAGCCAGAGCCCGACGGCGGCGACGAGCTCGATGACGGCGAAATAGATCGTGGCGGTCTGCCAGGCCATCGACTGGTTTTCGAAGGCCTCCTCCTCGCCGCCGACGAAGCCGGTCACCTGGGCCCAGTGATAGAGGCCCTTGGCGACCGAGACGACGGCCATGATGCGCAGGAAGATGACGAGGCGCCGCGTCCACGCATTGTCGTCCGGCTCGATCCGGTCGGACGAGATCGCGCTCACCGAGATGGCATTGTCCCGCGCCTGATCGCGTGCAGAGGTGTCAGACATCCGAATCGCCGCATAGCGGCTGCAAAATGGGGTTCATGGGCGCAGTCTTGGCCCGCCGGGGACGCAAAATCAATTGCCGTTGCGGCAAATCAAGGGCGCCAAGGATGCAATAGCGGCGCAATGACGGCGCCCCTGACAGGTGCTAGAACTGGACTTATATCAGGTCCAGAACTGCCGTCCGTCGAGGAGAAGAAGACATGGCGATCAAATTCGGGCGCCCCATCGAACTGCGCGATGCGCCGCGGCGCCAGACGGATGCCCTCGCCTCCCCCTCGCTCGACCTCACGATCCGGATGCGGCGCAATCGCAAGTCGGAATGGGCCCGCCGCCTGGTGCGCGAAAACGTGCTGACCACCGATGACCTGATCTGGCCGATGTTCGTGGTCGATGGCCACAACACCCGCACGCCGGTGGCCTCGATGCCCGGCGTCGACCGGCTCACCGTCGACCAGATCGTCCGCGACGCCGAGCGCGCGGCAAAGCTCAACATTCCCTGCACCGCGCTGTTCCCGTTCACCGAGCCCTCGCTGCGCGACGAGCACGGCTCGGAGGCGCTCAATCCCGACAATCTGGTCTGCCAGGCGGTGCGCGCGATCAAGAAGGAGTTTCCCGACATCGGCGTGCTGTGCGACGTCGCGCTCGATCCCTTCACCAGCCACGGCCATGACGGGCTGATCGAGGACGGCAAGATCCTCAACGACGAGACCGTCGCGGTGCTGGTGAAGCAGGCGCTGACCCAGGCCGAGGCCGGCTGCGACGTGATCGCGCCGTCGGACATGATGGATGGCCGGATCGGTGCGATCCGCGAGGCGCTCGATGACAACGGCTTCGGCGACGTGCAGATCATGTCCTATGCGGCGAAATACGCCTCCGCCTTCTATGGGCCGTTCCGCGACGCAATCGGCTCGGCCAAGACGCTGACCGGCGACAAGCGCACCTACCAGATGGACAGCGCCAATTCCGACGAGGCGCTGCGCGAGGTCGAGCTCGACATCGCCGAGGGCGCCGACATGGTGATGGTGAAGCCGGGCATGCCCTATCTCGACATCGTCCGCCGCGTGAAGGACCATTTCGCGATGCCGACCTTCGTGTACCAGGTGTCCGGCGAGTACGCGATGATCGCGGGCGCCGCCGCCAATGGCTGGATCGACGGCGAGCGCGCGATGATGGAGAGCCTGGTCGGCTTCAAGCGCGCCGGCGCCGACGGCATCCTCACCTATTTCGCGCCGAAGGCCGCCGAAAAGATCAAGGCGGAGAGCTGATAGTTTCCTCCGCCGTCATTGCGGAGAGCTCGCGACAAAATTGCAAAGCAATTTTGCACTGAAGCGACGAAGCAATCCATGCCGCCGCGAGCTCAGCAATGCGTTGCTTCGCTCCGCTCGCAATGACGGCGTGGAGGTAGAACCGCTCAATTCAGCCGCCGAATCGCCGGAATATTTCGGCTAGTTAATGTTCGCGCAGGCTTGGCGAACGCGCCTCCTGTTCCCATCTCCTGCGCGGGACTTTCATCGGAGGTTGGTCATGTCCTACGGCAATGACGGCGGCACCTGGCGCAATGAGGCCTGGCGCAACGACGGCGGCGTTCCCCCGCATGCGTTCGATCCGTTGATGCAGCCGGACCTGTTCCGCGGCGTGCTGACGCGGCGCGTGTTTGCATTCCTGATCGACCTGTTCGTGCTGTCGGTGCCGGTGATCCTCGCGGTGATTTTCATCGCGGTGTTCGGCCTCGTCACGCTCGGTCTCGGCTGGGCGCTGTTCTGGCTGGTCTCGCCGGCCTCGATTGTCTGGGCGATCGTCTATTACGGCGCCTCGATCGGCGGGCAGCACTCGGCCACCATTGGCATGCGCATGATGGATCTGGAACTGCGGACCTGGTACGGCGCGCGCGGCTATTTCGTGCTCGGCGCCACCCATGCGGTGCTGTTCTGGGTGACGATCTCGTTCCTGTCGCCGCTGGTGCTTCTGGTTGGGCTGCTCAACGGCCGCCGCCGGCTGCTGCATGACATCATCCTCGGAACCGTCATTATCAACAGCTCGGTCCGGACCCCGGTCGCCCCGGCCGCGCGGGCCTCCTATTAGGCCCGCCTAAACCAATTGACCGTTAGCCTCAGGGGGGCGATGCTTACTCGGCTGCCTGTATTGTTTGTGGAGCCCGACGATCTGACGTGACCCAGCATTCGCGTGATACTCCCCAGTTCTATTTGACGGCGCCCTCGCCCTGCCCGTATTTGCCGGGCCGCCACGAGCGGAAGGTTTTCACGCACCTGGTCGGCGACAAAGCGGGCGATCTCAACGACTTGCTGACCCATGGCGGCTTCCGCCGCAGCCAGTCGATCGCCTACCGCCCGGCCTGCGACCAGTGCCGGGCTTGCGTCTCGGTCCGGGTGATCGCCAACGAATTCCGTCCCTCCCGCAACTTCCGCAAAGTGCTGGCCCGCAACGCCGACGTCATCGGCGAGCAGCGCACCGCGGTGCCGACCTCGGAGCAATATTCGGTCTTCCGCGCCTATCTCGACCGCCGCCACCGCAACGGCGGGATGGCCGACATGACCGTGCTCGACTACGCCATGATGGTCGAGGACAGCCATGTCGAGACCCGGATCATCGAGTACCGCAAGCGCAATGCCGACAGCGCGATCACCGGCCGCGGCGACGAGCTGATGGCGGTGGCGCTGACCGACGTGCTCAGCGACGGGCTGTCGATGGTCTATTCGTTCTTCGAGCCCGGGCTGGAGGCCCGCTCGCTCGGTACCTTCATGATCCTCGATCACATCGCCCGCGCCCGCCGGCAGGGCCTGCCCTACGTCTATCTCGGGTACTGGATCGAGGGCTCCAAGAAGATGGACTACAAGGGCCGCTTCCTGCCGCAGCAGCGGCTCGCGCCGTCGGGCTGGCTGCGCGTCGACGCCTCAGGCGAGGTGCTCGCCGAGCCGCAGGACTAGCTGCCGAAGAACGTATCGATCAGCAGCTTCACGTTCAGGATCACGATCAGCCCGGCGACGATCCAAGCCGCCACCGCGACGGGGCGCGAAATCGCAAATGCGCCCATCTTGCGCTTGTCGGATACGAAGCGCACCAGCGGGATCACCGCGAACGGCAGCTGCATCGACAGCACGACCTGGCTGAACACCAGCAGCTGCGCCGTACCGCTCTCGCCATAGAGCGCGGCGACCACGATGACAGGGACGATCGCGATGCCGCGGGTCACCAGCCGCTGCAGCCAGTCGGGCAGCCGCAGATCGAGAAAGCCCTGCATCACGATCTGGCCGGCCAGCGTCGCCGTTACCGTCGAGTTGAGGCCGGACGCCAGCAGCGCCACGGCAAACAGCGTCGAGGCGATGCCCAGGCCAAGCAGCGGCGACAGCAGCTCGAACGCCTGGTCGATCTCGGCGACATCGGAGTGGCCGCTCTTGTGGAAGGTCGCGGCCGCCAGCACCAGGATCGCGGCATTGACGAACAGCGCCAGCATCAGCGCGATGGTGGAATCGGTGGTCGCCCACTTGATCGCGTCGCGCCGCCCCTCCTCGGTGCGCGGATAGGCGCGGGTCTGCACGATCGAGGAGTGCAGATAGAGATTATGCGGCATCACGGTGGCGCCGATGATGCCGATCGCGATGTAGAGCATCTCCGGATTGGTGACGATCTCGCGCGACGGCACGAAGCCGCGGATCACGGCGGCAACCGGCGGCGCGGCGGCGGCGATCTGGACGACGAAGCAGACCGCGATGACGATCAGGAGCGCGATGACGAAGGCCTCGAGGAAGCGGAAGCCGCGGTTCATCAGAAGCAGCAGCAGGAATGCATCGAGCGCCGCCAGCAGCGCGCCGCCGATCAGGGGAATGCCGAACAGCAGCTTGAGCGCGATCGCGGTGCCGATCACCTCGGCGAGGTCGCAGGCGATGATCGCGGCCTCGCAGGCGAGCCACAGCAGCAGGTTCACCGGCCGCGAATAGGTCGCGCGGCAGGCCTGGGCGAGATCGCGGTCGGTGGCGATGCCAAGCCTTGCTGCTAGCGCCTGCAGCAGGATCGCCATCAGGTTGGAGAGCAGGATGACCGACAGTAACGTGTAGCCAAACTTCGATCCGCCCGCGAGGTCGGTGGCCCAGTTGCCGGGGTCCATATAGCCGACCGAAACCAGATAGCCCGGCCCGGCAAACGCCAGCAGCCGCCGCCACCACAGGCCGCCTGACGGCACCGCGACGGTCGCGTTCACTTCCGGCAGGCTGCGCACATGTCCGGCATCGCCCCGCCAGCCGCCTGGCACGGCATTGGGAACGGAAACGGAAGAGAGTTCAGGGGTCCGAGCATCCATCCGCCAAGGATGGCCGATCTCTCCCGTTATTGCAACTCATTTGCAACTGCATCTAGACTCACGAAAATGATATCAGTCTCCCAGCTTGTAAAGCACTGAGGAAGTGCTTTACGTTAGATACATGATCAAGCTGCCCGTCGAGACGCCCACCGCAACGCTGCGCTACGCCCTCGCCCCTGACCCTTCGGGCATCGAGGCGATCGAGGCGACCTTTGCGGCCTATGACCGGATGATGGCGATCCTCGCCGAGGTCGCCCCCGTCGGCGCCAACCTGGTCTCGCTGCACGCCCAGGCCTACGAGAAGATCCGCAAGGAGACCGGCCTGCCCGCACGGCTGGTGACGCTCGGCCTGCGCGACCGCGCCAATTACATCGCGGGCGCCGCCGTCCGCCGGATACCGCTCGACGACAAGTTGTTCGCGATCAAGGGCCCAACTTCACTGACCATTAGCACTGTCAGCGGACGCGTCTTGGTGCCGTTCGACGTGCCGGGATATGTCTCGGGCTGGGAAAGCCCCTTCCCGGCGCATTTGATCTCGGATGGACGCGGCTACGAAATCCACATCGCCGTCAAATCGAAATCAGCACCACCGGAGGAGAAGACCATGCTTCACGAAGGCATCCTTGCGCGCATGGGCCGGCTTCTTGCCGCCATCGCGAGCCAGACCATCGACAATGTCGAGAACAACAACAAGGTCGCGCTGGTCAAACAGGCGATCCGCGAGATCGACGCCGGCGCCGACGAGGCGCGCTATGCGCTCGGCAAGTCGCGCGCCGAAGAATTCCGTTTGAAGAAGCGGCGCGAAGAACTGGATACCGAAACGACTGGTCTGAACGAGAAGATTCGTCTCGCACTTGCGGAAAATCGCGAGGATCTCGCGCGCGCCGGCGTCGCACGGCAAATTGATCTGGAGTCGCAGGTGATCGCGCTGGAACGCGCGATGGATTTCATCGAGCTCGAAATCGACGAGCAGACCAAGGCGCTGCAGGCCATGCTCGGCGCGCGCCGCGAGGCGGAGACGCGCCTGGCCGATCTGGAGCAAAGCCTGATCCGCGAGGCCCAGGACGAAACCAGCCGGGGCCCATCCGCGACCAATACATTGAGTGCTGAGCGCGCCATGGCGGCGATCGCCCGGGTCACCGGTGTTCCCGCCTCCAGCGTGCTCGGCGACAAGGAGCTTGACGAACTCGATCGCCTGCATCGCGAAAAGGAAATCGCGGCGCGGCTTGAAAGGATCAAGTCAGAAAAATGAGTGCAGTTGGCGACATTCTGCTCGCCCCCGACGTGCGGCCCTTCGCGGTCGCGGCTGCGATCATGGTGGCACTTGGCGGTATCGAATTGCTGAGCACCATGATCGGACTTTCGATCAGCGAACTCATCGGCAAGGATTTCGCGGTCGAGGCCGAGAGCCACAACGCTCTCAGTGGCCTGTTTCTCTGGATCAACGCCGGGCGGCTTCCCCTCCTGATCCTGATCATCCTGATCCTCGGCATCTTCTCGATCGGAGGCTTCCTGCTTCAGGGACTGGCGCATGCCGCAGGCACCGCCATCCCGGTCTCGCTTGCCGCGGTGGTTGCTGCCGCAGGCAGCATCCCCGTGATCAGAAATACCAGCCGCGGCCTCGCCCGCGTCATTCCGCGCGACGAGAGCTATGCGGTCAACGACAGCGACTTTGTCGGCAAGGTCGCAACCGTGTCGGTCGGCCCGCTCGATCAGGGCCTGCCCGGCAGGGTCCGTCTCAAGGATGTCTTCGGCAACTGGCACACCGTGTCGGCGCGTGCCAGCGCGGAGTCCGGGGCATTGCCGGTCGGCGCCAGCGTGCTGCTGGTCGATCGCGATGCCAAGGGCTTCATCGCGATTGCCGCTCCAGCCGACCTCGTCGAACAACAACCGTCTTCCAACAGGGCATAACACATGTGGGAACTTGCTGTACCCGTCGTTATTGGCGTCATCGTCATCCTCGTTATCGGTCTCTTGTTCGCAAAGCTCTACAAGCGCTCGACGCGCGATGAGGCCTATGTCCGCACCGGCCTCGGCGGCCAGAAGGTGGTGCTCGACGGCGGCTCGCTCGTGCTGCCGATCTTCCACTCCACCGCGGCGGTGAACCTGAAGACGCTGCGGCTCGAGGTCGCGCGCGGCGGCCCGGACTCGCTGATCACCAAGGACCGCATGCGCGTCGATATCGGCGCCGAGTTCTATCTGCGCGTCAAACCCGACTCGTCGTCGATCGCGCTCGCCGCGCAGACGCTCGGCAACCGCACCAATGACGCGGCCGAGCTGCGCGAGCTGGTCGAGGCCAAGTTCGTCGACGGCCTGCGCTCGGTCGCCGCGACGATGAACCTCGAGGAATTGCAGGAGCAGCGCGCCACCTTCGTCAAGGCGGTGCAGGACGCGGTCGGCGCCGACATCCAGAATAACGGTCTCGAGCTTGAATCGGTGTCGCTGACGAAGCTCGACCAGAGCGACATCAAGCACTTCAACCCGAGCAATTTCTTCGACGCGCATGGCCTGACCACGCTGACCAAGATCACCAAGGAGCGTGAGCAGGAGCGCAACCAGATCGTCCGCACCACCGAGGTCAACATCGCCCAGCAGGACCTGGTAGCGCGGCAGACCACGCTGACAATCGAAAGCACCAAGCGCGAGGCCGAGCTCGCCCAGCAGCGCGACATCGCCAACAAGACCGCCGCGATGCGCGCGCAAACGGCGCAGGTCGAGCAGACCGCGTTGCAGAACGAGGCCGAATACCGCATCCAGCAGGAGCTCGCGGTCGCCAACAAGCAGACCGAGGCCAACCAGGCCCGCGACACCCGCAAGATCGAAGCCGATCTTGCGGTCAAGCGCCGCAACACCGAGATGGAGCGCGACCTTCAGATCGTGGCGCAGGAAAGCGCCATCGCGGTCGCAGCCAAGAGCAAGGAGCAGTCGGAGGCCCAGACCATCGCCGAGACCGCGCGCGCGGTCGCGATCGCCGCCGAGGAAAAGGTCACCACCGCCCGCGCCACCGAGATCGCCGAGCGCGACAAGATCATCAACGTGATCGCGGCGCGCAAGGCGGCCGAGACCGACGCGATGCCGATCACGGTGATGGCCGAGGCCGAGCGCCAGGCCGCAGCCAACAAGGCGGAAGCCACCAACGTGCTCGCCAAGGCCGATGCGGCCGCCGCCACCACCCGCGCCGCCGGCGTCAAGGCGCTCGGCCAGGCCGAAGCCGAGGTCGCGACGATGAAGGCGGAGGCGCGCAACAGACTGAGCGCCGACATGATCGCCTACGATCTCAACCTCGCGCGGATCAACGTGATCCCGAGCGCGCTCGCCGAGGCGGTGAAGCCGATCGAGAAGATCTCCGACATCCGGATCTTCGACACCGGCAGCATGCTCGGCCGCGGCGGCGCCAACGGCCACGCCAACGGCAATGGCGGCCTCGGGCTCGGCGACGGCCTCGCCGCGCAGCTGCTGTCGGTCTCGGCGTTCAAGCCGATGATCGACAAGATCCTCTCGGAGGCAGGCTTCCCGGCCGGAGCCGACGCACTCACCAGCCTGACCAGCGCGCTGGCGCAGCACAAGGCCGAGGTCGCCCCGTCGTCTGCAAACGGCGAGGACAGCCGTCCTGCAACACTGGTCGGCACCATCACCGGCCAGCTCGCGCCCACGCCGCAATAAAAGCGCCGAGGTGTTGGGCTGAATGAGTCTGATGGCAAACGCACTTCACCTCTCCCGCTTTGCGGTGGAGGTTGGATCGCATCGACAGATGCGATCCTGTTGCCGCCTCAGGGCGTGATGTTCCCACAGATGGCGCCTGAGCATGGGCGCATTCTTGCCCGTGCATGTCCGCCGTAGGTTGAACAAGTTGTTCTAGGCGAATGGCATGTCGATGAGCCGAAGCTGGATCGCCTTCGCTATCGCATGCGGCCTGTTCGACGCGTTGAGGTGCGCGATCGCACGCTTCATGTGAGAACGTACGGTCTCGCAGGACAAACCGAGGATCAGGGCAATGTCATCCGAGGTCTTCCCTTGCGCGGCGAGGGACAGGCACTCCTTCTCACGCGCGCTGAGCCAGGCCTTGGTGTCGGCGGCTTGGTTCCACAACCATCTCCGGAGAGAGGTGTTCTGGAATTGATGACACAGTGCGAACAGCCCATTGACAACCGTCGGTGAAGAACCGGTCTCGTACTTCGTCGCGCTTTCCGAAATCGCGCTGACGAACGCAAATGACCCGTTCGGCATGTGCATCGGAATCGTGATTCCGTAGTGCAGGTTCTTGTCGTTCAGGTGGTCCACGCACGCCCGCTCGCCAGTGCTCAGGCGTTCATGGGCTTGTACGTCGATCCACTTCAGGGGCAAGGTTGTCGTGAAGCAGAACCGGTAGTAGGGATCGCAAAGGTGGCTCCAGTGCCGATCCCATCGATTTGGAAAGGCTCGCGTCTTCACGACGGGTGACGTGAAGCTGCCGTCTTGCGCTCTCGGCGTGCTGGCCATGCCGTAGGCGAAGGAGGAAAAACCCAGCTCCGACAGGGCTTGATGCAAGGCATCCAGGGCGGACTCGAGGTCACCCGCCTGTTCGAGGTCGGCCGCGAAGCGTCCCATCAGAGCTTCGCGGTCGGCGGTGGGAAATGCGTGCGCTGCTGGGAGAGACATCGAGGTCCATCTCTCATCATGGGCCATAATGCTCCGCCTGCGGCTCGCCTGTGTCAAGCCACGCTAGGAGGCCAGCTTCGGTCGCCGATGCTGCCAGGGGCGCGTCGCGCCTTCGAACGCGGACGCGATGCGGAACACCCTCAGGTCGTCATAGGCTGGACCGACAATCTGCATCCCGGTGGGCACGCTTGTTTCGGCATCGAAACCGGTGGGCACGGACATCACCGGGAGGATGCCGACCAGGTTGAAGGGATACGTCATGAACCAGCCGATAAAGGGGTTCACCGGCTTCCCGTTGATGGTGAGCGGCTCTTCGCTGCTGCGCCCTGCGACGATCTTCGTCGTCGCGGTGGTCGGACAGATCAGCGCGTCGTGGGTCTCGAAGAGCTTCGACATCGACGCGTACATCTTCTGCCGCACGGTATTCAGGTTGTAGAACTTCGTGACGTCGAGCTTCTTGCCCTCTTCGAGGATCTTGATGACGTACGGGTCCACGTCGTTGCGGGACTTGGTCAGAAGACTGCCCGCCAGCGCGTAGAACACGCCCTGCCACCGGGTGTTCCATGTCTCTTCGATTTCCTTGGTCCAGCCGATGTCGACCTCATCGACCACGGCGCCGAGCGAACGCAGGACCGACACAGCATTGCGTGTGTTCTTCTCGACCTCAGGATCGACCGCGAAATAGCCCAGGTCCATCGACAGCGCGATCCTCATGCCGGCGATGCCGTCGAAGGTCGGCGGGATGACCACCTTGTCCCGCAGGGACGACATGTCGGCCGGATGCTGGCCGGAAGTGACATTCTGCATCAGCCCGCAATCGCCGACGCTGCGGGCCAGTGCGCCATAATGGATCAGCCACTCATTCGGGTGCTCGCGGTCGTTGGGGTTGCGTCCCCATGGCGGCTTGTAGCCGAACACGCCGTTCATCGCGGCCGGGATGCGAATAGACCCGCCACCATCCGTGCCGTCCGACAAGGTCGTGTAGCCGGCGGCCAGGGCCGCGCCGCCTCCGCCGGTCGAGCCGCCGGGGGTATAGGCAGGGTTCCACGGGTTGTGCGTGACGCCCCAAAGCAAGGACGCCGTCACACCTGAATGCGCGAACTCCGGTGTCGTCGTGCGGCAATGCATGATCGCCCCTGCGGCGAGAAGGCGCTCCACAGTCGGCGCGGATTGGTCCGGAACGAAATCCTTGTAGAGCCGCGAGCCGTAGGTGGTGATCTTGCCCTTGACGGAGTGATAGTCCTTGATGGCAAGCGTGATGCCTTCCAGCGGGCGGACCGCTTCACCGCGCACGTACTTGCGCTCCGCAATTCGCGCCTGTTCCAGCGCCTCGTCGAAATAGGTGTACGTCGTTGCCTTGAGCGTCGGCTCCCATGCTTCGACCTGTTTGATCTGCGCCCGCAGCAGTTCGACCGGCGATAGCGTCTTGGCCTTGAATCTCGCGAGCGCCTCGCCGGCCGTCAGATAGGCAATGTCGTCGGCATCGGCCTTTTCGGACGGCCCCGCGGCGGCCGCGCGCGATGCTGCCGGCAGGACCGCCCCCGCGACGCCTGCAAGGGCGATGCTCAGGAGCCGGCGACGCTCCGGATTCGGCTGGGCTTCAAAACTCTCGTAGGAGGCTTGGCTCATGATTTCTCGTCTCCCGTTGGTGGAGCCGGTGAGCGACCGGACAGCTTCCGCCAATTCGACGCCGCGCGATTCCAAGTCACAATTCCCCTAAAGGGTGAATCGAGATGAGAACGAGACGGAAATGGTGCTGCCCGCCACGCGGGCCTTTGTTTTGGTGTTGTCGGGAAACGGGTGGGATCGGGCCTGTTCCAACCACACACTATGGGCAGTCGAATGATCAAGGATTCCGTCATGTCTGCCGATACGCCTCGCCTGCCGGCCACCTTCAACCGCCTGGCCTGGTCCAACCTCGCCGCGCAGTCGGCCGAACAGATTGCGCTTGCGGCTGCGCCGATCGTCGCCGTGCTGCTGCTCGGCGTCGGCGAAGGCCAGACCGGCCTGTTGCAGACCGCGCTGACGCTGCCCTTCATCCTGTTTGCGATCCCCGCCGGCCTGCTCGCCGACCGCGTGTCGCGGCGCTGGGTGATGGCGGGGTCCGAAGCGCTGCGCGCGGCCGCGCTTGCCGCGATCCTGCTGCTCTTGTGGCTGGGCCTGATGACGCTGCCGCTGCTGGCCCTGCTCGGCTTCATCGCGGTCTGCGGCACGGTCGCCTATAGCGTCGCTGCGCCGGCGCTGGTCCCCTCGCTGGTGACGTCACAGCAATTGCCGGCGGCGAACGCCCGCATCGAGCTCGCGCGCACCGTCGCGTTCGCCAGCGGCCCCGCGCTCGGCGGCGTGCTGGTCGGCTGGGTCGGTGCCGCGCCGGCGTTCGGCTTCGCCGCGGCATTGTCGGCGATCGCAGTCGTGCTGCTCGCCGGCATCTACGAGCCGGCGCGCCAGCCTGCCCCGCGGCGCCATCCGTTGCAGGACATCAAGGAAGGCGCAGCCTTCGTGATGCACCACGCCTTGCTGCGACCAGTGTTCATCACCCAGTTCATCTTCAACACGGCGTCGTTCCTGCTGCTCGCCGTGTTCGTGCCCTATGCGGTGCGTCATCTCGGGCTCAGCGCGACCGGTGTCGGCACCACGCTTGCGATGTACGGCGTCGGCATGGTGGTCGGCGCGCTGTTCGCAACGCGCGTGATGAAGCGGCTGGCGTTCGGCACCGTGATCGGGCTCGGCCCGGTCACCGGCTTCGTCGCCGCGGCCGTGATGGCGCTGACGACCTTGATCGCGACGCCGCTGCTCGCGGGCCTCAGCTTCTTCCTGCTCGGCGTCGGCCCGATCCTATGGGTGATCTCGACCACCACGCTGCGGCAGTCGGTGACGCCGCCCTCGCTGCTCGGCCGCGTCTCGGCGATCAACATCATGAGCTACGGCGCGCGCCCGCTCGGCTCCGCGCTCGGCGCCATCGTCGGCGGCCTCTACGGCGCCGAAGCCTGCCTCTATCTCGCGGCCGCGATCTTCGCCGCCCAGGCGCTGGTGATCTTGATGTCGCCCGCGGTGTCGCTGACGCGGCAGCCCGACATGGTCGGCGAACCCGCGCGCTGCTGAGCGAGACTATCGCATCCCGTCATTGCGAGCGGAGCGAAGCAATCCATGTCGCCACTTGCGGGGAGATGGATTGCTTCGTCGCTTCGCTTCTCGCAATGACGGTGGAGAGACGCTAAAGCGGGATGGGTTTAGGTTGAATCGATTTGGGATTCCCAAATCAGTGTGTTTCTGATTCACCATGCTGGCTGGA
>NZ_JADFUD010000060.1:0-49953 GCF_054820065.1 Bradyrhizobium sp. UFLA06-06
ATCTCGTGCACAAACGGGGTATCCCGGTGATCGGGCTGACCTCCAGGGGCAATGTCGATTTCGTCAGCTCGCTCGGCTGCTACGACGAGGTCGTCACTTACGACCAGGTCACCGCGATCCCGTCGGCCGAGCCTACAGCCTATGTCGACATGGCCGGCAACAGTGCGCTGCGCGAAAATCTGCACCGGCACTTCGGCGCGCAGATGGTCTATTCCGGCCGGGTCGGGCTGACGCATCGCGCCAGCGAGGCGGAGGAGCCGATGCTGCCCGGCGCCAAGCCGGTGTGGTTCTTCGCCCCGGACCAGATCCGCAAGCGCGCCAAGGAATGGGGACCGGGCGGCATCGACCAGCGCTTTGGCGCCGCATGGACCGAGCTCGTGCCGCATCTGCCGAAATGGCTTGATGTGGTCGAGCGGCGCGGCCCGGCCGCGGTGCGCGAGGCCTATCTCGATACCCTGCAGGGCCGCGTTCCGCCGGATCAAGGCCTGATCCTGTCGCTGGCCGAATAGGCGCTATCCCGTCGCGCCCTTTCTGCGTGCCTTCGAATAGGTATAGGCTTTGCGGAAAGGGAACGCCGCCAAGAAAACGTCAGCAAGGCGGCCGATGACGAGAAACGCTCAATGCTCGACAAGACGGACGATATTTCGGTCGCCGCCGACAATTGGCTCGTGCAGTTCGAAGATGCGCTGGCCAGCCCCGACGATGTGCTGCTGAAGCCGCTGTTCCATCCCGACAGCTACTGGCGCGACGTGCTGGCGCTGAGCTGGAACATCCAGACCGTCAACCGGACCTTCGCGATCATCGAGGAGCTACCGGCGCATGCGCGTCACAGCGCGCCGCATGACTTCCGCATCGATGCCGATCGCGCCCCGCCCCGACGGGTGACGCGCGCCGGTACCCATGCGATCGAGGCGATCTTCAAATTCGAGACGGCGGTTGGCCGCGGCCACGGCATCGTGCGGCTGATCCCTGATGCCGCCGACGACGATCGGCTGAAGGCCTGGACCTTGCTGACTGCGCTCGAGGAGCTGAAGGGTTTTGAGGAGCAGCAGGGCCACACCAGGCCGCGCGGACAGGCCTATTCGCGCGACTTCCGCGGCCCCAACTGGCTCGACCTGCGCCAGGCATCCGCCGAATATGCCGACCGCAACCCTGATGTCCTGGTGGTCGGCGGCGGACAGGCCGGGCTTGCGATCGCCGCGCGGCTGCAGCAGCTCAAGATCGACGCGCTGATCGTCGACCGCGAGGCGCGCGTCGGCGACAATTGGCGCAAGCGCTATCACGCGCTGACCCTGCACAACCAGGTACAGGTCAATCACCTGCCCTACATGCCATTCCCGCCGAACTGGCCGACCTACATCCCGAAGGACAAGCTCGCCAACTGGTTCGAATCCTATGTCGATGCCATGGAGCTGAACTTCTGGACCGGCACGGAATTTGTCGGCGGCAGCTATGACGACGCAACGGGGCGTTGGACCGTCGAGCTGCGCCGCGCCGACGGCACGACCCGCAAGATGCAGCCGCGCCATGTCGTGATGGCAACCGGCGTCAGCGGCATCCCCAATCTGCCCGATATCCCCGGCCTGGAGAATTTTTCCGGCAAGGTCATGCATTCCAGCCGCTACGAGGACGGCGAGAACTGGACCGGCAAGCGCGCGCTCGTGATCGGCACCGGCAACAGCGGCCACGACATCGCGCAGGACCTGCACTCCTCGGGCGCCGGGGTCACGCTGGTGCAACGCTCCTCGACGCTGATCACCAATATCGAGCCGTCGGCGCAGCTCGCCTATGCCGCCTACAATGAAGGTACGCTCGAGGACAATGATCTGATCGCGACCTCGATGCCGCTCGTGCTCGCCAAGCGCAGCCATGTGCTGATGACCGAGCAGTCGAAGCAGCTCGACAAGCCGCTGCTCGACGGCCTCGCGCGCAGGGGCTTCAAGCTTGATTTCGGCGATGGCGGTACCGGCTGGCAGTTCAAGTACCTGACCCGCGGCGGCGGCTATTACTTCAACGTCGGCTGCTCCGATCTCGTCGCGAGCGGTGCGGTCGCCCTGCAGCAATTCGCCGACATCGACACCTTCGTGAGCGAGGGCGCGCGTCTGAAGAGCGGCGAGACGATTGAGGCCGACCTGATCGTGCTCGCGACCGGCTACCGGCCGCAGGAAGAGCTGGTGAAAAGACTGTTCGGCGAGGCCATGGCCGCGCGCGTCGGCCCGATCTGGGGCTTTGGCGACGGCCAGGAGCTGCGCAACATGTACACCCGCACGCCGCAGCCCGGCCTGTGGTTCATCGCCGGCAGCCTCGCGCAATGCCGCATCAACTCGCGCTATCTCGCACTGCAGATCAAGGCGATCGAGGGAGGCCTGTTGCCGCGCGACGTCGGGCCACGGGCGGATCTTTCGTAGAAACCTGCCGTCGTTCCGGGGCGCGAAGCGAACCCGGAACCTCGAGATTCCGGGTTCGATGCTGCGCATCGCCCCGGAATGACGATCTTGGGGAGACATCTTATGCCAACCATCCTCGGCACCGGCGAACACCGCTATCGCGTGGTGGAGAACTTCGCAAAGCTGCCCGACGGCTGGAGCCTGACCGATGTCGCCTCCGTCGCCGTCGACAGCAAGGACCGCGTCTATGTCTTCAACCGCGGCGACCATCCGATGGTGGTGCTCGACCGCGCAGGGAATTTCATCAAGAGCTGGGGCGAAGGCGTGTTCTCGCGCGCCCACGGCCTGCACATCGATGCCGACGACAATCTCTATTGCACCGATGACGGCGACCACACCGTGCGCAAATGCTCGACCGACGGCAAGGTGCTGCTGACGATCGGCATCCCGAACAAGCCGGCGCCATTCATGAGCGGCGAGCCGTTCCATCGCTGCACCCACACCGCGCTGTCGCCGAAGGGTGAGATCTATGTCTCCGATGGCTACGGCAATGCCTGCGTCCACAAATACACGCCGGATGGCAAGCTGATCAAAACCTGGGGCGAGCCCGGCACCGATCCCGGCCAGTTCAACATCGTGCACAACATCGCGACCGACGCCGACGGCTGGGTCTACGTCGCCGACCGCGAGAACCACCGTGTCCAGGTGTTCAACGGCAACGGCAAATACGAAACGCAGTGGAACAACCTGCACCGGCCCTGCGCCCTGTGCTGCTGCGGCGGCGGCAAGCAGCCGAACTTCGTGATCGGCGAGCTCGGCCCCGGCATGGCCGTCAATCGCAAGGTGCCCAATCTCGGCCCGCGGCTGTCGATCGTGGATCACACCGGAAAGCGCATCGCGCGCCTCGGCGGCGAGCAAGGCCCCGGCGTCGAGACCGGCAAATTCCTGGCGCCGCACGGCATCGCGCTGGATTCACGCGGCGACATCTATGTCGGCGAGGTCGGCGTCACCGACTGGAAGACCAGCTTTCCGGACACCGAGATGCCGGCCGCGGTGCGCGTGACGCGATGCCTGCAGAAGCTGGAGCGGGTGACGGGGTAGCCGCGCTGTATTGAAGCAGAGCGCCTACAATATCACCGTCACCCTGAGGAGCGCGCATCGCGCGCGTCTCGAAGGGTCGACGGCCACCAGCGGGGCCGTGCATCCTTCGAGACGCCGCTTCGCGGCTCCTCAGGATGACGGGACGAAAAGCGCTCCCGCGCAATCAAATCTCGCCGATCACCTCGCGGCGGCGCTGCTCGGATTCTTCCGCATAGCGCCGCATGGCGTGCGCTTCGGTGAGCAGGCCGATCGGCCGCCGGTCGCCGTCGCCCTCGACCACGGCGAGGGATTCCGCTTCGGCTGCGTCGAACACCGCGATCGCCTCCTGGACGTTCATGCCGGGATGCAGCACCACGTCGGCGTAGCGCAGAATGGCGGCAAGTCCCTTGTCGGCCTCGAGATCCGGCGCGTGCGCTTCGGCGACCAGCGCGAGCCCGGCGTAATGCCCCTCGCCGTCGACCGCAACGACCTGGGTCTTCGAGCCCGGCGGGAATTCCTCGCGGAACGCCTCGATCGGCATCGCGGCGTTCACCGTCGTCATGTCCTGCCGCATCATCTTGCCGACCGTGAGATCGCGGATCCAGCCGATATCGGCGGCGCTGCGGATGGTCTCGCCGCGCAGATGCAAACGCCAGGTCGCGAACGAATAGCCGAACAGCTCGCGCGTGATCGTGGTCGAGATGATGACCGCGACCAGCACCGCGGTGGTGAGCCAAAGGTTGCCGGTGGATTCCAGCGCGATGAACGACATCGTGAGCGGGCCGCCGATCACCGAGGCCGACAGCGCGCTCATGCCGATCACCGCATAGGCATTGGGGTCGAGGTTCAGCCCCGGCCACACGATGTCGACGCCGGCCGCGAACAGCCGGCCGCCGAGCGCGCCCATGAACAGCGTGGCGAAGAACAATCCGCCACGGAAGCCCGAGCCGAGCGAGATGATCGAGGCAACCGCCTTCAGCGCGAACACGCCGGCGATGAAGGCAAGCGGCATCGCCACGATGCCGGCGAAGCGCAGCGCGCCGTGGCCCGACGACATCACCTGCGGCGTCAGCAGCGCCATCGCGCCGACCGCAAGCCCGCCGAGCGCCGGCCGCAACGGCGGCCACAGCCGGCTCTTGGTCAGCAGCGCCTCGCACAGCGTCACCCCGCGCATGATCGCGATGCCGGTCAGGGCCGCGACCATGCCGAGCAGCGCGGCAATCGCAAGATCCCGCCCGAGCACATCACCGACGGTTCCGACGCCGACGCCGAGCGGCAGCGGCTCGAAGGCATGGGCGACGAAGTAGCCGGTCACCGCCGCCACGCCGACCGGGGTCAGGCTGGCCGGCGTATAGCCGCCGATCACAAGTTCGAAAGCGTAGAACGCGCCCGCAAGCGGCGCGCTGAAGGCGCCGGCGATCGCCGCCGCCGCGCCGCATCCCACCATGATTCGCTGGTCGTTGCGGCGGAGGTGAAAGCCGCGGCCGAGCGAGGCGGCGAGGCCGCTGGAGAGCTGGGTATAGCCGGCCTCGAGCCCGACCGAGCCGCCGACGCCGCTCGACCAGATCGTCTGCAGCGCCACGATCACGCTGCCGCGGAACGACATCCGTCCGCCATAAAGCGCGTTGGCCTCGATCGGGTCGATTTCGCGGGCCGGCCGGACCCGGAGCAACAGAAGGAACGCAAATCCCAGCAGCAGGCCGCCGATCGTGGGAACCACGAGCGCGCGCACGGGATCGATGCTGGGCTGGCTCGACAACCGGTCGCCGAGCGGCAGATTGAACAGCACCGAATGCAGCACCGTGACGAGGCCGCTCATGACCGCCACCACGAGGCCGCCAATAGCGCCGATCAGCACCGCCAGCACCACAAGGCTCGTCTCGTGCGCGCGCACGAACGCGCGCAACCGGCGCGGCGCCTCAAGATAGCTCGACGTCGTGGTCATCGGCAGGGTCCGTCACTGGCCGACAGGGCCTTGCGGCTCCCTTTACGGGCCTCGCGGGCGGGAGGCAATCGGGGCAGGAACATGGCAGGGCGCGGCGGATAAGCCGCTCATTGCTCTTCACAATCCCGTCACGCTGCCTGTAGTATGTGAGTGCATGCTGCTTCGCAGCTAATGGGAGTCAGGAGCGTTATTTGAACGCACATGTCTCGCAAGGCGGTTGGCCGGTGCTGGTCTTGAATGCGGACTTCCGGCCGCTGAGTTATTACCCGCTGTCGCTCTGGTCCTGGCAGGACGCGATCAAGGCGGTGTTCCTCGATCGTGTCAACATCGTCGAATATTACGACCGCGCGGTACGAAGTCCTTCCTTCGAAATCCAGCTGCCGAGCGTCGTATCCCTCAAGTCCTTCGTCAAGCCGACCACCCACCCCGCCTTCACCCGGTTCAACGTTTTCCTGCGCGACCGATTCAGCTGCCAGTATTGCCTGTCGGGCGACGACCTCACCTTCGATCACATCATTCCGCGCAGCAAGGGTGGCCAGACCACCTGGGAGAACGTCGTCGCCGCCTGCTCGCCCTGCAATTTGCGCAAGGGCAATCTGACGCCGCAGCAAGCCAAGATGTTTCCGAGGCAGACGCCCTATGCCCCGACCGTGCATCAGCTGCATCGCAACGGCCGGCTGTTTCCGCCGAACTATCTGCACGAGAGCTGGCTCGATTATCTCTACTGGGATACAGAGCTCGATCCGTAGAGCGCGCTGGCGCGCGTCGTCCTCACACCGAATGCAAGCCGTACTGCTGTGGTTTCAGGCGGGCCGCTTGGTGAGCGCTGCCTCGCCCTCCTCGCGTCCGGGTACGCTGACGTGGACCTCGTGCCCCATCCTGATCGCCAGAGCCGCGGCCGCCGCCGCCGATTCGAATGCAGCTTCCTTGGTGGCGTATCCGCCGTTGAGATTGCCGTCGTGCAGGACGCCCCATTCCTCGCCGGCCGCAATCACCGCATATTGAGCCAATCCCATCGTCTCCTCCTTGCGCCAGCGGCGCTGCGTCAGGTCTCATTCCGCTTGTATCTCTCGCGGACGACCTCCTCGCCGGCCTGCACCGCGCGCCTGCTAAAAAAATGGTGCTGAAGCACGCCGAAGATCAAAGCGGTCAGAAGCACGAGCGCTCCGATGCCGTAGATGATTTCAAGGCCCATATCCATTCGGTCTCTCCAAGCCCTGCTCTCGAAGCCTTGCTCTCGAAGCCTTGCTCTCTTGCCGCCCGCCGGGGCGGCATCGTTCATCCGCTCTTCGCGGCGCTGTCGATGCTTTCGCGGTGAATTTCGCGGGCGTCGCTGCCGATCACCGAGATGAAGTAGCCGCGTCCCAGATATTCCTGTCGGGTTTCGGCAAGGTCGATGGCGAGCCGCTTGGCCACCGCAATGGCTTCATCGCGGTCGGCAACCGGCTGGCCGGTTGCATCGATCACGCGCTCATCATTCACGATCGCGAAGTGAAAGGCGGGCATTCGCTATCTCCGCGCATCACTGCGTGTTCGATTCATGCCACTTTTCCAGATCCGGCTTCTCGTCTCCGGAGCCCTTCGCGTCTCCTGAGCGCCCCGCGTCTCCGGAGCGCTGCTCCTTCTCCGGGTTTCCCTTCCACGGCTTGTCAGTTTGCGCGTGGGAACCCCAGTCGCTCGGGCGTCCGGAATCTGGCGTGACGGGCCTTCTGTTCATGACAATCTCCTCAGGAACAGAAGCGTCTGTAACCCGATGCGTTCCTAACCGGCCGCGCTCAAGGTCCGCCCGCAACCGAGCCTGCGATCACCATAACCAGCGCATCGAGGTCGATCGTGCAGCAGTATTGACGCTCCCTCACTCAGGATCGCATTCGCGTGATCATCCGCGATGTTCGGAGCCATATTATTGCATCCTAATAGTTCGCATCCTATCTAATTTGCATGCCGCCTTCGCAGTCCCATATCCACGCCGAGATCGGTCGCCTGGTGACCAGGCTCGCCCGGATCTGGCGCCGCGAGTCGGATCAGGCCTTGTCCGACCACGGCCTGTCCTACGCGACGGCGATTCCGCTGCTGGTGTTGTCGCGCCAGGGGGAAACCGTCCGGCAGGGCGTGCTGGCCGATGAACTGGGAATCGAGGGGCCCTCACTGGTGCGGCTGATCGATCTGCTCCAGTCCGAAGGCTTCGTCGAGCGTCGCGAGGACCCGACCGACCGGCGCGCCAAGACGCTGCATCTCACCACGAGCGGCGAAGCCAAGGTCGAGGAGATCAACCGGGTACTGCGCCGCGTGCGGGCCGGCCTGCTGAAGGATATCGGCAGCGCGGAACTTGCGGTAACCTTCGAGACGCTGCAGCTCATCGAGCAGCGGGCGAGCCGCCTGCAGGACGCCAGGACTGCACCAGCCAAGACTGCTCCAGAGGCGAAATAGTCATGCGCGCGGAAGAGCCGTTCCTGGTCCGCCACGCGGACCTCGTCTTCGCGTTGAAGACGTTCGCGGCGTCGATGCTGGCGCTCGTCATCGCCTTGGCGATCGATCTGCCGCGCCCCTATTGGGCGATGGCGACGGTCTACATCACCTCCCAGCCGCTGGCCGGCGCGACCAGCTCGAAGGCGTTCTTCCGCGTGATCGGCACGCTGGTCGGCGCGAGCGTCACGGTCGCCCTGGTGCCGAACCTGGTCAATGCGCCGGAACTGCTGTGCCTCGCGATCGCGCTCTGGGTCGGGCTCTGCCTTTATCTGTCGCTGCTTGACGGTACGCCGCGCAGCTATGTCTTCATGCTGGGCGGATATACCGTCGCACTGATCGGCTTTCCGTCGGTGGCTGACCCTGGCAGCATATTCGATGTCGCGCTGGCACGGGTCGAGGAGATTTCGCTCGGCATCATCTGCGCGAGCCTGGTGTCGACAGTGGTGTTTCCGCGCAGCGTCGCGCCGGCTGTCGGCGGCCGCGTCAGGAGCTGGCTAGCGGATGCGCGCCGCCTGTCGCGCGACGTGCTGCTTGACCATGGGACCAGCGAGACGCACCGGGCCCAACGCCTGCGTCTTGCGACCGACATCGTCGAGATCGATACGCTGGCGACCCATGTCTCCTATGACCGCCTGGCCGACGTCGGCACCGTGCGTGGCCTCGGTGAGGTCCGGCTGCGCATGCTGATGCTGTTGCCGATCATCACGTCGATCGAAGACCGGCTTGCCGCACTCGGCGAGGCGGCGCTGCAAAGGCAACCGGAGCTACGGCGCCTGATCGACGATCTCGCCGCATGGATCGTGGACGAGGACCGCCAGCGGCAATCCGGCGAGCAGATCCGCGCTGCAATCGCCGAGCGGCAATCCGCGCTCGACGGCGTCGTGTCGCGGGAGCGCATCATCACGATCAGCCTGCTGCTCCGGCTCCGCGAGCTTGTCGACATCTCGGCCGATTGCCGCGCAATAGGTGACGCGATTGCCGCGGGCCGGGACATCTCCACCGTCCCGCTGGCGTTTCACCCGGAGTCGGGAGCCGCGCCGGTCCGTCATCGCGACCACGGCATGGCGCTATGGTCCGCCGCGGGGGCGGCGGTGGCCATCCTGATCTGCTGCGGTCTGTGGATTGCGACCGGCTGGGCCGATGGCGCCTCGGCGCCGATGATGGCGGCGGTCGCCTGCTCGTTCTTCGCTGCGCAGGACGAGCCGGCGCGCAGCATCCGGGCCTTCGGGCTGTTTTCGCTGGTCGCGATCGTCGTCGTCGCGATCTATCAGTTCGCACTGGTGCCGGGCATATCCCATGTCGAGGTCCTGATCGCAGCGCTGGCGCCGACCTTCCTCCTGTACGGTTTTTTGATCGCACGGCCAAAAACCGCGCCGATCGGCATGGCGCTCGCCGCCAACACCGCGACGCTGCTCGCGCTGCAGTCGACCTACAGCGCGGATTTCGCCAGTTTCGCCAACACGTCGGTCGCCTTCTTCCTCGGTGTTGTCATCGCGGAGATCGTGACACGGATCGCGCGCGGCGTCGGCGCCGAATGGATCGCCAAGCGGCTGATGACGTCGAGCTGGCAGACGCTCGCGGTCGCGGCCGAGCGACGCGGCCACGGCGATCGCGCGCAGTTTGCCGGCGTGATGCTGCATCGGCTCGGCCTATTGGTCCAGCGGATCGCCTTCATCTCCGAGAGCGACCGCCGCGATGCCGACAGCCTGGTCCAGTTGCGCATCGGGCTCAACATCATCGACCTCCGGCGGGCCGGTTACGGCCTCGCCGCGTTGACCGTGCGTGCCATCGACAACATGCTGGACGACCTCGCGGCGGCGTTTCGCGCCCATGCGGACGAGGCAATGTCGGCCGAATTGCTGACGTCCATCGATGCAGCGCTGTCCGCGGTCGTCAAGGATCCCAATGAGCGCGCGCGGGACGATGCGTTGCTCGGCCTCGTCGGCATCCGCCGCGGCCTGTTTCCGGATGCGCCCGCCTATCGATCGCAGCCCGAGGAGAGCTTTGCCGCATGAGATATGAGCTCGACATTTACGGCGTGCTCGTTCCGGCGCTGCTGCTGTGGCTGATCGTTGCCTATGCATTGAGCGCGGTGGTGAGCCGGATCATGCAGCGCTTCCGGTTCTACCGGCTGGTCTGGCATCGCGCGCTGTTCAATTTCGCCCTGTACGTATGCCTGCTCGGCGTCGTGGTCTATCTTTCGGAGTTTCTGCCATGAAAGGGAATTTCGCCTGGCTCGGTCGGGTTGCGCTGACCGCGGTCGCCGTCATCGCCGCACTCGCTGTCGCTCGCGCGCTCTGGGCCTACTATATGGAATCGCCATGGACCCGCGACGGCAGGGTCCGCGCCGACGTGATCCAGGTGGCTCCCGACGTCTCCGGCTTCGTCACCGACGTACTGGTCAAGGACAATCAGCCGGTGCGTCGCGGCGACATCCTGTTCCGGATCGATCGCGCACGCTTTGCCCTGGCACTGAAGCAGGCCGACGCGGCGGTCGCCGGCCATCGTGCGACGATGGATCAAGCTGACGCCGACCTCAAACGCTACAGCTCGCTGACCACCGATGCGGTGTCGCAGCAGAAGCAGGAGCAGGTTCTGGCGACGCAGCTGCAGGCCAAGGCGGCCTATGACCAGGCGGTCGCCGACCGCGCCGTCGCGCAGCTCAATCTGGATCGCAGCGAGGTGCACGCTTCGGTGAACGGCACCATCACCAATATGGACCTGCGGCCGGGCGCCTACGTCACCGCAGGCAAGGGCGTGATGGCGCTGGTCGACACCGACACGCTGCATGTGGAAGGCTATTTCGAGGAGACCAAGCTCGCGCGCATTCGCGTCGGCGACAAGGCGCAGATCCGGCTGATGGGCGAGCCGGCGCGGCTCACCGGACATGTCGAGAGCATTGCGGCCGGCATCGAGGATCGAGACCGCGCGGCAGGCGCGAGCCTGCTCGCAAACGTCAATCCGACCTTCAGCTGGGTTCGGCTCGCACAGCGCATCCCCGTGCGCATCGCGCTGGACCATCTGCCGGATCGCATCGCGCTGGTCGCCGGCCGTTCGGCGACGGTCGAGATCATGGACTAGCCGGCCGGGCCGCACTCGCTATTGCACGCCGTAGCGCGTGAAATCGTCGCCGATGCTGCCCTGGATCGCCTTGGCCGCCGCGATGTCGATATTGCCGCCGGCCTTGTCGCCCCGCTTCAGCTTCGCGAGCCCCCGTCCATAGAGTGCGCTTGCGAGCTTGGGGTCGATGCGAAGTGCGGAGCTGTAGTCGGCAATCGCCGCGCCAAGCTCGCCGGTCTTCAGATAGATCAGGCCACGCGAGTCATACGTCGCGGCGTTGGCGGGCCCCGATTGAAGGGCCTTGTTGCAATCCTCCAGCGCCGCCTGCAATTCGCCAAGGATGGCCCGGCTCCAGCAGCGTCCGCTCCACACCCCGTCCAGGTTCGGCTTGAGGCGAATGGCCTCGTCGTAGTCCTGCACCGCGCGCGCATAATCGTTCTTCTTCAAATAGGCGCCGGCGCGGTTGGCGAAGGCCTCGCCGTAACTCGGGTTGAGCCTGATCGCCTGATCGAAGGCGTCGGTTGCGCGATCATATTCGCGCTTCCTGAGGTAGGCCACGCCGCGGTTGTTGAACGGCTTGGTGTAGGCCGGATTGAGCTCGATCGATCGATCAAAATCCCGGATGGCGCCGTCGTAGTCTCCCTTGGCCGCGTAGGCGTTGCCACGGTTGTTGTAGGCGATCGCGAGGCCGGCAGGGGTCATGTCCTGACCCGCATCGATCAGCGCCGTGCAAGCAGCAACGCGCGCGTCGGCCGGTGTGCGATCAAGGCCGCTGCACAATCCGATGGTGCGGAGATAGTTGTCCTTCTTCGGGTTCTGCGCGATCGCAGGCAACGCGGCGAGCATCGCAACGAGAAGCGATGTCAGGCTGACAATTGCGCCGGCGCTTGCACGAAGTTTCATATCGGGCCTTGCTTGCACGAAACGGGCTGCGCCTGGCCTAGCACCCTCGACAGATGTTCGGATTGAACTTGTGGAGGGTGTTTTGCTCAGGTTGCTGCGGCGTTCGTGTCCCGACCTTCCTGACCTTGCTCTTGCCCTCTTCAACGAGCGTGGCGAACTTCACCGTTCCATCGTCCGATATCTCGATGCGTGGCGTTGTGCCTCGAATGCCCATCGTTGCCACGGGAGTGTCGATCTTCATGTCGCCGGTCTTCGCAATGTTGCCGGCAACGAAGGTGAACGTCCCGTTGGTCAGTTTGAGTAAGGTCGAGTTTGACTTGCCGTTCGGATCGTACACGAACTCGGTCATCGCCATCTTGGCGTTGCTCGACAGATTGAACGAAGTGCCGTCGGTGAAATTGATCCCGACGCGTCCGTCAGCCCCAGTTTGCACCACGTCGCCCAGATAAACGGGGTCGCCAACCTGCGCCTGAGGCAATTTGCCAGGCAGCCCTGCCTGAACGACGACTGCACTCGGATGTTCGATCGTGACCGAACCGGTGGCGGCTACGACCCTTCCGATGAATTTCAATTGAATATTGTCGACCGCGGGCTGGGCCGGTTCGGTTTGCGCCTGCACCTGGCCGGGCGTGAGCGTTGCGAGCGCCAGAACGAAGCTTGCAAGCAATTGAACAATCAAATGGATGCGCACGATCCCCTCCTCGAGAAGGTCTTGTCGTGTCGTGGCTCGATGGGTGGTCGGAACCGCCGGGCCGAGACTGCAGGACCTTGAGTGCCAGACGAGTTGTCGCGGACAGGCCTAAATGCCTGACGCAGTTCGACTAAAAATTAATAAGTGGACAATTTGCATGGTAATCATACTATTAATTTTGCGGGGCTGCACGCGCGATAAAGGACAGCAGTGCTGTCATTTTCGTATTGCTCCCCACAGTATTGGAATTCGATTTTTACTGCCGAATTTTGGTTTCAATCAGGACGTTTCAGCGGACAAGCCTATGGCTGACGGCGCGGGGTTTTTCGCCGCGTGGCCGAACCAAGCCAAAATAAAAAGACTGCGGCACCACCTCCCGCTCGAACTGCCCAACAGGCAAAAAGCCAATGTCAGTTGCGTCCGGCGTAGAGTTCGGGGACGCGTGCATGGCCGTTTTGGGCCAGCCGCCCCGCGTGGTTGGCACTGTTTGGACGACGATCGGCTGCGGCACGATCGCGCGTGCCCGCGGCGTACCGATTGAAATCGTAGCTGGCGATCCCGTTCGCCAGGGTGACGTCATCGAGGTCGGAGCCGGCGGGCGGATCGAAATCCGCCTGGTCGATGGCAGGGTGCTCAATTTGCCGGCCGGCACCCGGCTGGAGTTGGGCGACATCGCGCAGGATCCCGGCGGGGACTTGCGGCCGGGCCCGTTCGCAAAAGCCAGAAGCCTCTTCCGCCTCATCGGCAGCCGGCTGGCAGGGTCTGGCGTCCTGACCGCGGACACACCGGTCGGCACCATTCGGGCCAGCGGCCTCGGCATGCTGTCATTGGCCGCCCTGACCTTCTCACTGCTGGAGGACGCCCGGGCCGCGGAGCCGAATGTCACCTTCCTGGACGACGACAACATCAAATACAAGGACCTCCACCACGGCGTGTTCGAGCTCGTGACCAAGGAGGCGATCCCCCGTCATATCATCGTCGAGGATCCTGAAGAGACGATCACTCTGAGCAGAAGAGGATCTTCCGTCGGCGTAAGCCATGCCACGAATTCCCCTGCGCACATGGAGGAATTACGGGAGGCCCAACAGGAGACGCTTGCCTATTTCGAGAAGGGACCGGCATCGAAAGGGTCCGGCATGCCCGCTCTCGAAGGGGGCCAGCTGCTGCTGCCGATCAATTTTATTCAGCAGTCCCCGCTGTCGCCGGTGCAAGATACGCTCGGGCCGCTGCCGGTGGCGATCTTCGCGAAAAATGATCTCTTCAAGCTGCCGCCGGCTCCGCCGAAGCTGAATCTCGGATCGGGGCCGACTGAAATCGATACGGTGATATTTGACGACTTTAATGCGGCGAGCGGGACCTTTTCCGCGACCAGCATCAAGGGCGGCGCACTGAAATTCGGCATCAGCGGAGGCGCCACGGGCAATACGGTGCTGGGACAGGCGACATACGACGTGTCGAGCGTCGGTACATTTGGCACGCTCTATCTCAACAGCGCCACCGGAAACTACACCTTCGTTCCGAACAATGCCGCAATCAACGCGCTGAAGGCCAACGCGACCCAGAGCTTCGTGATCACGGTCTCGGACGGCTCGCTCTCGGCCAGCGAGAGCTTCGACATCAGCATCCTCGGCGCCGATGACGCCTCCATCATTTCCGGCACCAAGGCCGGCTCGGTGGTGGGTGCGGTCGGCGTCAGTCATGCCTCGCCCGGCCTGCTCATCGCAAAGGGCACGCTCACCGATACCGATGTCGACGATCCCGCCAATACCTTCACCGCCGTGAACGCGCCGACGACAAGCGTTGGTGGCTACGGCTCATTCACGCTGACAACGGCCGGCGTGTGGACCTATACGCTCGACAACGCCAACAGCTCTGTGCAAGCCCTCCATGTCGGTGACACGCTGACCGACAGCTTCACGGTGACCACGATAGGCGGCACCCCGCAGACGGTGACACTCGTCATCCACGGCCCGTTGATCGGGGTCGGAACGGCGCCATCGCTGACATTGAGCGAGACTCATCTGACAGCGACGACGCTGGACGACAACATCGCCGGCTCGGCACCGGACGCCGCGTTGACGACGACCTCAGGCGAGTTCTCGGCGGCATTCGTCACCGCACCGGGTCTGACAGTCAGCTACGCACTGACGATCACCGGCGGCAACGGCACGGCGTCAGGGCTGATCGACTCGCATACCGGTCTCGCTGACCTGCTGATTCTGAACGGCAACACCATCGAAGGCCATGTCGGCACAGCAAGCGGAGCGCTCGCGTTCACCATTACGGTTGACCCGGCCACGGGCCGCGTGACCTTCGTCGAGCACCGCGCGGTCGAACAATCGTCGGGTACCAGCCCTGACAGCGGCGAAGGGATCGCGCTGGGGACCGGCCTCGTCAACCTGATCGCGACGGTCACGGAGAGCGACGGCCAATACCAGGATCTCAGCATCGATCTCGGCAAGCAGCTGACAATCACGGACGATGGCCCGCGCATCGAGGCGGCGGGCACGGCTCCATCGCTGACGCTGAGTGAGACGCATCTGACGGCAACGACGCTGGACGACCACATCGCGGGCTCGGCGCCGGACGCGGCGTTGACGACGACTTCCGCCGATTTCTCGACGGCGTTCACTTCGGTGCAAGGCGCCGATGGCGCGACCATCCACTACGCGCTGACGATCACCGGCGGCAACGGCACGGCGTCGGGGCTGATCGATTCGCATACCGGCCTCGCTGACCTGCTGGTTCTGAACGGCAACACGATCGAAGGCCGCGTCGGCGCGACCAACGGCACGCTGGCATTCACCATCACGCTTGATCCGGCCACGGGACGCGTGACCTTCACCGACTACCGGCCGGTGGAGCAGCCGCTCGGCACCAGCCCGGACAGCGGCGAAGCCGTATCGCTGGCCGCGGGCATCGTGGGCCTGAATGCCACGATCACGGACAAGGACGGCGACTTCCAGAGCGCCAGCCTCGACCTCGGCAGCAGGCTAAGCATCAGCGACGATGGCCCCTGCATCCGGGCCAATTGCACCGCTCCGTCGTTGACGCTGAGCGAGACGCACCTGACGGCAACGGCGCTGGACGACCACATCGCGGGCTCGGCGCCGGACGCCGCGCTGACGAAAATTTCCGCCGATTTCTCGACGGCGTTCACCTCGCTCCAGGGCGCCGATGGCGCGACGACTCACTACGCACTGACGATCAACGGAGGTGACTGCACCCCATCCGGTCTGATCGATTCGCATACCGGCTGCTCCGACGTGCTGGTTCTGAACGGCAACACCATCGAAGGCCATGTCGGCACAGCGAGCGGGGCGCTGGCATTCACCATCGCGGTTGATCCGGCGACGGGATGCGTCACCTTCACCGAATATCGCGCGGTGACGCATCCGTCCTGCGACAACCCTGACAGTGGCGAAGCCGTGTCGCTGACCGCCGGCGTCGTCAGCCTGGTTGCCACCATCACGGACAAGGACGGCGACTTCCAGAGCGCGTGCATCGACCTCGGCAAGCAACTGACGATCACGGACGATCACCCGAGCATTTGCGGCTTCCCGGAGACCTTCGTTGCCGCTCAGGACCATCAGACTGCGACAGGCACCTACGATATCAATTTCGGCGCGGATGGCGATGCCGCGATGTTCGTTGCCATCCACAACGGTCCAGTCGGCTGCACGGGATATGATCTGGCCACGTCGTGCCTGGGCAACGGCATTACCGCGGTGCACGTCACCGGACATGGCGATGATTACAACTTCTACTATACGACCCATGAGGTGGGCGGCGGCGTCGAACTCGACGCGTATCTTACCGATTGCGGCGGCAGGCTGGACGATCCGTATTTCAAGTTGCTGATCGATCCGGATGGAGCCTTCTGCTTTGATCTCGAGCACGCCGGGCCGTCGAAAGACATCACCGTCAACGGCTCCGATTTTGATGCCCCGATCTGCGGCACGCCGTCATTGACTGCTCCGGACGGACAACTGGTGATTACCGGGTCCGACTGCGCCGGCCATCCGCTCGATGTCAAGGCATCGGACTGCGGTATTGCGGTCGGCGACAGCGGACTGCAAATGGACCCGTCCGAGCAGTTGAATCTCGCGTTCACCGAGAAACAATCGCAGGTCAGCTTCAATCTCACGCAATGGCAGGGCTACGGCACCGCCGGTGTGATCTTCAAGGTTCTTGATGGCAGCGCCGACGTTCACGACTTCTGCATCGATGTTCCCAGGCCGCTCTGCGGCAGCGCCAGCTTCGTGGTCCAGGAGACATCGGATGCTTCGCTGATCGATACCTACTCCTTTGATGCCACGACGACGACATACACGCTTTACGTTGACAGCTCGTTCAGCCAAGTCCAGGTCGATTACGATCGGGTGGAAGCCGGGTGTCCCACCTTCGCGGTCAACAACATCAGCTATACTGAAAAGACGAGCATCAACGCGGATCTCCTGTTCGATGTGACAGCGGTCGATGCCGACGGCGATTCGGCCACGACCAACCTTCAGGTCGATATTCAGTGTCACACGGCGGGGATGGACGCCTTCATATTCGCCGCCAGCCCGGACAGCCCCGCGCCGCCGGTCGGCGCCAGCGCTCCAGCGCCCGATGTTAGTCCGATATCAACGAGTAGCCACGAGGACGCGGCGTTGTCTCAGGCCATGCTGCCCTTCGTAGACAGCGGAACGACCGGGCAGTCCTTTCATTTCACGGAGGAGCTTCCGAGTCTTGAACAGCAGGGAGCTGTGTCTCCTCCACAATTCGATCAAAGCCCCACGTGGTTCGGTCACGACGATTCCGCCGGATTCCAGCTGGCACAAGGAGTTGCAGTTGGTGGAACGCCGGCAATGGGGCCGGCTATCCCGGCGCAAACAGATTTCTTCCCGGACCATACGCCGGACACCGTCGTGACCCATCCGCTACACGATCTGATCGTGTAGCGATCCCTTCATGTAGCAATCCCTTAGGCGCGTGGCCGGCACTCCGGCCCGCGTCGGGCGTTGACGCGGGCCAGAACCGCTTCTCGTTTAATGCCAGCCCTCGCCGGCCTTCAGCGCCGCCGAGAGGCTGCGCACCGGGCGCGTCACCAGCGGGTCGAGGTCGAAGCGCTTTTCGAGCATCTTGAGGATCGACGTGGTGTCGAAGTCCTCATGCGCGACGCCCGACTTGTTGAAGCGCTTGGCGATCAGGAGCGCCGGAATCCGGGTACCCGGGCCCCACTGGTCCGCAGCCTTGGCTTCGGCACCATGGCGGTTGAACGGCGGCGGCGGAACGTGATCCCACTGCCCGCCGAACTCGTCATAGGTGATGACGATCAGCGTGTCCTTGCCATCCGGCCCCTCGACAATCGCCTTGACCAGATCGACGAGATGCTGGCTGCCTTCGGACTCGCTGGTGTAGCCCGGATGCTCGTTCTCCTCGCCGATCGGCTTGATGAAGCTGAGCTGCTTCAGCCGGCCGGTCTTGGCCGCCTGGATGAACTCAGCCTCGTCCTTCAGGTGATCCTTGCGGGCCTGCGTTCCGGGCGCGTAGTTGGCGAAGTAGTTGAACGCCTGATGGTGGTACTGGAAATCCACGTCCGGGCAGTTCGGGAACACCGCCGTGGAAACATGGTTCGGATCGTTGCAGGTCGTGCCGTTGCCGTTGGTCCAGCCCGACGCGCCGACGTCGCCGTTGGCGTTCGACCAGCCGCCCGAATACCAGGCCCAATCGACGTGCTTTGCCGACAGCCGATCGCCGATGTTCGGCGTGTGCAGCGGCGGCAGGCGCTTGATGTCGGCGGTGCCCGGCGAATAGGGCTGATAGAACGGCTGCGTGGTGTTGATCGCGTAGTCGCCGCAGGCGAGGCCCGCCGGCAGGCCGGCCTGATTGCACTTCGCCGTCAGCTGCGCATCCTTCACGGTCGAGAGCGGCGTGTAGAGCGGCGTGCTGGTCGGCATGCCGTTGGCATCGACGATCGAGTGGAAGTCGTTGGCGCTGCCGTCATTCAGGGCACCGACGAACTGCGGCGCCGCGGCGGCGACCAGGAACTGGTGGTTGAGGAACGAACCGCCGAACGCGCCCTGGAAGAAGCTGTCGGCGATGATGTAGTTCGGCGCGCCGCGGCCGTGGAGATAGGTGTAGATGGGCAGCTTCTTGGTGTCGTAATAGCCCATCACCAGACCGGCCGCATCACTGCCGGTCATGTAGCGGTTCTGCCGGCCGCCGTTGAGCTGATACTGCTCGCTGTAGAAGCGGTGCACGATGTCCGCGGTGCAGCCGCCGGGGGCGCCGGTGCCGTTGAGGAAACCGTGAGCCGCGAAAGCGCCAAGCGGCTTCGGGCAGGTGGTGGCCGAGGTCGGGATGAATTCGTTGATCTCGAACGGCTTGTTCTTGAACGCGCTCAGGATCGCGACCGTGCCCGTATTGTCGGTGCAGCTTGTCGGCTGCGGCGACGGAGAGGTCAGGTTGACGTCGTTCTGCAGCAGGCAAGAATAGACGGTCTGATTGTCCTGCCGAACCTGCAGGGTGTGCGCCGAATCGGCATCGGATGTGCCGTTGATCCGGTCGCGGCCGACATCGCCCCAGTGGCCGTAGAGGTTATCGAAGCTGTGGTTCTCCTGATAGATGACGACGATGTGCTTGTACTGGCGCACGCCTTCATGACCGCGATCACGCAGATCACGCAGCTCGTCCCTGATCTCGTGCTTGAGCTCATCAACGATCTTTTCGACCAAATTCTCTGCGTTTGCTACCGGCGAGATGGCAACGGCGCCAGCAACAACCGCGAGCGCCGGAATGGCTCCCCAAAGCCGCATAGTGCTCTCCTGATTTAGAAAGAAATAGAAATGGAGCTACACGCTATGCAAAACACATTTCGCTGGGATGACTGTTTTTCGACGCGCGCACAAACGCGCGGAATGATGCTCGCGCACCAACAGACTTTCATGCTGTCAAACGCAGACTCCGTTGCAGTTCGCTGATCGAGCGTCATCAAACCGCAATCAAAATTCGTCTATCCAGTCAGATGGTCATTGATCCTGCCGACAGGAAACTGTCACCTCCGCGACATCTTCCGACGCACGGCAGCGCATATGCATTTGTGACAGGGGCGTTTTCGCGCAATGGCTTGGGATATTCTGGCGTCCGGCTCCGGAAAACATCGTGCAGCTGCCGATCGCGTTAGACCGTCACGCGTCGCGTGGCTGGCGCTCGTCGTTGCGCTGCTTCCGTTGCGCGTGACGGCGTTCCCGCTCGGCGGCGACCAGACCGTGCTGCCGGCCGGCACCGAATTTTCCGAGGAGGCGCTGGCGCGGCCCCGCGAACTCTTTCATTCCGAAGCCGTCGGTGGGCGAAAGTCCTATTTGGTCAATCTCGGCGATCTCGCGTTCAACTCGCCTTCCATCCTGGGCGGCAAGGCGCGTCAGGCCGAGATGAGCTGCGGCACCTGTCACGTCAACGGCGCATCGAACCCGAAACTGTTCGTTCCGGGCGCATCCTCCCGCCCCGGCACCTTCGATGCGACCAGCCTCATCTTCAACGCGAAGGCGTTCAACAGCATCCTCGATCCGGTCAGGATTCCGAGCCTGCGCGGCGCCCGCTTCCTCGCCCCCTACGGACATGACGGGCGCATCACCTCGCTGCGCGACTTCGTCTATAATGTCATCGTCAATGAGTTTTCCGGTCCGAAGCCGCGCGACGAGGTTCTCGACGGCCTCGTCGCCTATATCAACGATATCGATTTCCTCCCCAATCCAAAGATTGCGCCCGGCGGCAGGCTTGCCGCGCAGGCGAGCCTGGCCGAGCGCCGCGGCGAGGCGCTGTTCTTCAAGCCGTTCCCGAAGCAGGCCGAGCTGAGCTGCGCCGGCTGTCATGTCCCGGGTGGAACTTTCAACGACCAGATGCGCCACGACGTCGGATCCGGTGGACTGGTCAAGACTCCCACTTTGCTGAACGCCAACTTCAACGCCCCGTATTTCCACGACGGCCGCTACGACAGCTATGAACAGGTGGTCGATCATTTCGATCGCGTTTTCGACCTCGAACTGTCGACGCAGGACGCCCAGGACCTTGTCGCCTATCTGAATGCGGTCGGCGACGGCGAACGCCCGTTCGACAAGGACGGCGTTATGCTCCGGATGAAAGAGGTGCTCGAGCTCTCGAGCGTTCTCGAGGTCGCGATCCCGGCTGCCGATACCGCGGTGGTGTCACTGGCCGTGACCGGGGTCGGGGCCGAACTGCGCGAACTGACCGAGCGCATCCCGGACATCAGGAAAACCGCGATCGGTGGCAAGGACGAGCGGCTGGCGGCGCGCGCGATCCTGAAGGACCTCGTTCTCACCCTGCGCCGCATCGATCTCGACGTCGCCGCCGGCCGTATCGACGATGCGATGGCCGAGTATCGCAACTTTGCGCAGCTGGTGCACTTCGACGTACCCGTCGCCCTGAAAAAGGCCGAGCCCTGGTCGCTGTTCAACAGCAACGTGCATCAGTCGCACTACACCGCGCTCGGCCGGATCCTGCCGGTAACAAGCCAGCAGTCGCAGTAACGGGCGGCGGGCTCACTCCGAAGCCGGCGGCTCAACCCATACGTCGCTCTGCTGGATCCGACGGATCAGCGCTTGCGGGTCGAACTTGCGCAAGCCTGCGGGAATTTCAAACATTTGCGCCGCCAGCGGCTCGTTGCGGATGTGATCGGCAGCGATCACCGTCCCATCCGCGGTCTTGATCCGTACCGGAAATCTGCGCGCGCGGTCGATCCAGCCGACAAAGCTCAAACCGGACGGCGCGGCGATTCCAAAGACGTCGGTATTCTGCCCCGCGATGGTTTCCTCTCCGTCGCGCTGGCAGTGCCACGTCGCGAGGTCGATCGGCGCGGACAGCTGCGCCATCGCCAGCCATTGCCGGCAGGGATCATCCGGATCGACCGGAATGAACATTTGGGTGAGCGGGCTAGATTGCCGCGCGTCCATGTAAACCCGCGCCGCCGGACGGACGAAATAGGCCGCGGGCTTGCCCGTATCGATCAGGAAGAAGCCGTCGGGCAGCGCGCTTGTCTCGATCCGTGCTTTTCCGCCGGAGACCCGCAAGGCTCCCATGGGCGCTGCCGTATCGTCCTTGTTCGCGACGAGGTCGGCGGAAAACTGCTGTGCCATGGCCGGGATCGCCGCGCCGGCCAGGATGGTGACGGCAAGCAGCCCGGCCGCGACGCTGCTGCTGATCGAGCACGTCTTCTCGTTGCGTTTCATCGCATGTCTCCGGTCGATCAAATGGTGGGGACAGAACATGACGGCGCCGACCGAACCATTGGTTCGATCGGCGCCGCCCTCGGATGGTGTCAAGACCTCGCCGTGGGCGAGAGCTTGATCACTCGGTGTAGGACAACGTGACCGGCTTGCTGAAGTCGAACGCGTCGAACATATCAGACAATGCCGGGCTGTTGGTCGGAACGTACTCGTTGTTCTTCGAGTAGCTCGGGTTCGGCAGGTTGTCGCGGCTGCGGTTCGTGAGCGGCTGGAGAGCCCAGTTGCGTTCGATGAACTTCAGCAGCGAAACGTGGTCGGCGTAGTTGTGGTTGACCTTGCCGCCCGTCGAATAGGGCGAAAGGATCAGGGTCGGAATGCGCGGTCCGTCGCCGAAGAAGTCGATGGACTGCTGGTAGCCGGAGTCCCAATAGCCGCCGGCCTCGTCCCAGGTGATGAAGACCGCGGTTTCAGCCTTCAGCTCCGGGTTGTTGTCCAGCGAGTTGAGCACGTTCAGGACATAGGCCTCGAACAGGTCAACCTTCGAACTCTGCGGATGACCGTCGAGCAGGCCATCCGGCTTGCCGAACGACACCGCGGGCAGCGTGTTGTTCTGGATCGCCGTGATCAGATCGGCAGTGTCCTTCATGTGGGCCTGACGCACGGCCGGGTTGGCCATGATCGAGGTCGCATACTGGAACGGATTGCAGATCTGGCAGTAGGCAACACCGAGCGCGTGCGCCGGATCGGCGACCGCAGCGGCGCTGAGGTTGGGGTTCGACGGGTTGGCGGCAACCGCGGCGTTGGAAAGCGCCACGGCGTCGTTGAACGCGCCGCCATAGAACGCCCAGGAGATGTTCTTCTCCATGAGCGCATCGCCGATCGTGCGAACCGACGACGGCGGCACGTTGTTGCCACCCGACAGCGCGCCGTTCGGCAGATAGCCCGGGTTGACGTTGTTGAGCATGTAGTAGTGGTTGGGCTTGCAGTTCGGCTCCGCCGCGTATGGCAGATTGTTGAGGTAGGTGACGATCGGCTTGACGCCGGGCTGGAACACGTCTGAGCAATTGCTCCAATTGCCATCGACGGTGTAGCGGTTAACCGAACCCGCGACCGGATTCGGATTGGCGATCAGGTTGGCCGGCGGCGTCACCGGATTGCCCTTGCCGTCGCTCCAGAAGGCCGCGTCGCCGGTACCGAGCATGAAATGGTTCGCGCCGGTGCCGCCATGGAACGACTGGTGGAAGTTGTCGCTCAGGGTGAAGCGATCGGCGAGCATCTTCAGGACCGGAGCCTGACCCTGCTGGGCGTTGTAGTAGCCCATCGAGTTGGCCATGCTCTTGTTGGACGCCGAATAGGTCGCCATCACGAACGGGAACAAATCGTTCAGGCAGCCCGAATTGTTCTTCTTGGTGGCGTTGGCGGCGCTGCAATCTTCCTGCTGCCAATCCTGGTAGAAGCGGTGCGTCGAATCGCCGGTGTAGTCGTCGTCGCTGATCTGCTCTCCCTGCAACTGGAACGGTCCGTTCAGACCGCCGGCGCCGGGAATGCGGGTATCCAGCACACCGGTCGGCAGGCCGCTGAAGCCGGTGGTGAGGATATCGAGATCGGCCGGGTCCATGTCCTTCTCGACGCTGGCTTCGGCGATCGTCTTGAACGGAGCGCCGGTGTCGCTCTGCGCGGTCGGCGTGCCGGCCGTGTTCGGCTGCGGCATCGGGTTGGTCGCGTTGTAGGGCGACTTCCCGATCGTCGGTGCACCGATATAGTACAAGGGCTGGCCCGCGACCGAGGACTGCTGCGCCTGCGCAAAGTTCGGTCCCGGCGTTCCATCCTCGTTGACGATGCCCTTCGACAACAGGTTGGAGATGGTCTGCCCCTTGCCCTTCGGCTTATAGATACCGAAGGTGTGATCGAGGCCGCGGTTCTCACCGATCAGGATGATGACGTGCTTGATCGGCGACGCGGTCTTCACGCCGTGATCGCCGTCACCATGATGGCCATGGTTCTCATGATTCGCACGATCGCCCTCTTCGTGCGCCTGATGATTGTGATGCGGACGCTTGTCCCAATCACTGCGGCCGCCCGGATAGTGAGCGGCATATGCGGCTGTTGCGACGAGCACCGTTGACGCGATGCAGAGCGCGGTGCTGGTTCGCCAGTGCTTTTTGTAATTCAAACTCATTGTCGACCTCAGGGTGTTTGCGGTTAGCAACACACACTGCTTAGTGCGACAATATGACGCATGGTTTTCGCTTCCGTGAAAACGCGCGAGAAATTTCGAAACGTTCAAATATTTTCTGTGGAGACATCTGCTGCTGCGCTGCAACTCCACGATTCAACTATGCAATCTGGGATAGAAAATTGATCGAGCATCCGCGTCACGCCGCAGATCGCAAAATCACCGCGTTGCAAGGCAATCAGTGCGAAAGGTGCTTGGAGCGCATCACCTGGCGAAGCGCAGCATAATGTTGGTCATGCACGTCTTGATTGAATAGCGACCATGGCTCGGCGCTGGCCAACAGCGCAGGCACCGCAGCAGCCATCAGATTGCGATAATTCCTGAACTCGGTTGTGGCATCCGCGTTGCGCCCTGCCGCAACCGCCATCTCGATTCGCCGCAGCGTGAGCACGAGCTCCTTGAGGCCGTTGCGCGCAAGAACGCGCTGCTGCTCGCCGCCCGAGACGCTGGTGTTCTTGCGATCGGGATATTGCTCGGTCAACTCGCGCAACTCGCGGCCGATCGTATCGACCGCCAGCGCGACGATGTCCTTGTCACCGGCAGGAATCGCGGTCGCGAGCACCGTCGAGAAATCGTTGATCTCTTTCAGCGTTGCACCGGCACCGTCGCGCTCATAGGGCTGCGCCCCATCGCCGATCGCCGTGAGATAGGCAACGAGGTCGCCCTTGTCTTGCGCCGAGAGGTCGAGCTGAAAAGTCCGGTCGAAATAGTCGACAACCTGGTTGTAGTTGTCGAAGCGGCCGTCGTGAAAATACGGCGCGTTGAAGTCGGCGTTGCGCAGCGTCGGCGTCTTGAACAGGCCGCCGGAACCGACGTCGTGCTGCTGGTGATCGAGGAAGCCGGAGGACGGAACGTGGCATCCCGCGCAGCTCAATGATGGATCGTGCGGGAACGGCTTCGCGAACAGCGCTTCGCCGCGGCGCTCCGCGTCGGTGATCTTGCCGGCCAGCCGTCCGGCGGGACCAAGGCTCGGATTGGGCAGGAAGTCGATGTCGTGAATATAGGCAACGATCGCATCGAGCGTTGCCGGCGACGGCTCGGGACCTGCGAACTCGTTGGTGATGACGTTGTGGACGAAGTCGCGCAGCGAGGCGAAGCGGCCGTCGGCGCCATAGGGCGCAAGATAACGGGCGCCGCGCAGGCTCGGGATCCGCACGGGATCGAACGCCAGATTGTTGGCCTTCGGATTGAACAGCGGACCGGTGGTGTCGAACGTGCCGGGCCGGCTCGACATCTTCGGCATGAAGAATTTGGCGTTGTTCGCGCCATTGACGTGGCAGGTGCCGCAGCTCACGCCGGCCTGCCGCGCCACGTCACCGAGCAGCCCCGGCGAATTGAACGCGAGATCGCCGAGATTCACCAGATAGGACTTGGCTCCGGTCCGCTCGGATTGGAACACCTCGCGCGGCTTGTCGAGCGCATCCTCGTTCAGCTCGGTCGCAACAGGCAGCACGGTCTTGTCACCGTCGACCGGAAACGCCACCGCACGCCCAAGCAGTGCCAGGGCGATGACACCGGAGAGCAGCGCAGCCAGACGCAGGTGAAGCGATCTCATCGCGCCTGGGCCTCCAGGGTCGGCCGCTGCAGCCCGAGCTTTGCCGAGGCGCTCTGCAGCGCAACGACCAGTTCCTCGCTGGTCTGGCGCAGATCGGCAATGTTGACATGCGGCAGGTCGGGCGTGGCGACGATCGCTTCGAGCTGCTCGATCCGGTTGGTCACCATCTCGTCGAGCTTGCCGTCGACCGTGTTGAGCGCGGCCGAGAAGATCGTGTGGTAGGCGAAGTCGATGCCGGCGATGTTGTTGCGCATGTCGTCCAGCGAGGTGCCACTGATGCGCGACTCGCCGCCATCGGCCTTGCTCTCTCCGACTTCGTAGGCGAGCCGCACCGTGCCATCCAGGAGGCCCTGCGGCGTCAGCTTGATATCCTTGAGCTTGCCGTGGAGATCATTCAGATGCTCGACAAGGCCGGTCGCATCGGTGGCAACATCGGTGCTGGCAGCTCCGAACAGTTTCGCCTCGATGGCGTGGAACCCACTGTCGGCGTTCGGCCAGGCGTCGATCTGCGCATCGAGCTCGGGCACGAAGCCTGCGGTGAACACCTCCGAGCGCTCCCAGCCGGCGCGCGCCGACAGCCAGGCCTTCTTCGCTCCAGGCAAATCCGCCGCCGCGGCGCGCTCGCGCAGCGCACGCGCGCCTGTCAGCGCACTGGCGACACCCTCGATCAAATATGGCCGGTAGCGCTCGGCGCCCTCCTCGAGAGCGCCGGCATTCGCGGCGCGCACGCCTGCGAACGCTGCCAGCAAAGCAAGGCACGCCGCCACTTGCATCTTGTGCATAGTCAACCCATTCGTCTGCCACGAAGGGCTCGCGGCATGTAGCGGGGCGAACTATTGTCGGTATCCTATGCGGATTTGTGACAGCGCGGACTTTTTGTCGCATCTTTTCTGCTTCGCCAGCGTCGGTGACGATCACAATCTCGCAAACTCGTTCGCGCTGCTGTAGACCGATTGAAATTGAACTGTTCAACGCGCGTGAGTTGTTGCAGCACAACGCCCGCACCTGTCACTTGTCCGTCGTCATGCAGATTGATCGCGAAGCTCTTTATCTTATCGGATCTTACGGCGCGCTTTGCATACTCTGCTGCGCCGTCGCGCTGATCGATCTTCGCCACGGCATCATTCCCAATTGGCTGAACCTTGCGATCGCGGCGCTCGGTCTCGCAAACGTCGTCGTCACCGAAGGCACGATGGCCGCCTTCACCGCCATGGCGATCGCGGTCCTGGTCGGCGTCCTGTTCCTGCTATTGCAGCGTGTTTACTTCGCCTTGCGGCAAGTCGACGGATTGGGGCTTGGCGACGTCAAGTTTCTTGCCGCTGCGGCGATCTGGGTCGGCGCGACAGGCATTCCGACCCTACTGCTGATCGCGGCACTCGCGGCGCTCGGGGTTGCCGGCGGTCTGCAACTCGCCGGTCACGAGATGAAGCGCCAGACCTCGATTCCGTTCGGCCCGTTTCTGGCGCTCGGGCTTCTCGTGACGCCTGCCCTTCAGAGCTGGCTTGCGCTGAACTAGCGCCACGGCCGGATACGCAGTCACATCTGGCGCCGCGCGGCCAAAGGCTTCCTCTCCGTGCTGACCGGAACGAGGCGGACATCGCCGCTCTCGTCGCCGCCGGGCTGAGGCAATGTGAGCACGGCCCCCTGATCGTCCTTCTGCATCGTGACCTCGCGGCCGTTGATGGACCGCAGCTTCCATCCCTGGAAGTCGTCGCCGATCTTCAGCCGCAGCGCCGTCTTGTTCGACTGATCGAGAAAGATCCCGAAGCTTTCGTCATCTCCCGCGATCGTGCCGACCAGCGACAGCGGCGGTGGCTCGATCGCGACCTTGCGCGGCGGCGCCGGCGCTGGCTTGCTGACCTCCGGTTCCGCAACGACGGCAGGCGGCGGCCGCCGCGACGGCGAGAAAACCGGCCGGTCGCGCGTGTTGGACAGCGTCTTGAGCGGGATGCCCCACAACGGATTTGCGCTGAGCGGCCGCGGCGTCGGTGCCGGCGACGGGGCCACCCGGACCGACGTTGCCGGTTCGGATGGTGGCGGTGAACTCAGCACCGGTCCGCCGAGACGGGCGTCGTCGAGCATCCCGGCGTCCAATGCATCGCCGGATGGGGCAGGCACCGCAGCCGGCGCCGAATAGGCCGACACCGCCAACAGCACGATTGTCGCCGCGAAGCGTCGCATCATTTGGCTCCTCGCCATTGTCCGGAGACGCCGAGCAGCACGCGCAGCTTGCCGGGATCGGCGCCCTTGGCGGCCTCGTCGGCGACGGGTTGCACGACCAGCTGGTCGATGAACAGGAACGGCATGCCGGCTTCCAGATCGTAGAGCACCTGCTGCAATTGCGCCTGCTCGATCTCGTTGCTCGCGACCATGCTGATAAAGCCGGCCTTGGCCGGCGCGTTCGGAACATCGAGCTGCGTCGACAGCACATTGCCGCCGGCCTTGATCACCGCCCCCGACACGCGTTGCAGCAAGGTCGCGCCGGCCACCGTGACGGTCGCCCCCTCGAGATAGGCCGAGCCGGTCGGCATCGCGGGTTGACCGGGCGCGGTATTCGCCCTGGATCGCCCCTCCAGTTGTTCCAGCATTCCGGCCGCTGCCGCAACATCGCTGCGCAGGCTGATGATGTCCGAGAGCGATGAGATAACGACAAAGAGCAGCAGCACGAACAGGCCGAGATAGCTCGCGGTCGCGACCATTGGCGAGGTGCTGACAGCCGTCAGCGATCGGGATGCTGCGCTCATGAGCCGGACCCAAAATAGGCTGAGATGTTGGCCTCGACGTGGAACCGCTCGGCCGATTCATTCGCCGCGCGCGTCGTCGGCGCGAAGAACGTCGCGCGGTTGAATTGCGGCGACTGCTCCAACAGGCGGATCAGGGACGGCGCATCCTGGGTCAGTCCCACCACCTGCACCTTGTTGCCCTCGATGCGGAGCTCCGTCACATAGGTCGTATCGGGCAGCACACGCGAGACCGCTTCCAGAACCATGACGCTCGACGGCGTCGTCTGCTTGCGCTTGGCCAGCAGGCCAAGCCCGGACGAGTCGCCATTGGCATCGAGACGCAGCGCAGCGCGGCGCTGCGCGATCCGGTGTTGCAGGTCGTCCTGCTCCGATTGCAGCCACCCGCCGAGATAGATGTTCAGCAGCAGCGAGACTGCGGCCGCGGCCGCCGTCGAGACCAGGCCGACGCGCAAGAGGCGCGGAACCGAAGGCCCGGCAAGGCCGCGCAGCGACTTGTCGAGCAGCGTCACCTGCTGCGCGGCGCCGTCGCCGCCGACCGCCGGTGCCGAGACCGCGACGGAGGCGGCGCCGAGCATCCGCGCCATCCGGATCAACGGATCGACCTTCGTCGCCGCGGTCGCGCCGAACGCGACTTCAATGCGGTCATTGGCGATCGGCTGCGGCGAACTCCAGCCAAACACAGCATCGGCGGCGCTCCATGGTGTCAGCCGGTCGACCTGCGCGCGGATCATGCCGTCGAGGAAGTCGCTTGCCTGGCTCGGGAAATCGAGCACGCGGCTGACGATCTGATCCGATCGCAAACGCACCTCGATGCGGCTGCCGTCGAATGCGGTCTTCCAGTCGGCTGGCAGCGGAGGCTGCGGCGCGTCGTGATCGAGCCGGAACGAAACCGGCATCGAAGGCGAGCCGTCCTTCGAGACCGCGAGGCGGGCGGTGAACGTGCCGTCGTCGTTCTCGACGAGCTCGATGCTGCGCCGGCGCACGAACCTGCCGGCGACGCCGTCGACGGCGGTCGCGACCGCGCCGATCCATTGCTCGAACCATTGCCGTGCCTCGGCAAGCATTGCCATCATCCTCTCCTGCGCAGCAGAACCGGGTTTCGCGGCTCGACATCGTTTTGCCAGGACAACACCCGATAAGGCTCGACCTTGTCGCCGAGTGCGATCACCGCCTCGGATGTGGTGCGGTGACCATTGCGGAAGCGGATCGAGATTGCGATCCGGTAGCACGGGCTCTGCGCCGTCGATGCCGCGCTTTGCTGGTTTGGGGCCTGCGTCCCGGCAGCGCTCCCGTTAGGCGAAGCCGGGCGTGCCCCGAAGCCGTCCTGGTCCTTCCCCGATGCCTTATCGACGGCGAGAGCGACTTCCGGCGCGGCGATGGTCGGATCAACATCCGGGCCGCCGTTGAACACCGTCACGAACGGCAACACGCGATCGACAAACGCTTCGGGAATGCCGGCGACCAGCGCCAGCTCGTTGACATGGGTGAACAGCCCCTGCCGCGGCGAATAGCCAAGCGCGTTGTAGCGCGCCGCCTCCACATTCTCGCTGCCTGGCGCGGGCCGGGTTCGCCAACCAACGATCCGGTCGGCGTATTCGCTGGCGGCGTCCTTCCGGGCGCCGAGCACGACGAACAGGCCAATCAGCATCTCCTTCGATGCGTAGTTCAGATCCAGGCGGCCGGCCTCCGATGTGAAGGTGACACCGACGCTGGCATCGTCCAGCCCGAACTGAAACGCCCCGTACTGCGGCCTCGTCTTGTCGTCCGTCAGCGTCAGCTGATAGGCGGTGAGCTCGAGCCCGGCCGACACCAGCGCCTCGGTCTGCAGCGACAGGTCGCTGGCCGCCAGCGCGCGCGCCGACGCGGCCAGATAGGCCGAGAAGATGATCGCCAGCGACGACAGCGCCAGCAGGATCCAGAGCACGGCAACGATGACGAAGCCGCGATTGGCCGGCGATCGGCCGATTTTGCCGGACGCGCGCATCACGTCTTCCCCTGATCGGTGGCACTGCCGGAATTCTGCTTGTCGCCGCAATTGCCGTCCGGCTTGGTGCAGTCGCTCGGAATCTGGACATGGACCGGCGCGATAGTCGACACTGACAGGACGCGCTGGCTCGCCGCGTCGCGCACGGTCAGCCGGATCATCGCCGGCAGCCGGTCGGCGTCCTTCCAAGCGCTCTTCCATGCCCGGTCAGCGCCGGCATAGGCGAAGGACAGCCGATAGGGCGCGCGCAGCAGCACGACCGGGCTGCCGAGATGGACCTGCTCCGACAGCGACACCCCGTCGGCCAGCGGCGTGAAGCGCGTCTGCGTGCGAACCGTGACGAACTCGCGGCGATCCCTGACCTCGCCAAGGCGCACCACGTCGAGCCCCGGCCCGGCATTCGGCCCCGCCGACGTGCGCACGAACATCACGGACAGTTCCGATCCGTCGAACAGCGGCTTGTGGCTGTCGCGGTTGGCGGCAACGAATTCCGCGGCAGCAAGATCGGCGCCGATCCGCTCCAGCGCGATCCCGATCAATTCGCTGCGCTGGATCCGGTCGAGGCCCCTGTTCCAGCTCGGCAGCCATTGCGCCGTGATGCTGGCGAGCGCCGACAGCAACAGCCCCATCAGCGCCAGCGCGACAATGGTCTCGATCAGCGTGAAGCCGCGCTCGCCCGTTCGCCGGTCTGCCCATGGCCGGGTCATTCCGACGACCTCGGCATCAGGCGCACGGTGCGAATGTCGGACAGCGCGCCGCCCGGGGATTTGACGCGGATCCGCACCAGCTCCGGAGCCCAGGGCACGTTGTTACCCTCGGGCACCTTCCAGTCGCCGCCGAGCGGACTGACATCGATCGTCCAGCGATAGCCCTCCGCCTGCCCCGTCGAGGTGCCCGACTGCAATTCCGCGCGGCGCGGAATGCCGACCGTCATCAAGGTGCGCACCGCCTGCATCAGCGCCACGTGCTGCTCCAGCGCCCGCACGCCGCGCGTCTTGACGCCCATGACGGCGCCGATCGCAACGATCGAGACAGCCACCAGCGCCAGCGCCACCAGCACCTCGATGATGGTGAACCCCGCATCAGCGCGGTTAGTTGGCGGCGACGTCGCGAGCAACGATTTCTACCCTTCCGGTAAGCCAGTTGACGCGGACCTCATATCCCGCATCGAGCCGCGTCAGCGCGATGGAGCCGCCGCAGGAACCGCCATTGGCGAAGAAGCGGATGGTCGACAGTGCGGCGCGGCGCTGACAGCTCTGCGGCAGCACGGCATCGAACCGCACGTCCTCGGGGATCCGCACCGTCATGCGCGACGCGCCGGAGTGGATCACGCGGCTCGGCGCATCGACCAGCGTCGCAACGCTGGTGCTGCGCTCGATCGCGGCATTCCGATCGGCCTTCAGCAGCGTCGCGGTTTGCAAGGCATAGGCCTGCAGGCGCGATCGCGAGGTCTGGTGCGGAATGAACGGAAGCAACACGGCCGCCAGCAGCGCGATGATGGCGAGCACGCACACCATCTCGAGCAGGGTGAAACCGCGCTGCGTCGCGTCATTCATGCTTGCCATGCATCCTTACTGGTCGTTGTTGGCCGCGGTGGTCTTCTCGAGCGAGATGTCGGCGGAGGTGCCGCTGCCGCCCTCCTGGCCATCGGAGCCGTAGGAGACGATGTCGTACGGCCCGTGTTCGCCCGGCGACCGATAGAGATAAGCGTGGTTCCAGGGATCGTTCGGGACGTTGCCGCCCTTCAGATACGGGCCGTTCCAGGCCGCGACGCCCGGCGTACGCCGGACCAGCGCGGCAAGCCCCTCCGCCGTCGACGGGAAGCGTCCGGCGTCGAGATAGAACAGGTCGAGCGCGCTGGAGAAGCTCTGCAGCTGAATGCGCGCGGTCTTGACCTTGGATTCGCTGAGATAGTTGAGCACGCGCGGGCCGATCAGCCCCATGATCAGACCTATGATCGCGATCACCACCAGCATCTCGACCAGCGTGAAGCCCTCCTGCCCCGAACGCCTCTGGCTTTGCGACGGTGTGCGAGCGCGTCCCGCCCGCGTGGCGAATGCCTTTATGATGGTGTTGCGCGATATCATGGCCGATGACCCCTGCTCTAACCGACAAGCTGCGTGACCGAGAGCAGCGCCGTCATGACCGACACGATCAACCCACCCACGACGGTGCTGATCGTGATGATCGCCAGCGGACCGACGATGCCGACGACGCGGTCCAGGCTGCGCTGCAATTTTGCTTCGTAGAATTCCGCGACCCGCCCGGCCAGCACCGGCAGCTGCCCGGTCTCTTCACCGAGCCGCAGCATGCGGACCGCCATCGGCGGCAGGCTGTCCGCCACGGCGAGTGCTTCCGATAATTTGCCGCCGTGACGGACGCGGTCGGCGGCGGCGGTCCAGTTCGCCTCGCTTCCGGTCACTGACATGATGTCGACCAGGATACGCAACGCCGCCGTGAGGTTGACGCCGCTGCCGAGCAGGACGCCGAGATTGCGGCAGAACAGGCTCGCGCGATAGAACTGGAAGGCGCTGCTGATGCCCGGCACGCGCGAGATGGCGTTGACCAGCGCGGCGCGCACGCCCGCCTGCCGTAGCAGCGACCATGCGAGCGCAATCGTCGCCGCACTGATCAGGCTTGCCGCGGTGGCGTTGGCGCGCAGGAAATCCGACACCGCGATGAAGCTGGCGAGTGCCGTGTCCGACTTGCCGCCGAAATCGCCGAGCACGGTCGAGAATTGCGGCAGCACGAACAGCAGGAAGAACAGCATCACGCCCGATGCCGCGACCAGCACGAAGGCCGGATACTGCATGGCGTCGGTCAGCTTGCGCCGCATCTGTTCGGACCGCGCGCGCTCGGTCCCCAGCATCTCCAGCACCGAATCGAGCGTGCCGGAGATTTCTCCCACCCGGACCAGGGCGATGTACATCGGCTGGAACAGGGTTGGATGATCGGCGACCGCGTCGGCAAAGCTCTCGCCGGTGAGGAGGGCGGCGCGGATTTTCGCCACCACGGGACGCATCCGGCCGACATCGGCGTCGCCGGACAAAAGCTCCAAGGCATCGTCGAGCCGCGCACCGGCCTTGAGCAGCAGCGCGAGATCGCGTGTGAATGTGGTGACCTCGGCGGCGCTCGGTCCGCCGAACAGGCTGCGGCCGCCGGCGGCGCCGGATGCGCGCTTGTCCTCGGTGGTTTCGATCGGCAGCAGCTTGAGATATTCGATCCGCCGCGCCACCTCGGCCGCGGTCGGGGCGGAGATCGTGCCGTTCACGATCTCGCCGGCCTGGGTCAGAGCGCGATAGCGATAATTCGGCACGGCGTTCACCGCACCGTTGCGACGCGGAGGATCTCGGCGGGCGAGGTCAATCCGGCGCGGCATTTCGCGACCCCGTCGTCGAGCATCGTGGTCATGCCCGCCCGGATCGCCATCGTATCGATCTTCAGCCCGTCGGTTCGCTCCCCGATCAGTTCGCGCAGTTCATTGGACAGTTCGAGCAGTTCGAACACGCCGAGGCGGCCGCGATAGCCGGTCCCGCCGCAGCGCTCGCAGCCGCATGGCTCCTGAATGATCTCGCCGGCCTTGAAGCCGAGCGCGGCGAGCCGGGGATCCTCGGCGAAATCGGCTGTTGCCAGCGGCCGCGCCGTCTTGCAGCGCTCGCAGAGTTGCCGGACCAGACGCTGTGCGATCACGCCGCGCAGCACCGAACGCAGCAGATAGCCTTCGACGCCGAGGTCGAGCAAGCGCGGCACCGCGGCAGCCGCGGTCTCGGTGTGCAGCGTGGTCAGCACCAGATGCCCGGTCAGCGCCGCATGCACCGCGACATGCGCGGTCTCGGAGTCGCGGATTTCGCCGACCATGATCACGTCAGGGTCCTGGCGAACGAACGACCGCAGCGCGGTGGCGAAGGTCAGGCCGATCGCGGGCTTGATCTGGGACTGGTTGACGCCGGGGAGCTCGTATTCGACCGGATCCTCGATGGTCAGGATCTTGCGGCTGGGCTCATTGAGGATCGACAGGATCGTCGCCAGCGTCGTGGTCTTGCCGCTGCCGGTCGGTCCCGTGATCACAACCATGCCGTGCGGCAGCTTCAAGAGCCGCCGCAGCTTGGCTTCGTCAGGTTCGGAGAACCCGAGCTTTTCGACCACCAGCAGGCCGCGATCCTTGGGCAGGATACGGATGACGCAGGATTCGCCGTGTTGCGTCGGCATGATCGCGACGCGGATATCGATGTCGGTGCGACCGGCCCGCAGCCGCGCCGCGCCGTCCTGCGGCAGGCGGCGCTCGGCGATATTGAGATTGGCGATGATCTTGATGCGCGAGACCACCGCCTGTGGCAGCACCCCCGACAGCGCGGCGACCGGCCGGAGCAGGCCGTCGATCCGCAAGCGCACCATCAGGCCGGCGGAAAACGGCTCGATATGGATGTCGCTGGCGCGAAGCTCGACCGCCTTCTCGATGAGATCGTTGACTGCGCGCACCACCGGCGCGCCACTGGCGAGATCGCGCAGGCTCTCGATGTCGTCTTCGCGGGGCAGCGCCGCCGCGCTATCGGCGGCCTCGGCCTCCTCGGCGCTGGAAGAGTTGTTCAGCGCGATGGCGACGTCCTCCGACGAAGCCACTTTCACATCGATATCAGCGCCGAGCACGATCTGTGCGGCCCGCAGCGTCGCCTGATCGGTCGGATCGACGACCGCGAGCACCGTGGTCCCGTCGGCCGCCCGGCACGGATAGACCATGGTCTCGCGCAGGAAGCGCGGCGAGAACGACCCGACCAGCGGCTCGGCCGAGGTCATGTCCTGGAGCGTCAGGCGGGGAAGCGCAAAGAAGCGCGCGGCTTCGTCGGCGAATTCGGCCGGGGAGAGGCTGGTGACCTCCCACAGCTTCAATTGCCTGACGTCGGCGCCCTGCCCGGTCCGCTCAGCCGGCCCCTCGATCGGCGCCAGGTGATTGTTCTGACGCAGATAATCCACGAACCGAACGGACAGGTCGTTGGCCATTCTCGATATCCCGCCACACTATCCCGGATCAGTTCGTGCCAAGTGCCGCTGCGTGCCGTCGTGTTCGGCTCCCGGCAATTGTGCGGTTATCGATCCGAAGTGTGACAGCTGTGCGAAGTCACATCATTCGTCCCGCTCAAGAAACTTTGAGGGTGGCATCGCGGACACAAGCAGCGCGCCGGCTGCACTATTTAGGTGCGATGCGATGGGCAGGTCGCGAACGACAATCATGTAACCAATTTATTTCTGTCATGTTCGATCGCTAAGAGTCCCTCCGGGGTAGGACCGATCGTCGCAAGCAATCGAAATTTCAGTTAGTCAAAGCGAAGGGCCTTCATGCAACGCGTAGGCACAGTGGGCCGCTGCCCGACGATCCGTGGCGGCCTCGCAGCCATTTTTGCCTTGACGTCACTGGGGTTGTTGGCGTCCTGCAATTCCGCGACGGTCGGCGAGAGCGTGGACGCATCCCAACTCGACGTCACCGACAAGGTGCGCTCGCTGGATCTGGCGCAGCGCCAGCCGCAACCGGTGAACGCACAGGCGGCGACGGGCGGCAGCCAGAGCGGCAGCGTCCGCGCGGCGATGTATGACGGAAGCGAAGTCACGGCCGTCGCCGACGCGCGGCCGCAGCCGACATCCAACGGCAATGGCTTCGATCTGAATTTCGAGAGCACGCCGGTGGCGACCGTCGCCAAGGTCGTGCTCGGCGACATCCTGCATGTCGGCTACACCATCGACCCGCGGGTGCAGGGCACGGTCAGCCTGGTCTCGGTCCGCCCGGTGCCGAAATCCGACATGGTCTTCGTGCTTGAAAACGCACTCCGCCTGAGCGGCGTCGTGCTGCTCAAGGATACGGCAGGCTATCGCCTGACGCCGCTCGGCGACGCCGTCGGCGGCGGCCGCGTCGATGCCGCGGCGGCCAATCCGGAGCCCGGATTCGGCATCTCGGTGGTCCCTCTGCAATATGTGTCGGCGCAGACCCTCATGAAGCTGACCGACAGCTTCGCCACCAGGGCGGGCGCGATCCGCGCCGACACGACGCGCAATCTGCTGCTGATCCAGGGCACCGGCGCCGAGCGCCGCACCGCGGTCGATACCGTGCTCAGCTTCGACGTCGACTGGATGCGCGGCCAATCCGTCGGCATCTTCCCGATCTCGAGCGGCTCGCCCGCACCTGTCATTGCCGAGCTGGAGAAGATCGTCGATTCCGGCGAGAACGGCCTCAGCCAGAACGTCATCAAGTTCATGCCGATCGCGCGCCTGAACGCGATCCTGGTGGTGACCAAGAAGCCCGACATGCTGCACACGGCCGCGACCTGGATCAAGCGCCTCGACCGCAACGACACGGCGCGCACCTCGGTCCATGTCTACCGCGTCAAATACGGCGATGCGCGCCAGATCGCGCGGGTCCTGACCGACATGTTCCTTGGCGGATCGTCCGGCAACCTGCTCGACAGTGCCGACAGCCAGCTCGCGCCCGGCTCCGGCACCTCGTCGACCTCGAGCGTCGCCGACCGTCTGTCGCTCAACAACAATAACGGCGCGAATTCAGGCATGAGCGGCTTCGCGTCCCGCGGCACGTCGGGGACAGGCGCAACAGGCCTGGGCCAGGGATTCGGCGCCGGCGGGCAAGCGAACAATCCCAACAATCCGGGCCAGGGCAACAATGCCGCGCTGGATGCCGGACGCGGCGCCGGCGGCGGCAACGGCCAGCCCGTCATGCAGGACGTCCGGATCACGCCCGATACCGTGAACAACAACCTCCTGATCTATGCCGACCAGGCCAACTACCGCATCATCGAGGCAACGCTGCTGCAGATCGACGAGCCGCAACTCCAGGTCGCGATCGACGCGACGATCGTCGAGGTCACGCTCAACAACACCCTGTCCTATGGCGTGCAGACCTATCTCACCAGCCAGAATCTCGGCCTGAAGCCGAACACCGGCTCGATCCTCGGCACCCAGGCCACTTCCGCGCCCGCGACCACCACGGACGCGACCACCGGCGCGGTCTCGGTCGCGGGATCGCTCACCAATGCCTTCATCAACCAGAGCTTCCCGGGCTTCAACTTCCTGATCGGAAATGCAACGCAGCCGAGCCTGATCCTGGATGCGCTGCATGCCGTCACCAGCGTCAAGGTGCTCTCCAATCCCTCGCTGGTCGTGATCAACAACCAGGTCGCGACGCTGCAGGTCGGCGACGTCGTCCCGGTCTCGACCGGCAGCGCGACGGTGCTGACCACGAGCAACACGGTGGTCAACACCATCGACTATCGCAACACCGGCATCATCCTGAAGGTCTCGCCACGCGTCAGCGTGAACGGCACCGTGCGGCTCGATGTCGAGCAGGAGATCAGCAACGTTCCCCAAAGCAGCGGCAGCACGGTCAACCTGACGCCGACGGTGTCGGAACGGCGGGTCAAGAGCCAGATCTCGGTCGCCAACGGTCAGACCGTGCTGCTGGCCGGCCTGATCAGCGAGCAGCAGAGCGGCGCCCGCAATGCGCTTCCCGTGCTCGACCAGATCCCCGGCCTCGGCGATGCCTTCGGGCATCAGAGCAACGGCACCCAGCGTACCGAGCTGATCATCTTCATCCGCCCGCAGATCATCCGCAACGGTTCCGACGCCCAGACCGTGGCCGAGGAGCTTCGATCGAAATTGCGCGGCAGCATCGCCACGACATCGACCAATGCACCGATCACCACCAGCTATCACTGAGCCGGGCAGCAGGATGCGCCGCGTTCTCGCACAACGGACGGGCCTCTCGGCTTCGCTCGCGATCGTGGTTTGGGCGATGACCGCCTCTGTCGCGAGCGCCGACAGCGTGGCGCGCGGATCGGCCGCCTTTCATCGCGGCGACTATGTCCGGGCGGCTCGGGAGCTCGCGCCGGCCGCCGAGCGCGGCAATGCACGCGCGCTCGGCATGCTCGGCTTCTTGTATGAGCATGGCTTCGGCGTGCCGCAGGCCTACGCAGCCGCCGCCGACTGCTACTATCGCGGCGCCGTGCAGGGCGACCCGTTCGCGCAAGCCCAGCTCGGCCTGATGTACGACAAGGGTCACGGCGTTCCGACAGATTTCGTGCTGGCCTACAAATGGCTCAATCTGGCCGCGGCCCGCTCGAACGGGCGGCAGCGCGATGCCTATCTCCGGTTCCGCGATGCGGTCGCATCCAAGCTCTCGACCTATGAGATCATTGCCGGTCAGCGGTTCGCACTGGAATGGGCCCCCGATCGGCCAGCGTCGGACGTGCACCTGACCGTCAAGTAATCGCGGCTTACGAGGGCGTGCGCACGAGGCTCGCCGACACTGGCCTCGCTCGCACCTTGCGCCGCCGCAACCGGCGCCAGCCGATCACGATCCCGCTGATCGAGATAATCGTGCCAGCCGCCGATAGCAGCCACACCACGACGTCGCGCGCCGGCGAGATGCGTAGCAGCAGCGGGAAGTCGAGGCTGTGCAGCGCGTTGAACAGCCAGCGGTAGGACCGGCGGCTGTCGTCACTGCGGTCGAGGATCTCGCCAGTGACGGGAGAGATATGCAGCCAGGTGTGGGCGGGATCGTCGAAGCCAATCCGCAATACGGGAAGCTCGCGCGCCTGGTGCAGCGTGTACCAGTAGGCGTCGGGTTCATCGAGCTGCCGCGCTGATGTCATCGCAGCGCCGGGCATTGCGTGTCGGGCGGCAGCGATGATCTCGTCGCGCGAGAGGGGCATCTGCGCACCGGTCACAGGATCGGCGATGCTGCGGCCGCCGTTACCGTCGTCGAGCAACATCAACCGGTGTCCGCCGATCCAGACGAAGCGGGCCTCCACCGCCGGCATCGATGGCGACGACTGGAAGCCGGCGACGATGTCGGGCGTGTCGTGGCCGCTGTAGCCGACCGCGATCTCGCGGGTGATGCCGCGAGCGGAGAACGCGCCGCCGGGATTGAGCGACAGCCAGCCGCTGAACATCCAGGTCAAGACGCAGATGCCGCCGATCAGGCCGGCGATGTGATGCCAGGCCATCCAGCCGCGATAGGGCGAGACGGCGCCGCTCGCGTAGCGGCGCGTCAGCCGCAGGCGCAAAATGCCGATCCAGAAGCCGGTGACCGCGACCACAAGACAGACCCCCGAGATCCAAAGCACCACATCCCGCCACAGCGGGCCGTCCTTGCGCAACACGGTCGGATAGATCCAGTGCGGGATCGAACCAAGCCAGTTCCAGATGCGCTCGCGACGCGTGGTGTCGAGCGCGATCTCGCCGGTGCGCGAGGAGACGTAGAGCTCGGTGCCATCGGGGTCGCCGAGGCCGATCAGATAGAGCGGCCGCAACGGATCGAAGCGCGCCGTGACCGACCATTGGTCGCGCGTCACGGTGTCGAGCAGTTGGGGTTGCACCGTGTGCGGATGATGGCGTGCGATGGCCAGCGCCTGGTCCGGCGTGATGCGGTCGATCACGCTGCCGTCGGTCGCCGAAATCGTGATCGCCCCTCCCTTCCAGCCGGTGACGCGATAGACGGGCGTGTCGTCCATCATCGCGAGCCGCAGGTCACGCGGATAACGCTCGACACCCGCGATCGCCATCGCGCGATCGGGTGCGAGCTGCACCTTATTCCAAGGAATGACAGGGAGCGCGGCGACGCGCTCGCTGTCGGTGAGGCGCGGAAAGGCCACGTACATCATGACGAGGCCGGAGATAAACCACATCGCGAACAGGAGACACGTCGCAATGCCGATCCAGCGATGGACGACATAGAGCCATCGCCGCCCGCGCCGGATCAGAGCGTTGCGCATGGTCAAAACTTCACGTTGACGGACAATTCGGCGGTACGCGGCATGCCGAGCAGCCACTGCCCGGTGCCGTTCGAGGTTACTGCGTAGACCTTGTCGAACAGATTGTAGAGGCGGAGCGCGACCGTGGTGCGGTCATCCGGCTTCCATCTGATGCCGCCATTGACCACATTGTAGCTCGGCCGCAGCTGGGTGTTGGCGAGATCGGAGTACATCGCACCGACGATCTGCACGCCGCCATAGACCGACCAGTTGGGCGCGAAATCCCAGGTCAGCCAGACGTTCGAGACCTGCTGCGGCACGTTGACCGGGACATTGCCGTTGAAGCTGACAATCTTGCCGCCGACCACCTGGCTGTTGTTGTCGTATCTGGCGCGCAACAGCGCAAGATTGGCGTCGACGCGCCAGCCGTCGCTCAGCGCGAGCCCGATCGATCCTTCGACCCCGCGCGATGATTGCTGGCCGATCTGCAATGCCAGGCCGCCGGTGGGATTGCCGGGATCGGGAATCGTGAGCCCGGTCTTGACGATCTCGTAGGCGGCCAGCGTCCACTCGCCGCGGCCGCCCCAGAACGCCTGCTTGACCCCGATCTCGGTCTGCTCGCCGGTCGCAAGCTGGAAGGTTTTTTGCGAGACGGGCAGCGAGATCAGGTTGCTGACCGGATCGACGCCGACCGCGTACTGGCCATAGAACGCGAGGTTCTTGATCGGCTCGTAAACGAGGCCGGCGCGCCAGCTGGTCCCCGATAGCTTCGTCTCAAAACTGTTTGCCGGCGTCTTGTAGTCGGTGCGCTCCACCTCGGGGCGATCATACCTGACCCCGGTGACCAGCGACAATTGATCGGTCAGCGAGAGCCGATCCTCGGCGAACAGCGCGTATTGATTGACGATCGCATTGAAGCCCGGTGTGGTCGCCGTCGTCGTCGCGAAGAACGATCCCGGATCGAACACGTAGGGATTGACCGACGACGCGCCGCCATAGGGCGAGTTGTTGGTATGGGTGAAGTCGATCCGGTTGACGTCGAACCCGGCGACGAACTGGTTCGCAAGTCCGAACACGTGACCGCTGAAGGTCGTATCCATCCGGTTGCCGAGCTGCTTCTGGTCGTGGAAGATTTCGATATAGCTCGTGCGATCGATCAGTTGGGTCTTCGGATTCCAGGTGTAGTTCTCGATGTCGCGCCAGTGCCGCTCGCTGGTCAGGTAATACAGCGTGTTGTTGACCTTGATGCCGTCGGCGACGTCCCACTCGGTCTTGAACCGGGTCCAGCTGTCCTGATAGCGGATCGCGCTGTCCAATGCGTTGTAGTTCTTGAAGCGCAGCGCGTCCTGGATCGAGCCGTTGATCAGCGGCGTGCCGAAATAACGCGACGGGCTGCGGTCGCCGTAGTTCTCCGACAGCGTGAAGGCGAGATTGTCCGACGCCTGCACCCGCACGGCGGCGGAGACCACCGCATTCGAGGTCTTGTCGCGATCGACCCAGCCGTCCGACATGTTGCCGGTGGCGTTGACGCGGTACGACACATTGGGATTGATCGGACCGGTGCTGTCCACCGAGAGCCGCCGGGTCATGTTGCTGTCGAGCGAGACCTCGGCCTCGTTATAAGTCGTGCTCTGCGGTTTCTTCGGGATCACGTTGATGACGCCGCCGATCGCGCCCTCGCCGTACAGCACCGAGGCCGGGCCGCGCAGCACCTCGATGCGCTGCGTCGACCATGTGTCGTAGGGAAACGTCAGCGTGCCGGAGCCGATATAGAAACGCGTGCCGTCGTACAGCGTCATCACCGAGTTGCTGCCGGCAAAGCCGCGGGTGCTGAACGACAGGCCGCCATTGCCGGGCGCCGGCGTTGCGATGAAGCCGGCCGCGTCCTGGGTGACGGCATCGACCACATTATGCTGGCCGCGCTCAGCGATGGTCTGCGCCGTGATGATCTCGACGCTGGCCGGCGTCTGCAGCGGCGTCAGATTGAGACGACTACCGGTGCCGCCCTGCGTGGTGGCATTGAGCGTCGGCGATACCGCCCCCGATGCGCCTGACGCCGCGGCGCGCGGCGTGTTGCCGGCTGGTGCGACCGTCGCGGGCCTCGGCCGTGGCCGCGCCGCAGCGGCCATGTCACGGCTGCGCGCCGCAGGCTTCGGCTTTGCCGCAGCGGAAGGCGCGACCTCGATCGGATCGAGCCTGGTTGGTGGAGGTGTTTGTGTCGAGCCCTCAGCCGGCAGCAGTAGCGATGACAGGGAGCAGACGAGACCGAGGCGCCATTTGCGCGCAACGGGAAAGGACGGAGACATGAAAACGACTCGCGGTAACGTGGCACGTCACCGCGAACGCGGACTGGCGCATTGCCCAAAAGGCAGTGCTCCGATCCCACCAGGACGCCCCCGCCCGATGTGCTCGCGTGTGACCACGACTGACGGCAGGTCTCCTGGCTCACGGGTCATCGCCTGTCGACGCCTTCCCGGGCCTGATAGCCCAGTGGCAAATTGACGAAAGGCTCGCCGTTTACAGTTGCGGGGACAGCTGCGGCATTGAGGTTACCCTCGCACCGCATTCCCTTTTGATCCCCGAAGGGAACCGTCGGCAAAAACGATAGGTGCTGGCGGCAGGGCTGTCAATTCGATGCGATCGTCCCACACATGCTTTGCGAAATGCTGCGGCGGCGATGACACAGCGACATCTGCGGCTGACGCGGAGACTTCTTGTCCCGTCATCCCCGCGCTGTCGTCCTGGCGAAAGCCAGGACCCATAACCACCGAATTCGATAGAGAGCGCGATAGTGGCCCCAGCGTCGCACAACAATAGGCGGTTGGGGTAATGGGTCCTGGCTTTCGCCAGGACGACGCTGAATACATTCACATTCTCTCAGGATGACGGGACATTTGCGTCACTCGACGCAGCCTTCCATGATCGCATCAATCTCCGCCCGCGACAGAGCACCCATCTCGGCGATGAACACGATTCGCGTGCGCGGCACGCCGGGCGACGGCACGCCGCCCGTAGCCAAGGTCGCGCGGCCGCCGGCGAGTTGAAACACCGTCAGCCGCCCGGGCTGCTCCACCGTCTCGAACAATCCCTTCGCCCGCGCCAGCTTCGGCGCCAGTCTGCCGATCGCCTGCTGCAGGCGCGGCAGCACGACGGGCCGCTCCGAGGTCCAGCTCAGCGTCTCGAACCGGTCGGACGCCGGCCGTCGCGGCGCGGTCTCGCGCGGCGCCGGCAGGTGATCGAGATCCGCCGGAAACAGCAGCGCGGCCGGCACCTCGCCATGCAACGCATCGACCACCACGGCTGCCGGACGAATCGCGCGCACGGCGTCGCGGATCGCGGCGCACGCAGCGGCATCGGCGAGATCGACCTTGCTCAGCGCCACCACATCCGCCGCCCGCAGCTGCGAGCGCAGCAGCGCGTCGTTCAGCATCGCCGCAGGCTGCGTCGCGTCGACCACGCACAGCACGGTCTCGAGCGGCGCCTCCTTCCAGATCACGGGATCCATCAGGTTGCGCACGATGTCGGCGGGATCGGCGATCCCGCTGGTCTCGATCACGATGAATTCGGGACGCGGATCACGCCGCAGCAGCGTGGCGAGCGTGCGCAGCAGGTCGCCCTCCAGCGTGCAGCAGATGCAACCGTTGCTCAGGCTGACCACGCCGTCGCTGGCGCCCGCGATCAGCTCCGCGTCGATATTGATCGCACCGAAATCGTTGACCACGGCGGCGATGCGCCGCCCTTGCGCATGCGCCAGCAGATGGTTGACGACCGTGGTCTTGCCCGCCCCGAGGAAGCCCGCGACCAGCAGGATCGGGACCGGCACCTCAGCCTCCGGTGACAGGCCGGCGCACCGGCCGGCCGGGACGCGCCGCGACATCGAGCACACCATCGCTGATCAGCGGCTGGCCGCTGACCACGAGATGCCGCACGCCCTCCGCCGGACGATTCATCGCGGAGAAGGTCGCACGATCGCTCAGCGTCTCAAAGTCGAACACCACGACATCGGCGTCGGCGCCGACCTGCAGCCGGCCCTTGGCCCGCATCGCCGGCGTGCTCGCCGACAGGATCTCGGCCGGGATCAGCGCGCATTTGCGGATACCCTCGAGCAGCGACACCTTCTTGCGCTCCCGCACCCATTCGCGGATGAAGCGGGTGAAGCAGCCCGCCGAGCGCGGATGCGAGGTGGCATCGTCGGGCAGCGGCCAGGCGTCGCCGGTGTAGGGGCGGCCGTCGGACAGCGTCCACGGCATCGCGTCGGAGGCGATCGCGCCGCCCGGATACAGCACCGCCATGTCGAGCAGATCGCGATGATGCGCGTTGTTCTCGATATCGAGCACGTGCCACAGCACCAAGGTCGAGGGCTCTTCGGCCTGTGCCGCCAGCAGCTCCTCGCGGCTGCCGAAACGGTGACCGTCGGTCACGCGCTGCACCGAATCATAACCGAGGCCGTTGCGCTCCTCGAATTTCGGATCGCTGAAGAAGGTCGCCGCCAGCACGGTCGAGCCGGTGCCATAGGGATAGGCCTCCACCGTGATCGGCAGGCCCTGCGCCTGCGCCTTCGCGATCAGCGCAACACAGCGTTCGATATCCGTCTTGCTCGACGAGTTGAAATGACAGATGTGCATATGCGCGCCGGTGGCGCCGGCATAGCCGATCAGGCGGATATAGGCCTCGGCCGCGCTCTCGGGATCGATCCGCGACATGTAGGCGACGTGGGTGAAGGTCGGCACCGCATGCGTGGCCGCGAGCTGGCACACCGCGGTCAATTCCTGCACGCCGGCGCCCGGCGCATAGGCGTTGAGAATGCCGATGCCGATACCGCCCTCGTTCAGGCCGATCGCGAGGCGGTCGAGGATGCCGCCGACCTCGCCTTCGGTCGCGACGTTTTCGATCCAGCGGCGATCGCGCATCGCGGCCCCAAACGATTCCAGCGAGCTTTCCGAATTCGAACCGGTCATCGCACCGATGCGCGCGAAGGCCCAGTTGGCGGCGGCGCCGTAGTTCAGCACCCTGCCCTTCTCGGCCTGGCGCTTGTACCAGGACGCGACCGGCAGCACGCCGGCCTCGAGGTCGAGCGAGGTCGTCACCCCGTCGAACGCCTGCATGCGGTCGGCCGGAATGGTCTGGCCATGCGCGTGCAGGTCGATGAAACCCGGCGCCACCACGAGCCCGGTCGCGTCGATCCGCCGCTCGGCGCCGCCGAGGCCGCTGCCGACCGCGGCGATCTTGCCGTCGACCACTGCCACATCGCCGATCGCGTCCATCCCGCTGGCCGGATCCACCACCCGGCCGCCGCTGATCACCAAGCCACCCATCTCGTCACTCCCCGCATTCCGAAACCGACCGGTCTCTTGTCGAGCACAGAGAAGCGCATCGCACTGATCGCAGCAAGCCGGCCAGGGTTGTGGCGACATGCTGTGACGGAATATCCGCCGCGCCGTGATGGCGATTGCAGAGTGAGGCCCTTCCTACGTTCCGGTTGCACGCCGCGGCGCCAGCCCGCGCCAGAGATCGGGGCCGGGCTTCACGCGGCTCGCCACGAGTTTTGGCGGCGTGCGGTCCTTGGCGATCGCCGCCTCGACCGCGCGCTTGAGCCTGACATTGTCGATCTGCGCCAGGAATCGCCGGATGACGGAATCCTGATCCGCGCTTTGACCGGAGATCGCCGCGCACAGCTCCGCGGTCGTCCTGCGGAAGAAGTGGAAGGCGTCATCGGCCGCGCCGCCCAGCCGGTCGACCTCGCCGGCCACACCGAGCGCGTGCATCCGATCGTCGTCGTCAAGCGTCACTGCGAAGCGCAGCACGGCAAGCTGCCAGGCACAAAGCAGCTTGCTCTCCGGTTCAGTCGCATTCTCGCGCATCAGTCGAACACCCCGCGCGCCTGACCTCCTTCGGCTGTCGAGGGAGGTCAGGCGCGGCGCGACTATCCTTGCGTGGGAATAGGTTTTCGAGGGGCGCGCGCGCCCGATCGCATAGGAATCGCATAGGCGAAGCGCGCCGAGGCCCAATTCGCTCAAATCCCCTCGAACTGCAGCCGGGCCAGCCGGGCGTAGAGGCCGCCCGCGGCGACCAGCTCGGCGTGGGTGCCCTGCTCGACGATCCTGCCCTGGTCCATCACCAGGATGCGGTCGCAGGACAAGACGGTCGCCAACCGATGCGCGATCACCAGCGTGGTGCGGTGGCGCATCAATTCCTCCAGCGCGGTCTGCACCAGCGTCTCGCTCTCGGCGTCGAGCGCCGAGGTCGCCTCGTCGAGCAGCAGCAGCGGCGCATCGCGCAGGATCGCGCGCGCGATCGCGATGCGCTGGCGCTGGCCGCCGGACAGCGTCACGCCGCGCTCGCCGAGTTGGGCGTCGAAGCCTTCGGGCAGGCGGCGCAGGAATTCGGTGGCATGGGCGAGATCGGCGGCACGCTCGACCTCGGCGTCGGTCGCGTCGGGCCGGCCGAACCGGATGTTCTCGCGGGCGCTGGCGGCGAACACCACGGAATCCTGCGGCACCAGCGCGATGCGCGCGCGCACCTCGGCCGGATCGGCCTGCCGGATCGGCACGCCGTCGAGCGAGATCGTGCCGGACTTCGGATCGTAGAAGCGCAGCAGTAGATGGAACAGCGTGCTCTTGCCGGCGCCGGACGGGCCGACGATCGCGACCTTTTCACCTGACCGGACCGAGAGCGACACTTCATCGACGGCAAGCGCGTTGGGCCGGGTCGGATAGGCGAAGCTGACATCGTCGAAGCCGACATCGCCGCGCGCCGGCTGCGGCAGTGCGCGCGGCGATGCGGGCGCCGCGATCTGCGGCCTGACGCGCAAGATCTCGAACAGCCGCTCGGCGGCGCCCGATGCGGCCGAGACCTCGCCCCAGACCTCGCTGAGCTGGCCGAGGCCGCTCGCGGCGAACGCCGTGTAGAGAATGAACTGGCCGAGCCGGCCCGGACTGATGGTTCCGACCAGCACGTCGTGCGAGCCGACCCAGAGGATCACGACGACGCTGGCGAACACGATGAAGATGACGATCAGCGTCAGCACCGCGCGCGCCTTGGTCGAGCTGCGCGCGGCTTGATAGGCCTGCTCGACCTCGCCGGCAAAACGCGTCCTGGCGAGCCGCTCGCCGGTATAGGCCTGCACGGTGCGGATCGCATTGACCAGCTCCGAGGCATAGGCGCTGGCATCGGCCAGCGTGTCCTGGGCGGTGCGCGACAGTCGCCGCACCCAGCGGCCGAACGCCACCAGCGGAATCACGATGATCGGGATCGCGAGCAACACGAAGCCGGACAGCCGCGGGCTGGTGATCACCATCATCGCGGCGGCGCCGAAGAACAGCATCAGATTGCGCAGCGCGATCGACACCGACGCGCCGACCGCGGACTTGATCTGCGTGGTATCGGCGGTGAGCCGCGACACCAATTCGCCGCTTCGTGCGGAATCGAAGAACGAGGGCGACAGCGAAATCAGATGCGCGAACACGTCGCGCCGGAGATCGGCGACGATGCGTTCGCCGATCGTCATCACGAGGTAATAGCGCGAGGCGCTGGCGCAGGCGAGCACCGCGACGACCGCGATCATCACGCTGAAATAGCTGTTGATCATCGCGATGCCTTCGGGCGTGAAGCCCATGTCGATCATCCGCCGCACCGCGACCGGCACGATCAGCGTGGTGATCGCGGCGATCGTCAGCGAGATCAGCGCGAGGATCGCCCGGCCCTTGTAGCGCGCCACATAGGGCGCGAGCGCAAGCAACGGCCGCAACCGGGCGCGGCTCTTCGCCGGCTCCGTGATCTGGCTCTCGATGAAGGCTTCCTCATCGAGCAACGCGTCGCGCGGAGGCTGCGGGGCGCCACGCGGGGTCTCAAGCTGTTCGGCTACGCTCATCAATCTAGACCGGTTCTATCGCCCTCCACATAGGCCCGCCGACCCCCGGCTGGCAAATCCGGTAAAGTCCCAATCCGGTGATGGGCTTAGGCCCTTTCTTGGCTTGTTTTGGGGGGCTCCATGGGTTATAGACCCGCGCAAATCCCGTATTCCAGACATCTTGAGACGGGCGCCGGCGCGCCGAAGGAACTGTCATGAAAGCCGATATTCATCCGAATTATCATACGATTAAGGTCGTCATGACCGACGGCACCGAGTACCTGACCCGCTCGACCTGGGGCAAGGAAGGCGACACGCTGAACCTCGACATCGACCCCAAGTCGCACCCGGCCTGGACCGGCGGCACCCAGCAGCTGATGGACCGCGGCGGCCGCGTCTCGCGCTTCCAGAAGAAGTTTTCGGGCTTCCTCAAGAAGGACTAAAGTCCGCTTCGCAATCGCCCCGGCGATCACACGCAAAACGCCCCCGTCTCGGGGGCGTTTTTGTTTTTGGCGCTGGTGCAGATCGGCGGGCTGAACGAGCCTGCGATCCTCCCGATGCGTCGTCCTGGCGAAAGCCAGGACCCATAACCACCGACTTGTGTTGTTGGAGGAACAGGCGGCCCCAGCATGGCGAGGCAATTCGCATTAGGGGTAATGGGTCCTGGCTTTCGCCAGGACGACAGCGAATGTATCGCACGGCCTCCATCCACAATCGTCGTCCCTGCGAAAGCAGGGACCCATAACCACAGGGTTGTGTTGCTGAAGAAAGGCTGTGGCCACGGCGTCGCGCAACATTGAGCATTCGTGGTTATGGGTCCCGGCTCCAGGCCGGGACGACACCGAATGTGTTGCGCGGCCAGTGGGTCGTAATTCCAAATTCTCGCGACATGATCTGTCCGAGCTTTGCTCTTCGTTTCGCCGCTCCGAAAGCAGAGGGCGCAGGGAAAGCCGGGTGCCGATCGCACCCATGGGTCCCGCGCAATAAACAACGCGAGAGGTAGGACCAGCGTTGAATGTCGCCTTTGGTCAATAGCCGCCCTTGGCGCAATGGAAGAAAGCCGCATACATCTTCGCTCTATTTCCGTTAGCCCGCGGTAACAACGCTCGACCGGCGAGACGGATAAGGCCGCCATTCTAGCGAGCGAAATAGCCGCCGCTCAGATTTGGGTAAGCGACGGCAAATTCTCGCTGCTCGTGTTACTTCAGCTTGTACGTACCAGTTTGATGATTGCAGCTCTGAAACGTTCCGTCCTTGATGACCGGAAAGGACCCCAGTGGTTCGACTGTGCCTGCCATGACCATGCCTTCGTATTTCCCAGTTCCTGCGAGGTTCGTCCTGGTTGTCTTTCCATCGCCGGTCGAAAAATATGAGAGCCGCTTGTCGCCGTCCACATCGATTGACTCGCAAACGTTGGACCCCGTGATCTTCCCGTCAAGTGATGCATTCATCCCGACGCAGCGGAAAGTGCTTTTGTCAAACATGCCCCCGGGAGGATTGCTGCGGACGGTGCCCGTCAACTCAAAACTCGATCCGGTATGGGTCTTGGAGAAGGTGATCGTGTTATTAACGCCTGACCAACAGGCGATGTAGTCGTAGCTGCCCTCCTTGGGAAGCTCAGCCGCAAATGCAGAAAATGGAGAACCAACGATGAGTAAGGCTAATGCATACCTGTGCATGGCATTCCCCTCCTGAAATCGTTTTAAATGTCGGCCCCGTTAGTCAGTTATTCCGCATTGGATCGACTACTTTGATCTAGATCAGCAGGTTGCGGCGGTTGACACCGCCGGCGCGAAGAGGGGCAACCCGTTTCGGCACGCTTACCGCGTCCGACCGAGCGGCCGCTTAGGGTCGTTTGCGCCTTCCGGCGGTCGGACTGGCTGGCCGGCATAGGATCGGACCCTCACCTGTTCGGAACGCGCTCGCTTCGTCGAACCAAGGCTACCCGTCTTCTATCGTCGCACCGGCAACTTGCGAGCCGTATAGCTTCTGCTAAAGCGGGATGGGTTTAGGTTGAATCGATTTGGGATTCCCAAATCAGTGTGTTTCTGATTCACCATGCTGGCTG
>NZ_JADFUD010000061.1:0-49001 GCF_054820065.1 Bradyrhizobium sp. UFLA06-06
AATGCCATGATGCGAGACCGAAAGCCGTACCTGCAGACCAAACCAACATAACAGTTGCCGGCTTTCGCCGGGACGACATCTGTCGAGAGGCTACGGCTTCAGCCGCTGCAAGAAGCCGGTGAGATCATCCGTGACATGGTCGACATGGGCGGCGTCGCGGCCTTCGAGCTCCCAGGTCTCGCGCACCACCTCTTGGCTGCCGTCGGGCACGACCAGCACGGTGGTCATGCCGAGCTCATGCGGCACCACCAAATTGCGCGCGAGGTCCTCGAACATCGCAGCCCTCGCCGGATCGACGTCGTGCAGCCTGAGGAACTTCTGGTAGGTCTGCGGGGCAGGCTTCGGCTCGAGATCGGCGGCGATGATGTCGAACACGCCGTCGAAATGGTTGCTGATGCCGAGCCGGCCCAGCACCGCGTCGACATGGTCGACCGAGCCGTTGGTCAGGATCAGCTTGCGCCCCGGCAGCTTGGCGATCGCGGCTCCCATCGCCGGATTGGGTTGCAGCGGCGAGTGGTCGATCTTGTGCACATAAGCGAGATAGTCGTCGGCCTGCACGCCGTGCTCGGTCATCATGCCGCGCATCGTGGTGCCGTAGCGCAGATAGTAGTCCTTCTGCAGCCGCCGTGCTTCCTCGGGCGAGATTTTCAGCCAGTTGCTGACGAACTCGCCGATCCGCGCATCGACCTGCTGCCACAGGTTGACGTGATGCGGGTACAGCGTGTTGTCGAGGTCGAACACCCAGGTCTCGACATGGCCGAAGCTGCGGGCAGTCTTAGTCATGGCTTTCTCCGCGTGTCGGCGCGATCGCCCAGTCTTCCGCCGTCGTCCTGGCGAAAGCCAGGACCCATACCGCGGAATCTATCAATGTGGCACGATGCTCGTCGTTCTTCGCCAAACGCAATCCTGTGGTTATGGGTCCTGGCTTTCGCCAGGACGACTGTGGTGTTTGTGGCGCCGTTGCCTTCATCACGGCATCGCAAAGCGCAGCGTCTTGCCGCCGCTGGTCATGTCGACGGTGGTGAAGCCGAGCGCGGCGAGGCCGCGGCTGGCGCAGTCGCCCTGTTCGTTGATTTCGAACTTGCTTTCGCGGGTGCAGAGCTGGACCCCGCCGCCCCAGTTCAGCGGCTTGTCCTTGATGCGGATGGCGCGGTTGTCGTTGTCGACCGCTTCGGCAAACGAATAGATCTGCTTCGGCGTGCCTGTCACGTCCGGATGCAGGCACTTGCCGGGGTCGATGCGATACCAGCCGCGGCTGGTCACCGCCTTGCCGTCGTCGGTTGCAACCGCGGCCATCACCTTGTGCGGCGTGTCGTTGCACCAGGTCAGCCCTGATGGCGACGGCTTCTGCACGGCATCGATCATGGTGGCGAAGAAATTCGGCGACTGCACGACGTCGCTGGCGAGCCCGCGGCTCTTCAGGAATGCCGACAGCGCACTCTGGGTCTTCGGCCCGTCGACGCCGTCGATCGGCGCCGCATCGTAGCCCGCGATCACCAAGAGGCGCTGGATGCCGGCGAGGCGCGCCTGCTCGTCGTCATATTCGCTGTCTTCGGCGAGATAGGCGACCAGGTTGCCGTCGTCGGTCTTCGTCGGCGTGATCTGGGTGAATTGCGCGGGCATCTGGCCGGAGCGGCATTGCCGCGCGGCGGCGATCACGAAATTGTCCTGCGCCACGCAGAGCGTGTCGGTGCCGTTCTGCGGGATCGGCGAAGCGCCGTAGACGCCGAGCGCCCGCGCATTGAGCAGCACGCGGTCGGCGGTGAGCGCGCCCTGCACCACGACCCGGCAGGTCGCGGGATCGATCCGGAACCAGCCGCGTGTCGCGGTCGCGGCCTTGTCGTCGATGCCGATCGCGGCCTCGATCACATAGCTCATGCGGTTGCAGAGCTTGAGGTCGGCATGCGCCGGCGCCGACGAGAACAGGAACGACACCAGCGCGGCCGGCAGCGCCATCGCGAGCCGCGCCGCCGGCGACCGGCGAGGGATCCTCGCCGTGTGTCCCGCGTCTGCCATTACTTATGGATCAGCGTGCCGGTGCCCTGGTTGGTGAAGAGCTCGAGCAGCACCGCGTGCTGCGTCTTGCCGTCGATGATCACGACGCCCTGCACGCCCTGTTCGAGCGCGTAGATGCAGGTCTCGACCTTCGGGATCATGCCGCCGGAAATCGTGCCGTCGGCGATCAGCTTGCGGGCTTCCTTGATCGACAGATCCGGAATCAGCTTCTTGGACTTGTCGAGCACGCCCGGCACGTCGGTCAGCAGCAGCAGCCGCTTGGCCTTCAGCGCGCCCGCGATCGCGCCGGCGAAGGTGTCGGCGTTGATGTTCAGGGTCTGGCCGTCCTGCGAGGTCGCGAGCGGCGCCAGCACCGGGATCAGCTCATAGCCGATCAGCTGATTGAGCAGCGTGAGGTCGACCTTTTCGGGGTCACCGACGAAGCCGAGGTCGATGGCCTTCTCGATGTTGGAATCCGGATCGACCATGGTGCGCGTCGTCTTCGACGCCTTCACCATGTTGCCGTCCTTGCCGGAGAGGCCCACGGCCTTGCCGCCGGCTTCGTTGATATAGCCGACGATCTGCTTGTTGACCGAGCCCGCCAGCACCATCTCGACGATCTCGATGGTTGCGGCGTCGGTGATGCGCAGGCCCGCGGCGAATTCCGACTGGATGCCGAGGCGCTTCAGCATGGTCGCGATCTGCGGCCCGCCACCATGCACGACCACCGGATTGATCGCGGTCTGCTCGAGCAGCACGATGTCGCGCGCGAATGCCTTCGCGGTGTCCTCGGCGCCCATGGCATGGCCGCCATATTTGATGACGATGGTTTCCTCGTCATATTCCTGCATGTGCGGCAGCGCCTCGGACAGGATGCGGGCCTGATCGAGCGGGCTGATGTGCTGGTCGGTCATGGGGCTGGTCTCGTCGTCAGCGGAGGGGTGGCGCGGTTCTATCTGATTGCCGGGCAGGGCGCAAAGCGGTCTTGACCCTCTCCCCTTGTGGGAGAGGGTGGCTTCGATGCGACGGCATCGAAGCCGGGTGAGGGGTCTGTCTCCGCGGATAGAGACCCCTCATCCGGCGCGGATTGCATCCGCGCCACCTTCTCCCACAAGGGGAGAAGGAAGTATGGCGGTCATCACCGCTTCGGCCACACCGCCGCGACCGCCAGTGCCAGCCAGCTCAGGATCAACAGCGTTCCGCCGGCAGGCGCGGCCATCGGAAACAATCCATGGCCGGCATATTGGCGCAGCACGAGGTCGCCCGCGAACAATGACGCCGCGATGACGAACCCGGCCGCCGCCACGACTGCGAGCTTCGCATGGATGATCGCGCGATCCGCGACCGCGATGGCCGCGACGACGGCTGGTGCATGGAACAGCAGCATCGAGGATGCCGCCGCCAGCCGCGTGGCATCAGGCAGATGGGCTGCGGCCGCCGCCAGCATCACGCCGCAGGCGCCCATGATGGCGGCAAGGCCGATCAGGAGGCGGGATGCGCCGCTCATCAGCGCCGTTCCTCGATCAGACGCACCATGGCGGCACGCAGCTCCGGCATGCCGTCGCCGGTGCGCGACGAGGTCACCAGCATTTCGGGGAAGGCGGCTGGATGCTTTGCGAGTGTTGCTGACGTGTCGGCGATGACAGTCTTGAGTTCGCCGGCCTTCACCTGGTCGGCCTTGGTCAGCACGACCTGATAGCTGACCGCGGACTTGTCCAGCGTCTTCAGCACGTCGAGATCGACGTCCTTGATGCCGTGGCGCGCGTCGATCAGCACGTAGACCCGCGCCAGTGTCGCGCGCCCGAGCAGGAATTTGTGGATCAGCGCCGTCCATGACGCCACCTTGGTCTTCGGCGCCGAGGCGTAGCCGTAGCCGGGCATGTCGACCAGGCGGAAGCCCGCCTTCTCCGGCCCCTCGAAGAAGATCAGCTCCTGGGTTCGCCCCGGCGTGTGCGAGGTGCGCGCCAGGTTGCTGCGGCCGGTCAGCGCGTTGATCAGGCTCGACTTGCCGACATTGGAGCGGCCGGCAAAGGCGACCTCGAGGCCGGCCATCGGCGGCAGCGTCTCGATCGAGGGCGAGGCCCAGATGAAGCGCCAGTCGCCGGCGAACAGTTTTCGGCCTTGCTCGATCAGCGCCGCATCGGGTTCGGTGCTCATGCGAAGGATTCCATCTCGTGGCGGCCGGGCAAAGGCCCAAGGCGGGTCCTTGGCGTAGGACGACCCGGCCATCCAGGTCAACGTCTGGAGCCTCGGTTCTGATTGAATCGAAGCTCCAGCTGCTTGTCTTGACGCGTTTTCTTCCCGCGAACCGTCGCCCACTTCGCTCGTAAACGCGCTGGCCGCCCTCCAATACGTCGATGCCCGGCACAAGGCCGGGCATGACATGGTGACGAAGCGCTGTTGCCGGAAGCTACGTCGCCTTCTTTGTCTCAGTCGTCACGCTTTTTTTTTGAAACGTTGACTTCAGATTGTCGAACAGCTCCACCTTCACGCCGTTGCGCCTCATGATGTAGCTCTGCTGCAGCACCGACAGCAGGTTGTTCCAGGCCCAGTAGATCACGAGACCCGCCGGGAAGCCTGCCAGCATGAAGGTGAAGATCAGCGGCATCCAGTCGAAGATCATCTTCTGGGTCGGATCCGGCGGCGCCGGATTGAGCTTCATCTGGACCCACATCGTGATGCCCATGATGATCGGCCAGATGCCCATCACCAGATAGGAGCCGAAATGCGGTCCGAGCAGCGCGATCGGATCGAACGGAATGAGGCCGAACAGCGTGAACAGATTGGTCGGATCGGGCGCCGAGAGGTCCTTGATCCAGCCGAAGAACGGCGCGTGCCGCATTTCGATGGTGATGAACAGCACCTTGTAGAGCGAGAAGAACACCGGGATCTGCAAGGCGACGGGAAGACAGCCCGCGATCGGGTTGATCTTCTCCTTCTTGTAGATCTCCATCATCTCCTGCTGCTGCTTCACGCGGTCGTCAGGATAGCGTTCCTTCAGCGCCTGCAGCTGCGGCTGCACCGACTTCATCTTCGCCATCGAGGCGTAGGACTTGTTGGCAAGCGGGAAGAACAACAGCTTCACGATCACGGTCACCAAGAGGATCGCGATGCCGAAATTGCCGACCAGGCGATAGAACCAGTCGAGCGCCAGGAACATCGGCTTGGTGATGAAGTAGAAATGGCCCCAGTCGATCAGGAGATCGAAATGGTTGAGGCCGAGCTGCTTGTTGTAGCCGCCGAAGCCGACCAGCGGGAAGTTGAGGCCGACCGTGGCGGCCTCCTTCGCGCCGGCGAACAGCCGCCCGTTGGCAACGCCGGTGCCGCCGATCGGAATCGTCTGCGCGCCGAGCATGTAGTCGGTCTGGTAGCGCTTGTCGCCGGTGGTGAAGCGGGCGCTTTCGAGCGTTGCGGTGGTCTCCGGCAATAGTGCCGTGGCCCAGTATTTGTCGGTGATGCCGAGCCAGCCGTCGGTGACCTTCGTGAACACGATGCCGCGCGAATTTCCGCCGGTCGGGGTCTTGGCCTCGTCGATGTTCTTGTAGCTGAATTCCTGCAGGCCGTGTTCGCCGAGATAGCCGATCGGGCCTTCGTGCAGGATCGCGTAGCCGGAGACCGGCGGCTTGCCGCCGCGCGAGATCAGCCCGAACGGATACAGCGTCACCGGCGCGCTGCCTTGATTGATGACCTCGTCCTTGATGCTGAAGAGGTAGCGATCGTCGATCGAGATGGTGCGGCGGAAGGTCAGGCCCTGGCCGTTCTCGTATTTCAGAATCACCGGGGTGCTCGGCGACAGGCTGTTCGATCCCTCCTGCTGCCAGACGGTTTCGGCGTTCGGCGTCTTCACCGATGAGCCGTTGGCGGTCAGCCACAGGAACTCGGCATAATAAGGCTCGGCCGTGCCCGACGGCGAAAGCAGCACGACGGCCGGCGATTTGGGATCGACCGTCTCGCGGAACTGAACCAGCGCCAGGTCGTCGATCCGGGCGCCCTTCAGCGCGATGCTGCCGGTGACGCGCGGGGTCTCGATCTTGATGCGCGGGCCGGAGGCAAGCACCGTTTCGCGGCTCGCTACCGGAGCGTCAGCAGCAGGCGCGCCGGGGGCCGGAGAGGGGGTTGCCGAGGTTCCTGGAGCTGCGCCTGGAGCAGCACCCGGAGTTGCCTGCGGCGCCGGCTTCTGCAACTCCGCCTGGCGCTGCGCGTCGCGCTGCTTCTCCATCTGCGGCACATTGTAGAAGTATTGCCAGGCGATCAGGACGAGGCCGGACAGAATGACGGCAAGGATCGTGTTGCGGTTGTCGGACATCTCTTAGGGTCTCGTCATTCCATTCGGATTGGGCGCGCTTTTGTTACCCGCCTTGTTGGTACCCGTCTTGTTATTACCCGTCTTGGGCGCAGGCCGGTCGAGGCGGCGCAGCGCCGACCGCAGGTCGTCAAGCATGGTCGCAAAGTCGCGGGTCAGCGCGTCACGACGGCCCACTAGCACATAATCATGGTGCGGCCGCATGAATACGGCGTCGACCTGTCTCATCACTTCGCGAAGCCGGCGGCGGATGCGGTTGCGCTCGGTCGCGGTGCCGTTCTTCTTGGTGACGGTATAGCCGACGCGGATCGGGCCCTGATCGTCGCGGCGGCGGCCCTGCAGCACAAAAGCTGTGGTATTCGCCCGTGCGCCATTGGCAACGGCGAGGAAATCCGCCCGCTGCCTCAGCCGATCCATAATGGGTATCTCCGGAGAGGAGACGTCCGGGCTCAGGCGCTCAGGCGCTTGCGGCCACGCGCGCGGCGCGCAGCGAGGACCTTACGGCCGCCGGCCGTGGCGAGACGGGCGCGGAAGCCGTGACGGCGCTTGCGCACCAGTTTGCTGGGTTGATAAGTCCGCTTCACGGGTAATTCTCCGCTGACCGGGCAATTTGCCGTTGTATTGAGATGGAGTCCGGTGATGCTGGGAGGCCCAAACGAGCCGTTGACGGCCCCAAAGAGCCGCCCCCGGGTCAAGAACCGGGCCATCGCGGACAGTTGGCGCGGCTTATAAGGGAGCGCCCTGTTTTCGTCAATGTCACAGGCCGTCGCAAAAAGGCTTCTTCGAAACGTCGCAATTGGGGCGAATATATCTGATTTCGCGGGGTATTTGACGGTATGGAGACGCTTTGGGGCGTTCGGGGAACCGCCCACATTAGCGATCCGTAATTTGACCGGCTTGGGGGCCGGGCCCCATCTTCCGACCCCTAAGCCAAACAAGGCCTTATCTTGTGGCTCTAACTGACGATCAGGCGACCGCGCAGAAGCAGCGGCCCAAGCCGTCCCCTCGGCTCGGGCTGTCGGGCAAGCTTCTGTTGCTGACAATTCCCCTGGTGATGATCGCCGGGCTCCTGATCTACGTCCCGGCCATCGCCAACTTCCGGATGAACCGGCTCAACGACCGCCTCGCCGCCGCCAATACCGCGGCGCTGGTGCTGGATGCCGCCCCGTCCGGCCTGGTGCCGGATTCGCTGGCACGGCAGATCCTGACCAGCATCGGCGCCCGTGCCGTTGCCATCAAATTGGGACAGCAGCGCCGGCTGCTCGCCAGCGCCGACCTGCCGGCCGCGATCGACCATGACGTCGACATGCGGACCATGACGGTGTGGTCGGCGATCGTCGATGCCTTCGAGATCATGCTGGAGCACGGCGACCAGACCATCCGCGTGGTCGGACCCGCGCCGGGCCAGGCGCAGTTCATCGAGGTCGTGATCGACGAGAAGCCGCTGCGGCAGGCGATGTACCGCTTCTCGCGCAACGTCCTGGTCGTCGCGCTGTTGATTGCCGGCCTGACCGCCGGCCTGGTCTATCTGGCGCTGCATTATCTGTTCGTGCGCCCGATGCGGCGGCTGACCGCTAGCCTGGTCGGCTTCCACGAGAATCCGGAGAGTTCGGCGCGAATCATCGTGCCGAGCCAGCGCGGCGACGAGATCGGCGTTGCCGAGCGCGAGCTGTCGGACATGCAGCGCGACCTCGTCTCGATGCTGCATCAGAAGAGCCGGCTCGCCGCGCTCGGGCTCGCCGTCTCCAAGATCAACCATGATTTGCGCAACCTGCTGGCGTCCTCGCAATTGCTGTCGGACCAGCTTGCCAGCGTGCCCGACCCGCGGGTGCAGCGCTTTGCGCCGAAATTGTTGCGCTCGCTGGAGCGCGCCATCGCCTTCTGCCAGTCGACACTCTCCTATGGCCGCGCGCAGGAGGCGGCGCCTGATCGCCGCGTGATCATGGTGGAGCCCGCGGTTGCCGAGGTGCGGGAGTCGGCGGGGCTCGCGACCGATGTCTCGATCACCTGGATCAGCGCGATCGAGCGCGGCCTGACCATCGACGCCGACCCGGACCAGCTGTTCCGCGTGCTGCTCAATCTGGTGCGCAACGCGACGCAGGCGCTGGAAAGCCGGCCGGCCAGCGACGGCGGCGCGCAGCAGATCCGCATCACCGGCCGCCGCGAGGGGACGGTTGCGATCATCGAGGTCTCCGACACCGGTCCGGGCGTCCCGACCAAGGCGCGCGAGCATCTGTTCGAGGCATTCCAGACCTCCGGGCGCCCCGGCGGCAGCGGGCTTGGCCTCGCGATCGCCGCCGAGCTGATCCGCGCTCATGGCGGCCACATCCACCTGGTCGAGGGCACCATCGGCGCCACCTTCCGGATTTCGATCCCGGATCGTCCGGTGGAACTGCTGTCGGTCCGCAGCGAGCGGGCGAGGGCATAGGGGCCCTTCCGGTACTCCAGGGCAGGCTAAAGCCGCGCCGAAATTGGCACTTCCAGACCTTGCCAACTGGAGCCGGAGCCTGTAGCTAGAGCGCTCTTTCGCGACGTTCCGGGGCTCCCGGAGCCATGCGGGCTCAAGCCCTCCCGCGAAAATGCGCCCGTAGCTCAGCTGGATAGAGCATCAGACTACGAATCTGAGGGTCGGACGTTCGAATCGTTCCGGGCGCGCCATTTTCGTTCAAAATCACGAACATTTCCGTTCTCGACCCGGTCGCCTGCGATGATGGTCTGAGTCGAGGCGCCGGATCGCAAGCCGACGTTAAAGGATGGCCAGGACGTGGGGTGAGACCGGGCCGGGAATCGACTGTCGGTATCGGGCCCTTCAAGAGGATCTATTCGGGCATGCCGGACAGTCGCCAGGCCGCTGCGACCTTCTCGACATCCTCGCTGCGCACAAAGGGCGTCGTTCTCTTGTATTCCGCGATCGTCAAGCCCGGGCTCAATCGACGGACCTGATCGCTGCATCTGGCAGCTTCGTCTATCCGGCCCAGCATCGCGAGAGCCGCCATCATCTGACGATGGAGTTGAACAAAGTCAGGCCAACGCCGGACGCCGTCGGACGCCCATACCAAAGCCTCGTCGTATCGTCCTGCCTGGAAGTGTGCACTCGCCAACCCTTGATAGGCGAGGAAAGTTCGTGGATCGAGCGGGCTCAATCGCAATGCAAGGTGCAACTGTTCGATCGCCTCATCATACTCGCCGAGGAAATTCTTGGCTCCGCCGAGCCATAATCGCGCCGTCGCAAGATTAGGGTCCAGATTGACTGCGCGCGAGAGGAGTGCCTCGCCTTCCGCAACCTTCCTCACGACATAGTTCAAGACTTGACCTGCTACAGCGAGCACTCGCGGATCGTCATCGCCCAGCCGCAATGCTTCGCGCGCGATTCGCTCGGCATGCTCCATCTCGACGCATCCGATGCTGACCCAGTCGAAGGCCTTGGCCGCGATGTACCATCCAGCTCGAACTGCGTGCGCAAGTGCAAAGCCCGGATCGAGTTCGGTGGCGCGCACAAAAAGAGGCAAGGCCCGGCGATGCGCCTCTCTTGTAAACAGATAAAAGGACGAGAGGCCGCGAAGGTAGTGGTCATAGGCGGTGAGGTTCGCAGGCGGCTTGCGAACCGCAAGCGCAATCTCCGCCTTTTCGATGCTGGGAAGGATCGCTCCGATTACGCTTGATGCAACCGTGTCTTGCAGAACGAAGATGTCGTTTAGATATCCGTCGAAGCGATCCGCCCAGATATGGGCCTGGTTTGTCACCTCGATCAATTGTCCCGTTATTCTTATTCGGTCGGCCGACCTTCGCACGCTACCCTCGAGGACGTAGCGCACTCCGAGCTCCCGTCCGACACGGCCTATGTCGATGGCTCTTCCCTTGTAAGTAAACGCGGAGTTGCGAGCGACGACAAAAAGAGCGCGACTGCGCGATAGTGCCGTCGTGATCTCCTCAACCATCCCGTCAGCAAAATACTCCTGCTCGGGATCGCCGCTCATGTTCTGAAACGGCAAGACCGCGATCGAAGGTTTGTCAGGAAGAGTGAGCGGCTGCGGATGGGCCGAAGCTGACCTTTCGCCGGATGACGTTTGAGTGCTCAACCGGGATCGCCAAGCCTGAATTGGTTCGGCGATATTCTTCAGAGACTGCAGGCCGATATCCTCAAAGACAATGTCGACCTTGCTTCTGATCTGTCTGTAAGCGTCGTCGGATACGCAGATCCCGCCCGGTTCGGCGATGCTTTCGAGTCGAGCGGCGATGTTGACGGCATCCCCGAAAATATCGCCTCGATCGATGATGATATCGCCGGCATGAATGCCGATGCGAAATTCTATCTTTTGATCCAGGGGCACAGCGATCGTCTGTGCCGCCAACCTGTTTTGAATTTCAACGGCACTGCGTGTCGCGTCGACGACGCTCGCAAACTCGACGAGCAGGCCATCTCCCGTCGTCTTGACGACACGGCCCCGATGGGCGGCTATTGCCGGATTAACGATGGTCCCTATTAGGGTCTTCAGGCAAGTCAGCGTGCCTTCCTCGTCCCGTCCCATCAGCCGGCTGTACCCAGCGACGTCGGCCGCTAGCACTGCAGCCAATCGCCGCTCGATGCGATCGGAGGCCAAGGCATGCCCTCAAAACATTCTCAAAATAATGCCAGCGATCAAAGCACGGCGGGCTCCGCCTGAGCTAGCGAAAACTTGCGAAATGGGTCGAAAGGCGACACCGGTCGGTTTCCTCAGACCAGAAATGGGCGCCAGCGCCGTCTGGATGCAACCTGTCCCGGGGCCCCCACTCGGACCCGCCCCCCGTAAAAACCCTGCTTGCCCCCGCCGGAACGTTGAGAAAAAATAAGCTTTTTTAGCTTATAGGCACACAAATGTTTTTATTCTTATTGTCTGTCCTTTTGAACCGGCGAGTCATCCCTCATGCAGAGTGACATCGCGAATGCCGTATTTTATGCGGCCGTATTCCTGGGCATCGTCTACACCAGTCGCATCCTGGAAAAAAGATGGCCGATCGCGGACGTTCCCTACGGCGAGTTTCGCGATGATTGGCTCGCGGTGATCGTGAGCCTCGGGCTGTCGTCCATGCTCGCTCCGATCGCAGCGATCAGCGCGGGGAAAATCGCCAGCTATACCGGTCTCGGCTGGATCAAGCTGCCGACCGACGGTTACTGGTGGTACGTCTCCCTCGCAATCATCGTGGTCGCATTCGATCTCTACAAGTACGCATACCATCGCCTTCAACATGCGATCCCCTTTCTATGGGCGATGCACTCCTTCCATCACAGCGCGAACGGCGTGACGTTCATTACCGGCGGCCGGCATTTCTGGCTGGAGCGGGTGTTGTCCGACGCGTTTCTTCCGATCATGGCGATCCTGTTCCGCATTCCGCCGGACATGGTGATAGCGGTGGGATTCATCTTCTTCATGCCCGATGCGTGTGCCCATCTCAACGTCCGCATTCCGCTCGGTCGGTATGTGACATGGATCAACAATCCGCAATGGCACCGGATCCATCATTCGGTCCTTCCCGAGCACAGGGACAAAAACTTCGCTGCCTGCTTTCCGCTCCTCGACATTCTGTTCGGTACGGCCTGGATACCGAAGCCGGACGAATATCCTGCAACGGGCCTCGTGCCTGCCGAGCGCGTGGACATCATCAATAGCGTGATCTGGCCAATCCGGCATCTTCGGCATTACTGGCATCGGGAGTCTCGGAATGAATTGGGTTAAGGGTCTCTTGGTGCTCCTCGCCCTGCTGCTGGGTTACGCCGACCTCGTGTCGACGAATGTGATCCTGAGTCTCGGATTGGGTGAGTTGAACCCGTTCATGCATCTGGCGCAGACATGGTTCGGCGTATGGTGGCTGGTGCCCAAGCTTGGCCTGACGTTCGTGGTCACGTGGCTGCTTTGGCGGAGCAACAACGTTTACAACATCGCTCTCGTCGTCGCGTTCTGCTCCACGCCTGTCCTGAACAACCTCGTCATCATCGCGGGCACGAACTGAATCAATCCCTTCGCCGGTTGCCGCAACTGGCGAAATCAGGAGGATCAGTGATGTCGGACAGGTTTGTCGTCGCCTGCATGGTCTGGTGTGCCCTGATCCTGGGAGCTCCGGGGGCGACCGTTCACGCGCAGACACCGTCGAGCTGCAAGGAGCCGCAGACCGGCACCAGTCATGTCCCGATGCTGTCGCCGCCGCTGGCCAATGTGGTGACGGGCACGGGACGGCTGCAATTCTACTCGGCGCCGAACCTGCACTGTCCGATCCGCGGGGTGTTCGTCATTCCAAATGACGCACTGATCGCGTATGCGCAAACCAGTGATGGCTGGTCGTCGGTGATGTACCTCAATCCGGGGACGGGCAACGACGTCTCGGGTTGGGTGAGGTCGGCGAGGCTGAAGGTGACTGGAACCGTCGGACCAAAGTAGCACGCGACCAGGATCGCAGCAGGCAGGCGGCTACCCACACCGCACCTGCTTGAGCGATGCCTGCATGAATGCGCTGCGTGCGGTCAACCGGCCGTGACGCACGTCCGCTGCGGCGATCAATGAATCGCCGCGTACATGATCTTCTCCTCGGTGGCTTCGAGCGCGGAGAATTCCTCGACCACCTTGCCCTGGCGCGAGACCAGGATGCGGTCGGACAGCGCCATGATCTCGGGCAGATAGGACGAGATCACCACCACCGCCTTGCCCTCGTCGGCGAGCTGGTTGATCAGCTCGTGGATCTCGACGATGGCGCCGACGTCGACGCCGCGGGTCGGCTCGTCGAAGATGATCAGCTCCGGCTCCTGCACCAGCGATTTGGCGATCACCACCTTCTGCTGGTTGCCGCCTGACAGCTCGACCACCTTGGCCTCGTCGCCGATGGCGCGAACCTTGAGGCGTTGGGTCCAGGTCTTGCCGACCGAATTGGTCTCGCGCCGCGACAACATCATGCGGCCCCCGGGAAACTTCGACAGCAGGCCGAGATAGATGTTGCGGGCGATCGAGGCGGTTTCGAAGAAGCCCTCGACCTTGCGATCCTCGGTCACATAGGCGATGCCGGCCTTGACCGCCGGCGCCGGAACCCGATAGCGCACCGGCTTGTCGTGCAGCATGATTTCGCCGCCGTGGAAGAAGTCGCGTTTCAACACGCCGGATACGATCTTGAAGGTCTCGGTGCGGCCCGCGCCGACCAGGCCGAACACGCCGGTGATCTGCCCGGCGAATACCGACAGCGAATTGTTCTTCACCATCGGCGCCATCTTGAGGTTTTGAACCGTGAGCACGCGCACCCCCGCCGGCCGGACGCAGGTCTTCCGCGCGCCATAGAGCGTGTTGGAGAGGTCGCGTCCGACCATCGCCTGCACGATCGCAGCGCGATCGAATTTCGCGGCGTCGTCGGTGATGACGTGCTTGCCGTCGCGCAGCACGGTGATGCGATCGGCGAGCAACAGAGCCTCTTCCAGCGCGTGCGAAATGAAGATGATCGAGACGCCGCGCTTCTTGAGGTCACGGACCAGGTCGAAGAAATACTTCTTCTCTTCCGGCGTCAGCGACGCGGTCGGCTCGTCGAAGATGATGACCTTGGCCTTGTGCAGAACCGCGCGCGCGATCTCCACCATCTGCTTCTTGGCGGCACCGAGCCCGCTCACGGTCGCGGTCGGCGTCACGTCGAAATTCAGCGATTGCAGGAATTGCTGGGCGGCGATGTAGATGCCGCGCAGCCGGTTGTAGAATTTCTCCTGCCCGAGAAACAAGTTTTGGGCGACCGTCATGGTCGGCACCAGGCTGTTCTCCTGGAACACCATCGCGATGCCGAGATTGCGCGCCTCGAGCGGCGTCCGCGGCGCGACCTCCGCGCCATCGACACTCATGCCGCCCGAGGTCAAGGTCACGACGCCGGCCATCACCTTGGTCAGCGTCGACTTGCCGGCGCCGTTCTCGCCGACAAGCGCGTGGATCTCGCCACGGCGCAGATCGAAGTCGACGCCCTCGATGGCGGGCACGCCGGCGTAAAGCTTGGTGGCTTTGCGCAGGGAAAGCACGGTGTCGCTCATGAGCCGACCTCCTCGGCGAGCCCGGCGAGGGGCAGTTTCAGCACGCGGCCCGGTCCCTTGGCGATCAGCACAAGGTCGCCGCCCAGCTCGAGCGCCGCGACGACGCCGTGATTGACGCCGTCGACCCGGCTGTGCAGCGAATACTTTGGCTTGCCGTCCTCGCCCAGCCGGATGACGAGGCCATAGGAGCGCGGCGGCGCCCACGGCTTGATCACGCCCATCGTCTTGATGTGTGCGCCCTGCATCGGCTCCTTGAACGAGAACCCCGAGCGCAGCCGCGGCGCCACCCAATAGGCCGGATCGATCTCGGCCATCATGCGACGCCGGTAGGCCGGCTCGCGCAGCACGAACTCGATCAGCTGGGTGCGCGCGGTGAATGCGGTGAGCCAATAGCCGCCGCCCGCGGCCTTCGACAGCCGCGACGGATAGACGGGCAGATGGCCGAGCACGACCTGCGGCGGCCTTCCATTGGAGACGAGGACGAGACGATGCCGCCAGCTCTCGCTGACCAGCACGCCGTCGCCGCGCGCGCAGGCGCCGAAGGCGTAGCCGAGCTTCGACGCCAGCGGCTGCACCGATTTGGTCCTGGGATCGAGCCGGAACACGCGGCCGCTCCGGTTGAGCTCCATCAGGTCGCGCGCCCAATCATCGATGCCGCAGCTCGCCGAGCCGTCGGTTGCGATCAGGGTCCCGTCGCCGGCCTGCGTCAGCGCGTTGATCGCATTGAAGGCGGCGTCGCTGAACGTCACGCTCGGCTCGCCCGACGAGGGATCGGCGTAGAGCCGCACCTCGCGGCCGCCGAGCGCGACCGCGATGCCGCCGCCGGTGAGCGCGCAGAGCGCCGAAATCGGCTGCTCGAAGCGGCGCAGCTCGGCCGCTCCGCCGCCGTCGAGGCGCAGCAGACGCCTGCCGTCGGCGACATAGAGGTTGCGGCCGTCGGTTGCGAGATCCTCGGGCGCCTCGCATTCCAGCAAGGTGGTCGCCGTCTCAAGTTTTTGATTCGGCTTGAGCGCGCCGTCGAACGACGGCACGGTGATGGTGGCCTCGCCGCGGCCGAGAAAGCGGTTGGCGAATTCCCTGACGGCCGCGATCACGACAGCTTCCCCCAGCGCTTGTCATACTGCACGAAGTTCGGGTCCGCGTTCTCCAGCTTGTAGCGGCCGATCCGGTTGTTCATGATGCCGCCGAGATAGAGATAGCCGCGATGCTCGCGCATCGAGGTGATCATCGGATGGTTCTCGCCGCGCAGGTCCCAGAACGATTCGAGGATCTTGCCCTGCTCGTTGAACTTGACCACGCAGCCGGTGTTGATGTTCGGGAACAGCCATTCGTCGACCGGGACGCGCTTGGCCATGCGGCGCCGGAAGCCCGGCATCTTCCAGGCGAGGTCGAGCGAGGGGCTGCGCATGCCGACCAGCGCCAGCCAGTAATTGCCGTCGGAGGCGAGGTTGATGTTGTCGGGGTAGCCCGGCAAATTGTCCATCACCACCTCGACCTGGCCCTTCTTCGGTCCCGCGAACCACAGCCGCTTGATCGAGCAGCCGAAGGTCTCGGCGAACAGGATCGACACCCCGTCGCTGGCGACGCAGATGCCGTTGGGGAATTTGAGGCCCCGCAGCGCCGTATGCGTCGCACCGGTCTTGGTGTCGTAGCAGATGATGCGGCCGTTGCCGCGCGCCTCGAGGCCGTCGATCGGCCATTCGTCCATCTCGTAGCGCACGGTGGCTTCCGAGAAGAAGATCAGGCCGTCGTCGGTGATGTCGAGGTCGTCGGCCAGCCGCAGGCGGCTGTCGTCGTTCACCGAATGCATGCTGCGGTTGGTTTCGTCGGTCGCCTTCCCCACGGTGCCGTCGGGCGTGATGCGGTAAAGGCCCATACCGCCGATGCAGACATAGAGATTGTCCTGCCGGTCGAAGGCCATGCCGAGCGGCTGACCGCCAATATGGGCGAACACCTCCATCCGCTGATAATCGGGCGCGAAGAAGCGCATGATGTCGCCATGGCGCGAGCCGGCGTAGAGATTGTTGTTGCGGTCGAGGATCACATCCTCCGGCGCCTCGATGCGGCCGAGACCGATCAGTTCGACGTCGCGCAGCTTGTCGTTCTGCTCGAACGGGCCGCCCTGGCCGATCTCGGTGGCCGGCGGCGGCGGCAGCGCGTGATAGGTCGGCGCGACATAGACCTTGCTGATGATGCGGGTGCGGTTCTTCTGCCAGCGGATGTCGACCATCGCTGCAACCAGCAGGATGCCCGCCAGCGCCATGCGGTTGATGCCGCCCCGTGCGTTGAGCGTGGTCAGGCCGTTGGTGATCAGGAGCACGATCAGCACGCCGACCAGCGATTTGGCGACCGAGCCCTTGCCGCCGCCGAGCGTGATGCCGCCCAGCACGGTCGCGGTCAGCACGATCACCTCGAGGCCGACGCCGATGTCGCCGCCGACGGTGCCGAGCCGGGCCGCGAAGAACAGCGCGGCGATGCTGGTCAGCACGCCGCTTGCGACATAGCAGAGCGCGATGGTGCGGCGGACCGGAATGCCGGAATTGTAGGCGGAACGGCGCGAGCCGCCGATCGCGGTGATGTGCCAGCCCGGGCGCAGCCGGGTCATGAAGATATGGCCGAAGATCGCGATCGCGATGTAGACCAAAGCGACGCTCGGAATGCCGAACACGTCGCCGCCGCCGATGAAATTCCAGGACGGGATGTCGGGGAAGGCCGCGGCGATCGAATTGGAGTAGCGCTGGATCAACAGATCGAACGCCGAGCGGTAGATGATCAGGGTGATCAGCGTGGTGATGAAGGCGCGTAGCCGCAAATAGCCGATCAGGACGCCGTTGACGGCGCCGAGCAGTGCACCGCAGATGAGGGTGGCGACCACCACCGCGGGAACCGGCCAGTTCAGCACGTCGAGCAGATAGAGCGCGCAGAAATCCGTCAGCGCGAAGATCGAGCCGACCGACAGATCGATGCCGCCGACGATGACGACCAGCGCCATGCCGAGGCCGATGAAGCCGATCTCGCCGGCCTGCCGCGCGGTGTCGGCAAGGCTCGACGGCGACAGGAAGTGATCGATGGAACGGCTGAGCGCGAAGCCGACGATCAAAAGCAGGATCACCGGTATTGCGGTCTCGGTCCAACGCTTGGACAGGATCTCGCCGAGGAGATGATCCGGCCAGTAGCGGTAACGCAGGCTCGTCAGGGTGTCGCGCATCGGCATTCCAGCAGGGCGTTCGATTTGGGAAGATCGACGTCCCGGGCGAAGCGCCCGGGACGTCGAGCGGGAATCGCCGGACTATTTCTTCAGGTCACTGAGATTCCAGCACGCGGTCTGGCTGTCCGCATTCTCTTTGGTGATCGGGATCAGCGTCGTGTATTCCGAACCCTTGATCGAGCCGGCCTTGGCGCCCGACGACAGCAGCCATTTGATCGTGCCGGCCATCTGCGCGGCCTGGGTCGGCACGTCGTAGCTCATGTTGAGATCGAACGCGCCTGACTTCACGAGCTCGCAGGCGCCCTTGCGCTCGCCGCCGCCGGAGGTCGCGACGAACACCTTGCCGGTCAGGCCGGCTTCCTTCACCGCGGCGGCGGTGCCGATGTCCATGCCGTCCCAGAAGCCGACGATGCCGCAAAGATCGGGATTCTGCTTCAGCACGGTCTGGGTGATCGCCTTGGCCTTCGCGGCGTCCCAGTCGGCCGCCTGGCTCGAGACCACCTTGATCTCCGGATGCTTGGCGAGCACGTTCTCGACGCCCTTGAGCGTGTAGGCGCTGGCGGCCGCCGAGAGCGCGCCCTGCACGATGGCGATCTTGTTCGACTTGCCCTGGCAGGCCTTCACCACGGCCTCGGTGTCTCGCTCGCCGATCTCGATCCAGTTGGCGCCGACAAATGCCGAAGAGCGATAGGCCGACCCCATGTTGATCTGGATGACGTAGATGCCTTCGTTCTCGGCGCGCTGCAGCAACTTGGCGTAGGTCTGCACGTCCGGATTGTGGATCACCATCACGGCCGGCTTCTCCGAGATCAGCGAGGTCACCGCCTGCGCGCCGGCATTGGTGTTCCAGTTGGGATCGCGGATCTCGAACTTCACGCCGAAGGGCTCGAGCTCCTTCTTCATGCCGGCGTACCAGCCTTCGGTGAGGTCGAAGTTCATGGCGACCGGGACGTAGGCCACCGTCTTGCCGGCGAGGGCTTCCCTGAACGGCTTCTGGAACGGCTCGTCCAGGCCCTGCTGGGCCAGAGCCGGAGCGGCGATGGCGGCAAGCCCGAGCGCTGCGGCGATCACCTTTGCAGTCCTGACAGCGTATTTCATTGCTTCCTCCTTGGTCGTGATTGAATGTTCCTGTGGCTTGGTTCAGATGTCGCCCTGCTGTGCCGTTTCTTCGTTGCGCGGATTCAGGAATGAATCCGTGATGACGGCGAGCAGCAGGACGACACCCTTGACGAGGTTTTGTCCGGCGTAGGAAATGTCCATGATGGTCATGCCGTTCAGCATGGTGCCGATCAGCAGCGTGCCGATGATGACGTTGAGCACGCCGCCGCGGCCGCCCGACAGGCCGATGCCGCCGAGCACGACGACGAGGATGACGTCGTAGATCAGGGTCGAATTGAAGATGCGGGTCGGCATCGAGTTGACCGATGCCGCCATCACTAGGCCCGCGAAGCAGCCGATCAGCGCCGCGACGACATATTGCAGCACGATGATCGGGCGCGAGGGGATGCCGGTGACGCGGGCGGCGTAGGGATTGTCGCCGATCGCGTAGATATAGGCGCCCCAGCGCGTCTGGCGCAGCAGGAACGCGACCACGGCGCAGGCGATCGCGAACATCACGATCGAGGTCGGAATGCCTGATATGGTGCCCTGTCCGAGCCGCTCGAAGCCCTTCATGCCGTCGCTCCACTGCACGACGTCGAGCTGAAACAGCGCTGCCTGCCCGAGGCCGGCGAGCAGCAGGCCGGTCGCCAGCGTCGCAAACAGCGAAGGGACCTCGGCATAGGCGATCAGCCAGCCATTGACGAGGCCGAAGGCGATCGTGAGCAGTACGGCCGTCGCCAGCGCGGCCGGCAGCGAGTGGCCGTTCTGCACCATCTGCAGCACGAGTCCCGGCGGCACCGCGAGAGCTGCGATCAGCGAGATGTCGATGCCGCGCCCGATCACGACGATCGCCATCGCCAGCCCGAGGATGCCGAGCACCGCAACGTTCTGCAGCAGCGTCAGCATGTTCTCCGGCGTCAGGAAGCCGCGCAGGAAAATCGAGAACGCCAGGAACAGCACGGCAAAGACGGCGAAGACGATCTCCTGTTGATTGAACCGCAATCGCTTCATTGCCTCGTCCTTCCTGCGGCTATGGGTGCGCCGTCTGCCTGGATCTTGTGCGGGAGCCGGTCACGACGCGGCCGGGCCGCGTCCGGCCTGAGACCGCGGCATCGACGAACGCGCCAACGACGTTGATGTAGGTTTCGATCGAGGTGCCGCGTCTGCGGTACTTCGCGCGTTTGACGTACCAGTCCTGCAGCAGCGGCTTGATCAGCGATGCGGTCAGCGTGACCTGGTCGATCGCGAAGACGCCGCTAGCGACACCCTGCTTGAGAACGCCGGCGATGATCTTCTCGGTCATCACCTCCATCTCGATGGCGCGCTGGCGCTCCGCCGGCGGAAACGACTTCGCTTCCATGAAGCAGAACACGAACCAGGGCTGCATCGCCTCGCTCATCCGGACATGGGTCGCGATGATCCAGTGCAGATGCTTGCGCGCATCCTGCTTCACGTCGGCGGGCGGCGAGTTGAGAACCTCCGCCACCGTCTCGGCGACCTCGCCGAGGATCATCGACAGCAGCGTCGGCTTGCTGTCGAAATACGTATAAAGGCCGCCCATGCTGAGGCCCGAGGCCTCCGCGAGCTGGCGCAGCGTGGTGGCGTGAAAACCGTGCTTGTTGGAAAGCGTGAGCGTGGCGCCGATGATGCGCGTGAGATTCGGAACGGCGAGATGGGTTTTCTGGACCCGGATGGAATCCCGATGACGTTCGAGGATGCGCGCGCAAAGCACGTCCATCGCGAACGCATTCGCCGTCCCCGGTCGCTGACGCGCGAGACCCACGTTGCCTCCCTAGCTATGCTCCCGAACCATTTCATTTTGTTGCTGGTCCGGGCTGGGCTTTACGCCCTTGCCTAATTCCTAGCCCACGAAACGGCGCCCGGAAAAGGGGGATGATGAAATTTTCTGAGAGAGCGCTCGCTCGTTTTTTGGTCCGCAGCCGTGTTGCCCGGCCTGGGCGCGTCGTCGTTCCGGCCATCGTCGGGAACTTTTCGCGCTGAAAGCACAGCACAAATTCCCGGTGCTCTGGTCGACCAGCACGCCGGTTAGACGGCCGTCACATTTCCGATCATGGGCGTGTGGGAAACTCGAGAGCGCAACGGCTTGCTGATTCGATGCGAAAATCTGACGTGACGTGCCCCCATTGCCAGGCCGGCTATCGCCGGATCGAATTGACGTCGAAGGGCGGCGTCGCGGGTGAGTTTCGCTGCCTGGTGTGCGATCACATCATCGAGCTGATGGATGGTTCGACCGATGTCGCCTTTCGGCTGACCGTGCAGCCGGGCAAGCCGTCCTACGCCTATTAAGCGTTTTCGGTTCGCGTGACGGACACACATCCAAACACAGGATAGGAGCGCCGGTCGGCGGCGCCAGCTCAACGCTGCTGCGGCAGGTTGACCTCGCTCCTTCGCGCCTCCTGGCTGCGGCGCTCGGCTTCGCCGCCCGATCGGGACAGCATGCCGATTGCGACGATCGCGGCGGCAAAGCCGGCGGCGGCGCCGACGCCGAGCGCCCAGCGCGGGCCGAGGTGATCGGCGACCCAGCCGACGATCGGTGCGCCGATCGGCGTGCCGCCGAGCGCAACGCCGAGCCGCAGCGCCATCACCCGTCCACGCATCGCCGGCTCGGTCGAGAGCTGCATCAGCGCGTTCGAGGTGTTGGTGACGGTCAGCGCGGCGACGCCGATCACGACCAGCGCCGCGGCGAACAGCCAATAGCTCGGCGCCAATGCGGCGAGCGTGCAGCCCAGCCCGAAGATCGCGGCGCCCAGCATCAACGAGCCGAAGCGCGGCTCCTCGCGGCTCGCGGCAAGCAGCGCGCCCGACATCGTTCCGAGCGCCATCATCGACGACAGCAGGCCGAAGCCGCGCGCGTCGGTGTGGAACACGCCAACCGCCATGGTGGAGATGAAGATCGGAAAGTTCAGACCGAAGGTCCCGATCAGGAACAGCATGATCAGCGTCGCCCTGAGATCGGGCCGGGACCACACATAATGAAAGCCCTGCATCACGCTGCCCTTGGTGGGATGGGCGCGTGCATTCGGACGTAACTCGGAGGTGCGCAACAGGGTCAGCGACGTCAGCACCGCCAGGAACGATGCGCCGTTGAACAGGAATGCCCAGCCGGTGCCGACGGAGGCGATGATGAGGCCGGCGACGGCCGGGCCGATCATGCGCGCGGCGTTGAACGAGGTCGAGTTCAGCGCGATCGCATTCGACAAATTGGTATCGCTGACCAGCTCGGCGACGAAGGTCTGCCGCACCGGGGCATCGAGCGCTGCCGCGCAGCCGAACAGGAACGCGAAGGTGTAGACGTGCCAGAGCTGCACCAGCCCGGTGACGGTGAGAATGCCGAGGATGAGTGCGAGCGCGCCCATCGTCGCCTGGGTCGCCATCAATAGCTTGCGCTGGTTGAAGTGATCGGCGGCAAAGCCTGTCCACGGCATCAATAATAGTTGTGGCCCGAATTGCAGCGCCATCACGATGCCGACGGCGGACGCGCTGTGATTTGTCAGCTGGGTGAGAACGAGCCAGTCCTGCGCTGCGCGCTGCATCCAGGTGCCGATGTTGGACACCAGCGCGCCGGCCGCCCAGACGCGGTAGTTGAAGCTCGCGAGCGATCGAAATACGCGTCTCATGTTCTCTGAGGTTCATTCCCGCCGTGAAACCGCCCGAACCGCCGCGCCAGGAACAGGCCGATCAGCAGACCGCCGAGACCGAGCGCTGCGACGTCGCTGGTGGTTCGCAAGCCGAAATCGCCGACGCGGCAGACCAGGAGATATCCGACCGCGAGGTTGAAGAAGCCCCACACGATGTTGACGGTCGATGAGGACAGGCCTTCGCCGGGCGGCTTGGCGAACGGGCTCTGGAACGCTTCGCCCATCATGCCGGCGACGACGTGGGGGATCGCATTGGTGAGAAAAGCGCCGCCGAAGAAATAGGCGACGAGATCAAGCCAGTTCATGCGCGTTGGTCCTTTCAACGAGATCGATGATCGCCTGCGTCGAGCTGGTTTCGCCGAGCCGCGGGAACACGTGCTCGATGCTGTAGGCATGCGCGTGCGGCCGCGCATCGGTCATGGCGTCGATCGCGAGCGTGACGTTGAAGCCCGCTTCATAGGCCTGCCGCGCCGTCGATTCGACGCCGCCGGCGGTGGCGACGCCGGCGATCACGACTTGCGTGACGCTGCGCGCTCTCAGCAGTCTTTCGAGGTCGGTGCTCGCAAATGCGCCCCGCGTGCGCTTGGTCACGACGATGTCGCCGGGCTGCCGGTCGAGCTCCGGAATGAGATCGGTCCATCCGTCGGGAAGTGGGCCGCCAAATGGATTTCCAATTGGATTTCCAATTGAATTTCCATGGCGCGGCGCCTGCTCGGTTCGTCCCGGCGAGCTGCCGTCGACATTCACCAGCGCGACCGGCAGACCGCGCCGTCGGAACGCAGCGCCAAGCGCGGCGGCACGAGCCACGATGTCGCCGATCGGATGGGCGAAGGGCCAGCCCATGAGGCCGCTTTGTAGATCGATGACGATCAATGCGGTGATCGGATCGAGCGTCGTCAGGGCCATGGTCGTTACCTTTCTCGCAAGCGGTCGCGGCGCAGCCGGCCTCAATCCTCGACCAGCCGCTTCAGCAAGCCGACGGCGGCGGCGAGTTCGTCCTGCTCCCGCGCCGACAGCCGCGCGGCGATGGTGCGCGACAGCCAGTCCTGCCGCGCGGCGCGGCCGGTGCGCAGCCGCTCGCGGCAGCTATCGGTGAGCGACATGATGGTTTGCCGGCCGTCGTCCGGATCCGGCGCGCCGCGGACCAGGCCCGCAGCCTCGAGCGCCGATATCGCCGAGCTCATCGACTGCGGACGCATGCCCTCCGATCGCGCCAGGCTGGACACGGTCGCGGGGCCGTCCTTTTCGAGGCGAAGCAGCACCGCGACCTGGGAAGGCGGGAGGTCCTCGCGCTGGCTCTGCTCGCGAAGCCGCCGCTTCAGCGTTCCAATCAACAGGCGAAGATCTTCGGCCAGCGCGGATGTGCGCGCCGAGCCGGGACGGGCCGGTGCAATGCTCATGCCGGATCGGATAGCATATATGAAGATAAACTGTAAAGATTATCTTCGCAGTTTATCTGCATACGTACCCTGCTGCAGCCAACCGGCTGGTCTGACGCTGCTCGCGGCCGGAATCGGCGCGGCACGCGAGAGCGTCCACGCGCGTGCGACGCCGGCCAGGCCTCTGCGGAGAAATGAAATGGATGGTGAGGGCTTCGAGCGCCTCAGCGCAATGGCGCGCGCTTACTCGGGCGCGGCGTCGCTGCTTGCCGCGGCCTCGTGCATCTCGCGCGCGCGCCTGGTCACGGCCGCATAGCGCGCCGTGGCGCTGAGGCTCATCAGGCCGGCGCGCACCAGTCCGAGAATGGCGCGTCGGGAGTGGAACGGTCCGGTCTTGCTCGCGGCATATCCGCGCGGATAGAGCTGCAGGCGGCCGGCGAGCGCTTCCTGCAACGCCATCTTCTGGGTTGCGCTCAGGCGCCGGCGCCGCGCGGGTTTGCTTGCTTCCGCCAACATGCGCAGCTCGATGCCCGACGGTTTCCGTGGTGCGCCCTTCATTGTCAGCTCACATTCCGGCCGACTGGCGCGACCTTCCGCGAGGCCCGGCGCCCGGCCGGCATCGCCATGGACGCCGGCATGTGGCACATCATGGCTTGCGCTGTTGCTCATTCGTGAGACAGAACCGCATTTCGAGCAGCGGCGGCATCTGACGAAGGTCAGGACCGGTTGTGACGAAAGTCATATTCGTTTGCGACCGCTGCCAGCTTACGCCAGAGTGGGCTGCTCGCTGAGCTGATGGGCAACGCATGATCGATCTGAGCGCGGATTTGCTTGCGGCCGCAGAAGCCGACGTCATCGGTCTCGCCGTCATCGGCGCCGATCGAAGCATGCAGCGGAAGATCGGCCGGCTGGTCGAGTGGCTTCCCGCAACTGGCGTCGATTGCTGCGAGTGTGTGTTGCTGGTCGGCATGGAAGCCGAGTTGGCGGCGCTCGCCCAAGGCCAGCGGGACATGATCGCGCTGGCGGGGGTGCGTGGCGCGTCGCCTGACATCACGCAGCCGATGACGGCGGTCGTGCTGTGGAACGGCGCGCAGTCGCATTACTTCGTCATCGCCATGCCGGATTTTGCCGGCCGTCAGGTCGAAACGCTGCTCGGCAGCGAGCGCCGCGCCCGGCGCCTAATGGAGCAGCAGCTCGAGGCGGCGAGCGCTGAGGTGCGCTTTGCCTCGCTGGCGCGGACGCGGCTGCGGCTGGCGCGCGATCTGCACGATACGCTGGTGCACTCGATCGTGGCGCTGCTGACCCAGATCCGGCTGATCCGGCATTATCTGTCGGCCGATCCCGCCCGTGTGGCGGACAGCCTTGCGACCGCTGAAGATGCGGCCGCGAGCGGCCTTTCGCGCGCCCGCGAAGCCATCGATCGCCTGCGCACGCCCGACGACCTGAAGCTTGATCCCGATGTCGAGGGGCTGCTCAGCGACTTCGCCGCACGCAGCGGCGTCAGGGTGTCGATCCAGATCGACGAAGCGGCGCGCCCCGGCTTGCGCGATTGCGGCTTGACGGTTCAGCGCATTCTCAGCGAGGCACTGCGCAATGTTCAGACGCATGCGCAGGCGCGCCGCGTCTCCTTTCACGCTTTCGACGAACCGGCCGCGGTCGGCCGCAAGCTGATTGTCGAGATCCGCGATGACGGCCGCGGCTTCGATCTCGCGGTCCCGACGCCAGGACATTTCGGATTGATTGGAATGGCCGAATTTGCTGAACTTGTCGGCGGCAGCTGTGCGGTGGAGAGCGCGCCCGGGCGGGGAACGCTGGTCCGGATCTCGCTCCCCGTGGCGGTGCCGCCGGCAGCGTCCGCCGGCGTGCTGGCCGATTGAATTCGTTGCCGCGCGTTCAACGCATTTTCGAGAGGATGACGGAAAGCCCGTGAGCACAATTGAGAAGATACGGGTGCTGATCGCCGAGGATCAGACCCTGATCAGGGAAGGTATCGCCACGCTGCTTGCCCAGCAGAACGACGATTTCGAGATCCTTCCCGGCGCAGCCGATGGCGAGCAGGCCATCGAATTCGCGCGGCGCTATCGGCCGGATGTCATCCTGATGGATTTGCAGATGCCGCGGGTCGACGGCATCGCCGCGACCCAGCGGATTCTCCGCGAATTGCCGCAGACCCATATCGTGGTGCTGACGACGTTTGAGACCAACGATCTGATCTTCGAGGCGGTGAGCGCAGGCGCCAAGGCGTATCTCCTGAAGGACGCCAGGATGGAGGAGATCGCCTCGACGATCCGGGCGGTCATCAACGGCCAGTCCGGGCTTTCGCCCAGCGTCGCCGCGCGTATCCTCGACGAGTTCAAGCGGCTGCGCGGTCCGCGCGTCTCGGCGAAGCTGCCGGTTCGTGACGGGCTGACGGCGCGGGAGAATGAAATTCTTACGCTGATCGTCGAGGGCAAGAGCAACACCGAGATCGGCGAGCAGCTGCATTTGGCGGAAGGAACCGTGAAGAACTACGTCAGCACGATTCTGGAGAAATGCCAGGTCAAGAACCGTACAGAACTCGCAATAAAGGCAATAACTTACTAGAAATAATTGGCCGCGATCGCACAACCACGCGGTTGATCCGGCTGAGATTGCTCGCCTTTCTCTGGGCCGCGCCCGCAAAATTGGCTATAGGGTTGTTTCGGATTTGCTTTTTGACACCGCAGGTCCGGATTGCGCGGCTATGAGTAAGTAGGAAATGACCATGAAGGGTATCGAGCGCCAGACCAAAGGTACGGACGGACCGGCGGACGCTCCGGCGGCCGGCAACGGCGCGGACGCCGTGGCGCATGGCATGGCGGCGATCGATCAGGTCCGCGACCTGCTGTTCGGCGGTGCGCAACGTTCGCTCGAGACCAACCTCTCGGGCCTGCGCGAGGAGATGCAGGCATCGCTCAAGCAGATGCAGGCGGACTTCACCAACGAGCTCACCGCGCTTTCTGCGCGGCTCTCCAACCTCGAGCGTGATACCGAGCAGAAGCGGCTCGACTCGCTGAAGGATGTCGGCGCGGCGATCACCCAGCTCGGCTCGGTCATCAGCGGATTGGGATCCGGCCGCACGGGCAAATAGCATGGCAGCTGCTGCCGGCCAGAACCGCGAGATCGAGCAGCTCAAGACATTGCTGTTTCAGCCCGAGGCGACGCGTCTGACGTCGCTGGAGGCCGACCTTGACTCGCTGCAGCGCTATGTCGGCAACGCCGACCGCTTGGAGACGGCAACCGCGGGCATCCTGGTCGAGGCGCTGGAGCGTGCCGAGGTCAACCGGCCGCGCGAGCTCGCCAGCGCGATTGCGCCGGTCGTGGTCTCGGCGATCCGCAGCGAGATTAGGAATTCGCGCGAGCAGATGATCGAGGCGCTCTATCCGATCGTCGGCCGGCTGGTCAGCGCCGCGGTGGCGAATTCGTTCAGGGAGCTGGTTGCCTCGCTCGAGCAGCGCATCAATGCGTTGACCTCGGCGCAATTGTGGGTCGGCCGCGTCAAGTCGCTGGTGACGGGGCGCCCGATCAGCGAATTCGTGCTCGCCGATCAGCCGCCGCAGATCAACCGGCTCCTGATCATCGAACGCGGCAATGGCCGCCTGATCGCGGACTGGAAGCGCGATGCGACCGCCGACGAACGCGCCGACCTGCTCAGCGCGATGGTCGCGGCGATCCTGGAGTTCTCCGTGCAGGCGTTGGCCGGCGAAGGCAATCTGCAAACGCTCGATTTCGGCGGACGGCAGCTCGCGCTGCGCGCCTCGCCGCGCTTCATCCTGGCGGCGGAGTGCCTGGGACCGCTGCGGCCCGCCGACAATGCCCGGATCAACTCGCTGTTCTTCGATGCGATCGAGCGCATCGACCGCGGCGCGGATTGCGACGGGCCGATGCTGGCGTCGCTGGCGGCCGCAATCGAAACCGACGATACGCCACCCAGGATCGTGAGCCGGCGCGGCAAGGTGATCCTTTTCGCCTTGCTCGCGGCAGTGGCCGCGCTGTTGCTCTGGCTTGCCGCGACCTCGGTGACGCGCGGCCTGTTGGAGCGGCGGACCCAGGCGGCGCTGGAACAGCTCGCCGCAAAGCAGCCGTTGCTGGCCTCGTTCCCGCTGCGGCTCGACTTCGATCACGGCAGCCGAAGCGTGGCCGTTTCAGGCATCGAGCCGAGCCAGCTGGAGACCGCGCCGTTGATCGATGCGCTCGCCGCGGCCGCGGCACCGTACAAGATCGCCAACCACATCGGTCTGGTGTCCGCACCGGAGCAAATCGCGGCATCGCAGGCCGGCATCGCGGGCCTGCAGCAGAGCCTGACGCGCCTGCAGGCGAGTCTCGACCAGATGCGCGAGGCGATCAGTGCGCAGGCGAAGTCGGGCGATCAGAAATCTGCCGCCCTGACCGAGCAATATGACAAGCTCGGCGAGCAGTACGCCAAACTGGGCGAGCAATACGCGAAGCTGCAATCCGTCGTCGACGGCCCGGCGGCGCGGCTCGACCGCTTCATCGCCACGACCGCGATCTTCTTCGCGAACAATTCAGACGAAGTCCTCGACAGCGACCAGGCCGAGCAGCAGCTGCGCGAGCTCGCCGGACTGTTGGCGAACAACGATCTCAGGCTGCGCATCGTCGGCTATGCCGATCAGAGCGGCACGGAAGGCACCAACCGGACGCTGGCGCGCAAGCGGGCCGAGCAGGTCCAGCGCCGGCTGACCGCGCTGGGGGTCGATCCGTCGCGGCTGATTTTGGTTTCGCGCGCCGCGACGATGCCGATCACCGACCGGGTCGACGCCACCGTCGGCGGCAATCGCCGCGTGGCGTTCGAGACGGTCTATCGAGGCGAAGTGGCCCGCTGATGCTCACCGCGAAAGTCATGCTGCTTGGCGATATGGGGGTCGGCAAGACGTCGATCCTCTATCGGCTGATCTACAACCGGTTCGAGGGCCAGTACAAATCGACGCTGGGCGTCGAGATCCTGAGCCACGACGTGGTGCCGGCGGACGGCAGCGATCCGATGCGCCTCGTGCTGTGGGACACCGACGGTGATTTCGGCACGCAGATCTTCGACACCGTCTATGTCACCGGCGCATCTGCCGCCATCATCGTGTCCGACGTCACGCGGCCGCAGACGGTGACCCGCATGGTCGAACTGGTCCGCGGCTTCGAGGAGCGCTTCCCCGGCCGGCCGTACCGGGCGCTGCTGAACAAGATCGATTTGCCGGAGGCCGCGGGCAGCGCGGGCGCGATCGCCGAGCTTGCGAAGTCGAGCGTCAAATCGGTCAGCGCCAAGACCGGCGTCGGCATTGCCGAGAGCTTTGTCGAACTTGCCCAGACCATCCGCCGCCGCCAGCTCTAGCTCGAATAGCGATCGCGATGACGCTGCACCCCCTCTCCCCGTTCTTACGGGGTCGAGACGAGCGAAGCTCGCTCTTAGAGGGTTGGGGTGAGGGGCCGTCTCCACAAATACGGTGATAGCGGTGTTTGCGGAAACTCCCCCTCACCCGCAACGCATCTAACGATGCGTTGCGACCTCTCCCCGCACGCGGGGCGAGGTGATCCTGAGCGCTTGGCTAGCTCGCGATACCGAACGCATGTCTGTGTCAGCCGTCCCGACTTCTCGGGGCTGGCGAATCGGGCCGGGACGGCTGACTTCATCGCACGTGGGGCGTACGATGAATGGCTCGCGCGCGGCCGCAGAAAGCCGCACGCTTTTCCCGCCAACAGCACCACGCCATCCCACACTCCGATAGTGACGATGGTCATCTTCCGCTCGGCCAATGGCCTGCCTATCGTCCGCCCCGTCACTGGAAACAGCCACGGGACGAACGGTGTCTCGGGCGCATGGAGCGAGAGATCATGAGCATTTTTGGAAGCATCATGGGTGCAATCTTCGGCCACGGCGCCCAGGCCAAGACCGCTGAGAGCACGACGGCGGCAGCGCCCGGCGCAGCGCCATCGGCGTCGACTTCTGCATCCGCTGCGTCCGGCACCCCGGCGGCACAAACCGTCGACGTCGCCGCGATCGTCGACAAGGCGGCCGCTGCGACCGGCGAGAAGCTCGACTGGCGCAGCTCGATCGTCGACCTGATGAAGGCGCTCGGTCTCGACAGCAGCCTTGCGGCGCGCAAGGAGCTCGCGAAGGAGCTGCACTACACCGGCGACACCAGCAACACCGCCACCATGAATGTCTGGCTGCATCAGCAGGTGATGGCAAAGCTCGCCGCCAATGGCGGCAAGCTGCCGGATGACATCAAGACCTGACGTCCTGCCTCCAGCCGCGCGCGGCGCTCGCGCCCGCGCGGTTCCGAACGATGTGTATTGCGTGAGGAGCAGTTGCGATGACCTCATCTCATCCTGCCATCATGAACCGGCAGCGGCCTGCCATGCTGCGGTTTAGCGCGGCGCTCGCTGCGGGAATTGGATTCGTTGCGCTGGCGCTCGGCATCCATGTCGCCATCGCCCGCGCGGATAATTCCGCCGACGAGGCGCACCCGGCCAATGCGAATGTGCAGCGCGCCGCGCAGAACCTGCCGCCGGCGCGGGTCATCCTGCCGGCTCCATGGGAGCAGGCCGCGCCTGCGCAGCCGGTCGCGGCGCCCGCGAAGCCGGCCGATCGCAGATAGTCTTTCGTCCCCTTGCAGCGGCCGGCGATCCAGTCGCCGCGCCGTGCCATCGCATCCATTTGGAAAACAGGAGATCACATGCTGAAGGAATTCAGGGAATTCGCCATGAAGGGCAACGTCGTCGATCTCGCCGTCGGCGTGATCATCGGCGCGGCATTCGGCGCGATCGTCTCGTCGATGGTGGCCGATGTCATCATGCCGATCATCGGCGCGATCAGCGGCGGGCTCGACTTCTCCAACTATTTCACCGCGCTGTCGAAGTCGGTGACGGCGACCAACCTTGCCGATGCCAAGAAGCAGGGCGCGGTGCTGGCCTGGGGCAACTTCCTGACCCTGACGCTCAACTTCCTGATCGTCGCCTTCGTGCTGTTCATCGTGGTCCGTCTCATGAACCAGCTCAAGCGCGAAGCGCCCGCGGCGCCGGCCGAACCGTCGAAGCCGACCAAAGATCAGGATCTGCTCACCGAGATCCGCGATCTCCTCAAGTCGCGCGCGTAGCAATCGCTGCGAATGCGACTGCGTACAGCCCCCAGCTCTGGAGCCTAGCCATGCCAGATCAGGTCAAGCTGCCTCGAAAATTATCGCAAGAGCCCGGTGGTGCAGAGCCGCTACGGCCGAGCCACCGGCGGGTCATCGAGGAACTCGATCGCTGGGCCAATAGCCCAGGCCTGCAGCCGCCGAGCGATGAAGAAACGCCGGACGACGACAAGCGCTAGCGCCGGCAGGCGACCGCAAACGTAGTCGGATCACGCCAGCTGCGGTCAAGCCCGCCGGGCCGTCGCGATCAGCGCGGTCGACGGAATCGCGAAGCTGTCGCCGACCCGCCTGCGCTCGATCTCGGCGCGGAAGGCGCGCGCGACTGTGGCGCTCTGCTCGGCGTCGAGCCCGCTCCAATGCGGCATGAACTCGAACAATTTGTCGACGTCGCCGGGATTGGCCACATTGAGCTTGAAGTCGTGGGTGACCTCGGCAATCGCCGGATCGGAGAAGCCGGCGGCGATGAGCGCAGTGGCGAGGCGGTCGGGATCGGCGAGCTCGGCGAGGCCCGTGCAGGGCATCGGCGTGACGTTGTCGGGATAGAGCCGCCGGATGATCTGCGAGAGCAAGAGATGCACGGCGGCGCCGTCGGCGCTTTTCCAGACCGCAATCGCCGCCGATCCGCCTGGTCGTGTCACCCGCGCCATCTCGCAGAGACCGGCGCGCCAGTCCGGAAACAGCATCACGCCGAACACCGACACCGCCGCGTCGAAGGCGGCATCCGGCAGGTCGAGCGCCTGGCCGTCCATCTGCCGCGCCTCGATATTTGGAAGCCCATGCGCACGGACCCGCGCCACCATGCCGGCGGAAAAGTCGATCGCGGTGACGTCAGCGCCGGTGCGCGCGGCGGCAAGTGCCGCGGCGCCGGTACCGGTGGCGACGTCGAGCACGTTCGATGACGGGCCGATCGGGAGTGTTGCGACCGCGGCGTCGGCGAACAGCGTCGTGAACGGCTGCGACTGCGCCTCATAGGCGGCGACCATTTTGTCCCAATGCGCGGGATCGTTGTACGGCAGAGGTTTCGCCTGCTCACTTGACTGCATGAATCTGGTCCTCGAGATTTTGCTTGTGTTTGGCGAGCCGACGCTTGAAATCCCTCGCGAGCGCATCGAGCGTCACCGTGCCGAGCCGCTTCAGGAACAGCGCCTCGACCTCGCGAAACGTGTCTCCGAGCGCGTCGTTGACGGCCTGTTCGACCAGGCAGCCGGGATTTTCCGAGCGATGGCCGATCGCGACGATCGTGGGCGCGCCGACCGCGCGATAGATGTCCGCGAGCGTGATGTCGGCGGGATCGCGCGCCAGCGTCCAGCCGCCGCCATGGCCCTTCTCCGAATGCACCAGACCCTGCTCGCGCAGCCCCGCCATCACGCGGCGCACCACCACCGGGTTGGTGGCCATCGCCTGTGCAAGTTGCTCCGACGTGACCGGCTCGCCGGCCCCGATCATGTGGAGCACGCCATGGAGGACGCTGGACAGGCGGCTATCGCGGGTCATGTAACTTCATGTGTTACATGATGCGGCGGCCGTCAAGAGGGCGATGGCGGGCATCGTCTCTCCTGGTCGCCCTCTCACCTCCCCTTGAAAAGGGGAGGTCGCTTTGCTCGTCAGAGCAAAGCGGGTGGGGATCAGCTCTCTCCACTTGCAGCGTCGTCTGCGGCTGACCCCCATCCCGACCTTCCCCCTTTCAGGGGGAAGGAGAAGAGATCGAGGACCTGTACCTGGGCTTTGATTGTTCAACCGGGATTCGCGTGCCGGATTTCGCGGCGCCGCCCGTTTAATCCGCATCGGGGTCGTTGGCAGGGGCGGTATCGTGGGCAGCGTGGCGGTCGATCGGATGTTGCGGGATGCGGTGGCGCATTACGGCGCGGGCCGCGCGGCGGAGGCCGGCACGCTGTGCGGCGACATCCTCACCGCCGATCCCGACCACGTTCCGGCGCTGCATCTGTCCGCCGTCATCGCCTTCGTGACCGATCGTGCCGCGGAAGGCGCGCTGCTGCTGAACCGGGTCTTCAACCTCGATCCGGATCATGCGCCGGCCTTCGCCACGCTCGGGGACGCGCTCGCCGTAAAGGGCGAGCACGAAGGCGCGGCTGCGGCGTTCCGGCGCGGTGTCACGCTGCGGCCGCAGGATGCCGGCCTGCACATCAAGCTCGGCGTTGCGCTGTGCGATCTGTCGCGTTTCGAGGAGGCCGAGACCGCGTTCCGCCGCGCAATCGCACTCGACGGCGGCCTGACGCGGGCGCGGTTCAACCTCGCCGTCGCGCTGGCCGGGCAGCAGCGGCCGGTCGAGGCGGAACAGGCCTATCGCGAGGTGATCGTGCGCGACCCGGTCTATCGGGGCGTCTGGCTCAACCTCGGCAATGTATTGAGCGATCAGAAAAGGCACGAAGCGGCCGCCACGGCCTATCGCCGCGGACTTGCCGCGGATCCCGACAATGCCGGGCTGCATTGCGGCCTTGGCGCGGCGCTTTATCGCAAGGGCTTGCTGGAGGACGCAATCCCGCACTACCGCCGCGCGATCGCACTCGATCCCGGCAACCTCGCGCCGCAGCGCCTGCTGGCCATGGTGTTGCACGAGGCGGGCGAGCGCGAGGAGGCTGTGCGCATCTATCGGCAGGTCTCGGCCCGCGACCCGTCCGATCACGTCATCCTCAACAATCTCGGCGCCTGCCTGTTCGAGCTCGGAGAGGTCGACGACGCCATCGCCTGCGCCGAGCTCGCGCTGGCGCTGAAGCCGGACTACGCCGCCGCGCACACCAATCTCGGGATCATCTTCGAGGCGCAGAACCTGGTCGAGGCCGCGGTCGCCGCGCATCGGCGCGCCATCGAGCTCGAGCCGCTCTATGCCAAGGGCCACGCCAATCTCGCGGTCGCGCTGCGCAATGCCGGCGAGATCGATGCGGCGCTCGTCGCGTCGCGCCGGGCCATCGCGCTCGATCCCGAGCAGCCACTGGCGCACTACAACCACGCGCATTTCCTGCTGATGAACGGCGAGTTCGAGGAGGGCTTCGAGGAGTATCAGTGGCGCCGCAAGACCAGGATGCTCAGCGACGGCGATCCCGTGTTCGACGAGCCGGAATGGCAGGGCGAGCCGCTTGCCGGACGTACGCTGCTGCTGTTTGCCGAATATGGGCTCGGCGATGCCATCAATTTCGTCCGCTATGTGCCGATGCTGGCGGGCAGGGGCGGCCGGATCGTGCTGCAGGTGCAGCCGGCGCTGGTCGCGCTGCTGCGGCCGATGCTGCCCGATGTCGCGGTATTCGCGCGCGGCGAGCCGCTGCCGCCGTTGGATCTGCAACTGCCGCTGCTGAGCCTGCCGCGGATCTTCCGCACCACCGTCGAGACTATTCCTGCCGCGATATCCTATCTGCGGGCGGATGCCGGCAAGCTCGCGCGCTGGCGCGAGGCGCTCGCCGGCGTGACTGCGCTGAAGGTCGGCGTGGTTTGGGCCGGCAATCCCAGGCACAAGGGTGACCGCCAGCGCTCGCTGCCGGCGGACGCGGTGCTGCCGCGGCTTGTCACATCGGGCGTGCAGCTCTACAGCCTGCAGAAGGAGCCGCGGCCGGACGATGCTCCGGTGCTGCGGGGCCTTGGCGCAGGTATCGTCGACCTCGCGCCGATGCTCGGCGATTTCGCCGACACCGCGGCGGCCGTCTGCGCGCTCGATCTCGTCATCGCCGTCGACACCTCGGTGGCGCATCTTGCCGGCGCGTTGGGCCGCCCGGTCTGGATGCTGTGTCCCTATGCGCTCGACTGGCGCTGGCTGCGCGACCGCGCCGACACGCCCTGGTATCCGACCATGCGGCTGTTCCGCCAGGACAAGCCGCAGGCCTGGGACCGCGTGCTGGCCCGCGTGTCGGACGAGCTTGCCCGCGTCGCGGCCGGCAAGGGCGCGCTGCTGCTGCCGGCAGCGGCGAAGTGATCGGCCATCACCCCGCACTCATCCCCTGCGCGCCGCCGAGCAGCTTCACGTTGAGCCGGCCGCCGTCGAACAGCATCTCGTTCAGCGCTCCGTCGATGTCGTCAGCGGTGACATCCTGGCCTCCCTCGCGGGCGATGCTGGCCTGCGCGATGCGGCGCATCAGCTCCTTGATGAAGGCGGCGCTGACGCCGGCGGTGCGCTGCACCGCTTCGTCGACGATCGGCTGCTCCAGCGGCAGGCCTTTGCCGTACAGCCGGATCAGCTTGCCGCGTCCGGTCTCGTCGGGCAGCGGCACCTCGATGGCCTGGTCGATGCGGCCGGGCCGGCCGGCCAGCGCGCCTTCCAGCTCTTCCGGCCGATTGGTGGTCAGCACGAACAGGATGTCGCAGTCCTCCTTCAGGCCGTCCATCTCGTTGAGCAGCTTGTTGAGCAGGGATTCCTCGCACGGTCCGCCCATGTCCTCGCGGTCGCGTGCGATCAGATCGACATCCTCGATCACGACCATGGTCGGCTGCAGCAGCCGGGCAAGACTCATATAGGCGCCCAGAAGGCCGACCTGCTCGGCGGTGATGATCAGCGTTGTGTGGTTTGGCAAGTTGGTGGCGAGATAGCGGATGGTGTGGGTCTTGCCGGTGCCGGGTGGGCCATACAGCAGGATGCCCTTGCGGGTCGACTGGCCGAGCCCGCGCAACAGATCGCGGCTCTCGACAAATCCGAGCACGTTGCGGTCGAGCAGCCGCAGCGTCCGGTCCGGCAGGATCACGTCATCGCGAGCGACCGTCGGCAGGCGATGCACGGTCAAGCCACCCGAACGTCCGCGATAGTTGGCGCCATCCTCCAGCGACAGGATCTTGCCGCGATAGGATCGCGCTGCATGCACGGCGGCTTCCAGTTCGGAGAAGGTGCGCTGCACGAAAGCATTGCCGGTCGCCCCGGCGGGCAACGCAAGCTCGATTCGCAGCGACGGCTCGTGATTGTATTCGCGATGGAACGTCAGCAGCACGGCGTAGCGCAGTTCGCCGGTTCGGCACAGCCATAGTCCGTTGGCAAGGCATTTCACCGGCTCGGCCTCGCCGATATCGACGTCGCGATATTGCGGCGGCGCGATCGCCGGTGCATTCCGGCCAGCCTTCATCAGCGCCGCGAAGTCGAGCGTCTCGTAGCGATATTCCTCATGGATGCCGAAGAAATGGATTGGATCGGTGAGCAGCTTGTCGATCGCGACCTGAACGTCGGCGCGCATGTGGCCCGGAAACTGTCGCGCCCGTGTCACGATCAGGTTGCGCGGAACGCCGGCGAAATGCCAGTCGAGCGCAACGTAAGCGGACCGAAACGTCTCGCCCGGCAATTCTTCCGAGCTGCGGCGTGCAGCGAGCAGGCAGTCGCTGCACAGCGACGCAGTCGTACCGGGGATCAGAATCTCCGTCACGGCCCTCGGGGCTTCGCAGAGATCGCAGGGGCGGCTGGCGTCGGCGGATTCGGTGGTGATCATCAACGGCTGACCGTTCGAGCGGATCAGCCATTTCGCCGAGTTGAAGATTGCCCGTGCGACCGGTCCCGGATAGGGGCCGCACGGAATGGCGCCCTTGGCCTCGATCAAGGCAGCGGAGGCGATGGCTTCCTGCTCGGATTTCCCAAACACCGTGCGCAACAAATCCTGCACGAATTCCAGCGGGGTCTCGTCGTCGTCGTGAATGAAGAGCCGCACCGGACCGTCGTCGCTAAACACGTCGTGCATGAGACCCCCGAAACGCAATTGGGAACAAAAGAACAAAGTAAGAACATCACGGCGGCTCCTGCGCGTCAAGCGAAAGATTCTGCGGTCTCATCCCTGACGTGTAGTGAGCCGATCGGCCGGGAACGCGCACTGGAAGAGTAAACGCGGCTCAACGCCTGTGACGATTGTGTTACGGCAAATGCCAAGACAAATGCCAAGAGATGGCCGTCACAGCGGCAAACTTCCGACACACCATCGGGGCGAAAAGGAGTATCCGACATGGCGCGAGCGCGAGAGCAGATTCCTCCCAAGGGTTTGCGGTCGCGCAGTTATTTTATGAGGCCCTCGTGTCGCACAAACTTCGCCTTGCGCTGCTTCTCGTCTTCACTTTGTTCGTCTCTCCCGCGTTCGCGCAGCCGGCCGCCAAGCCGGCGCCGCCGCAACCCGTTACCAGCGACGCGCTGACGCCCGAGCAGGCCAAGCGCGCGCTCGACACGCTGCAGGACGACAAGAAACGCGGCGAGATCATCAACACGCTGCGCGCCATCGCCAATGCGTCGCCGCAGGCGGCGGCGCAGCCGGCGCCCGAGCAGCCGCAGTCATCGATCCCGCTCACCGCCGACAGCCTCGGTGCGCAGCTGTTGCTGATGGTGTCCGAGCAGGTCGGCGAGATGTCGCGCGAGGTCGCCGACGTCGCGCGCACGCTGACGCATTTCCCGGCGTTCTATTACTGGTTCGTGCGCACCGCCAATGATCCGGTCGCCTATGGCCTCTTGATCGATATCGCCTGGAAGCTGGCGCTGGTGTTCGGCTGCGCGCTGGCCGCCGAATGGGTGGTGTTCCGCCTGATCAAGCGGCCGGTCGCGTTCCTGGAAGCGCGGCTGCCGCAGACCGCGCGCATGCCGGTGCAGACGCTCGCCAGCGTCGATCCGCCGTCGTCGGTTGCCGACGTCACGCCGGCGCCCGAGTTGCAGCGGCGCCGGCTCAGCCTGGCGCGGGCCTGGCAGTCGCTGGTCCGGCTGCCCTTCGTGCTTGGGCGCCTTTTGCTCGAATTGCTGCCGGTCGTCGTGTTCGGCGGCATCGCCACCGCGCTGCTCGGCACCGAGATCGGCGATCAATCGACCACGCGGCTCGTGATCCTGGCCGTCGTCAACGCCTATGTGTTCTCGCGCGTCTTGATCTGCGCGGTGCGCGCGCTGGCGGGGCCGTTCGGCCTGTTCCGCGTCCGTGCCGAGACCGCGGCCTATATCGAGATCTGGGCGCGGCGCATCGTTGCGGTCGGCGTCTCCGGCATCGCCTTCGCCAATGTCGCGCTGCTGCTCGGGCTGCATCGTGCCGGCTATGCTGCGCTGATCCGGCTCGTGATGCTGGTGGTGCATCTCTTCGTCGTCGTCATCATCCTGCAGTGCCGCCGCCAGGTCGCCGACGTCATCCGCGCGCCGGCCGACCGCACCGGGCTTGCGGCGCGGACGCGCAACCGGCTCGCGGCGCTCTGGCATGTGCTGGCGATCGCGCTCGACCTCGCGCTGTGGGCGGTGTGGGCGCTCAACATCCGCAACGGCTATTCGCTGCTGCTGCAATATTTCGTCGGCACCATCGCGGTGCTGCTGGTTACCCGCCTCGTCACCATGGTCGTGCTGAGCCTGATCGATCGCGGCTTCCGCATCAGCCCGGAGCTGATCCAGCGCTTCCCGGGGCTCGAGACCCGCGCCAACCGCTATCTGCCGCTGCTGCGCAAGGTGGTCACGGCGGTGATCGCCTTCATTGGCTTCGTCGCGCTGCTCGAGGTCTGGGGCGTCGACGCCATCGTCTGGTTCTATGGCGGCCAGATCGGAAGCCGCCTGATCTCGGCGCTGGTGACGATCGGCATCGCCGCGCTGGCCGCGGCCGTGATCTGGGAAGTCGCCAACGCGCTGATGGACCGGCAGATCGACACCCTGTCGCGCGACGGGCATTACGCCCGCGCCGCGCGCTTGCGCACCTTCCAGCCGATGCTGCGAACCGCGCTGTTCTGCATGATCGTCGCGGTGGTCGGCCTCACGGCGCTCAGCGAGATCGGCGTCAATGTCGCGCCGCTGCTCGCCGGCGCCGGCATCGTCGGCATCGCGATTGGCTTCGGCTCGCAGAAGCTGGTGCAGGACCTCATCACCGGGCTGTTCCTCTTGATCGAGAACACCGTGCAGGTCGGCGACAACGTCACGGTGTCGGGCCTTTCGGGCGTGGTCGAGAACGTCTCGATCCGTACCATGCGGCTGCGCGCCGGCGACGGCTCGGTGCATGTGGTGCCGTTCAGCGCGGTGACGACGATCACCAACTCCAGCCGCGGCGCCGGCAATGCCGCGGTCAGCGTCAACGTGTCCTACAAGGAGGACACCGACCGCGCCGGCGAGGTGCTGAAGGACATCGTCGCCCAAATGCGCCAGGAGACGGCGTATCGCGCATTCATCCGAGGCGACCTCGAATTGTGGGGCGTCGACAAGGTCGACGGCTCGGTCGTGACCATCGTCGGCCAGATCCGCTGCACCGATAGCGGCCGCTGGGCGGTGCAACGCGAGTTCAACCGCCGCATGAAACGGCGCTTCCAGGAGGAGGGCATCGAGATCGCCTCGATGGGCCAGACCATCCTGATGCAGCTTCCCTCACCCTCCGAGCCCGATACCAACGCCCAGCCGCGCCGCGCGGCGGGGTGATTCCTGACCCTCATCCTGAGGAGCCCGCATAGCGGGCGTCTCGAAGGATGTAGGCTACAGACGGCCTCATGGTTCGAGACGCGCATTCGCGCTCCTCACCATGAGGGGCATTATCCGTCTCACGGTTGCGACACGTCTCGCGACCGTGAGACGGTCGCGGCGCTCCTGAGCCCGAAGACCGGCGCGCAGCCGGCCGAAATCCGGCTGTTCTCACCCATTCCCTGCGACTTCCTCCGCTGGCACAGCGCTTGCTGATCGTCATGCAATGCGCGGCAAGACGCATTGCACGACTGAACCCAACGCGAAGGAAGGAAACGCACATGGAGCTTGGCTACTTCACCATGCCCTCGCACCCGCCGGAGTGCGGATTGAAGGAGGGCCACGACTGGGACCTGCAGACGCTGCGCTGGCTCGACGAGCTCGGCTATCAGGAAGCCTGGATCGGCGAACACCACACCGCGCCGTGGGAGCCGCACCCGTCGCCTGACCTGCTGGTGGCGCAGGCGCTGCTGCAGACCAAGAATCTGCGCATCGGGCCCGGCGGCTTCCTGCTGCCGTATCATCATCCCGCCGAACTCGCGAACCGCGTTGCGATGCTCGATCATCTCTCGAACGGGCGCCTCAACTTCGGCGTCGCGGCCTCGGGCCTGCCGAGCGACTGGGCGATGTTCAATGTCGACGGCATGTCGGGCCAGAACCGCGACATGACCCGCGAGGCGCTCGAGATCATCCTGAAGATGTGGTCCGAGCCGGGACCCTGGACGCACAAGGGCAAATATTGGACGGTGAGCAAGCCGGACACGATGTTCGACTTCCTCAAGCCGCACATCAAGCCGTTGCAGGGCCCGCACCCGCCGATCGGCGTCGCCGGCCTGTCGAAGAACTCGGACACGCTGAAGCTCGCCGGCGAGCGCGGCTTCATCCCGATGAGCCTCAACCTCAACCCGGCCTATGTCGGCAGCCACTGGGATTCGGTCGAGGCGGGCGCGGCCAAGACCGGCCGCAAACCGAGCCGCAAGGACTGGCGGCTGGTGCGCGAGGTGTTCGTGGCGGATACCGACGAGGAGGCGTGGAAGCTGTCGACCGGCGACATGATGGGCCGGATGATGAGCGAGTACTTCCTGCCGCTGCTCGGCCATTTCGGCTTCAAGGACTATCTGAAGCATGCGCCCGACGTGCCCGATAGCGACGTCACCGTCGAATATTGCGCGCGCCGGAATTGGATCGTCGGCTCGCCCGCGACGGTCACCGAGAAGATCGAGAAGATCTACCGGGAGGTCGGCGGCTTCGGCGTCCTCTGTGTGTTCGGCTTCGACTACAAGCACAAGCCGGAAGCCTGGCGGCACTCGCTGGACCTGCTCAAGAACGAGGTGATGCCACGGCTGAAGCATCTCGGCGCCGAGTTCGAGAAGGCTGCATGACAGCTGCGCGGGGTGCGGGGCTTGCCTCGCACCCCGCGTCGCATATCTTGAACGAAGTGTTTTTTACCGAAGCATGATCCGGAGAAGTGCAAAGCGGTTTTCCGGGCAAGATCATGCTCAAACAGGGCTTGCGGCATGACGGTCGACGCACAGAGTTTCAAGCAGGCGATGCGCCATTGCGCGGGCGCTGTGGCGCTGGTGACGGTCGGCTCCGAGACCGGGCAGCGCACGGGCCTGACCGTGACCTCGGCCTGCTCGCTGTCGGACAATCCGCCTTCGGTGCTGGTCTGCGTTAACCGTAACGCCAGCGCGCATCAGCGCATCCGCGAGGAGCGCCATTTCGTCATCAACTTCCTGAACGAGGACCACGCGCTGCTGGCGCTGACCTTCTCCGGCCAGAAGGGCGTCAACGGCGACGACCGTTTTGCGTTTGGGCGCTGGACCACCGGCGCTACCGGCGCCCCGGTGCTGGAGGATGCCGTCGCGGCGTTCGACTGCATGCTGGCGCAGGAGCTCGAGACCAAGACCCATTCGATCTTCATCGGCGAGGTCCAGCACGTCCGCGCCGCGACCACGGTCGATCCGCTGATCTATCTGCGCAGCGGCTTCCAGAGCGTGCGCAATATCCATGATCCGGTCGAACTCGGCGACCTCGACGCACGGCGTGTCAGCTGGAACGAGTTTTCGTAAGGCTTGCGCTTGAGGCCTTCCCCGGCATTTCCTGATGGTCTGCGCGCCGGCCATCTCGCCCGACAGCAATTCGGTTGCCTGAGACCTGCTGCTCCGCAGCGAGCCTAATCCTCGAACAGCCCGCGCTCATTGGCAAAGATGTCCGCGAGATGCCGGGCAACGGTGCCGACGAGAGGGTCATTTCGGTCGCGGCGCCGGGTGACGAGCCAAAGTTCGCGTGGCGGCGGGGCGTGCGCGAGTTTGCAGGCACACAGCTTCCGTTCGGCCCTGCCGATGAAATGCGGAAGCAGGGCTACGCCTGCGCCGGCCTGTGCGGCCGCGGCCTGGGCGGCCTGGTTGCTGGTCCGGAAGGACATGCGCGCATGGGGAAATTTCCGGGACAACCACAGCGCTTCGGGAAGATGGGCATTGGCCTCGTCGAAACCGACGAACACGGGCTCGTCGCCGGCGTCGATCCTGCGGCGGCAATTGGCGGTCGCGTAGAAGCCGAAACCCATCGACACGAGTTGCCTGGCGATGACGTCGCCGTCCTCCGGACGGCCAAATCGCAGGGCGATGTCTGCCTCGCGCCTTTCGAGGCTGACGGTTCGAAAGTCGGTTGCCAGATCGATGTCGAGTCCCGGCTGCTGCCTGGACAGCCTGGCGAGGCGATGGACGAGGAAGTTCTGCGAGAGGCTCGGGGGCGCGTTGATGCGGACAAGCCCGGTCGGCGCGCCCGACGTGCCTCTGTGGCCAAGCCTTGCTGCCGCGACCTCCATATCGTTGGCGGCATCGAGCATGCGCGCGCCTCTCCGGGTGAGGACGTAACCGTCGGGACGCCGTTCGACCAGCCGTTCGCCGATCGCGGTCTCCAGCGACTTCACGCGGCGGGCGACGGTCGCATGGTTCACCGAGAGCGCACGCGCGGCTCCCGACAGGCTGCCGTGGCGGGCAAGCGCGGCGAATAGCCGGACATCCTCCCAATCGATCGCTGTGCGATTTTGATCAGCCATTGAGAAAGAATAGCGAATTCCGCTCAGGACGGGGAGCTGGTTATTTGGGCTGACAATTGCGCGGGAACAGTTCATGGCGGCACCGAATCTCACCTTGACCCTGGTCGGCGGTCCGACCGTGCTCATCGAGTACGACGGGTTTCGTCTGCTGACGGACCCCACCTTCGATCCTCCTGGCGAGTATCAGGGAGCGTACAGCCCGGTGCGGCACAGGAAGACGGACGGGCCGGCCCTTTCGGTCGAACGGATCGGCAAGCTCGACGCAGTCTTGCTCAGTCACGACCACCACTTCGACAATCTCGACAATGCCGGCCGCGCGCTTCTTCCGCACGCTGGCACAACTTACACGACGAATTCCGGCGCGCAGCGTCTCGGCGGGAACGCGTTGGGCCTTGCTCCATTCGAGACCCGCGTCCTCGAGAGCGAACGCAAGAAATTGTTTGTGACCGCCACGCCGGCCCGCCATGGACCGATCGGGGTCGACGCCGGCGACGTGGTTGGATTTGCGCTCGGCGCCGAGCAGCCGGGAGACCTGCTTTACGTCACCGGCGATACGCTTTGGTTCGAAGGCACCGCCGAGGTCGCGAGGCGGTTTTCGCCCAAGCTCGTCGTGCTGTTCACGGGCGCCGCGGAGCCCCGTGGCCGTTTCCATATGACGATGGGCAGCGAGGATGCGCTGGAGGCCGCGCACGCCTTTCCCGACGCAGCACTTGTCGCGGTCCACAACGAAGGTTGGGGCCATCTGCGCGAAAGCCAGGACCAGCTTTTGGACGTCTTCGCCAAGTTCAATCTGGCGGGCCGTCTGATCCGGCTTGAAAAGGGCAAGCCGCTGCCGCGGTCATGGTGAACCGGCCGTGGCAGAGCCTGAACAAGGGCTGACCGCGGCGCCGCGTTTGATGGCGTGGGCCCGGCGCGGCCGTGCGACCGCTGGCCGGGCCAACGCTCATGTGAGGCGTCGCGGTCCTTGCCGCGGTCCCGCGGACGTGCGCTGCTATGACCCCGGCGTTCTCACGACCAGTTTGATGTTCAGAAGATTGACCCCCTTGAACGGGTTCGGCGCGCTTTCGATCGTTCCTGTGCCCGTCGCATTCGCATAGGCGCCCGTGCCCGAAAGGATCGTATATTCGCCGTTTGATTTTCCGTCCTTGATCGCGCCGGTGTAGCGCGCCGTGATCGCGCCTTCCTCGAACGTGTAGGTGCTGTAACCGTAATAGGAGCCCGAGCCCTTCAGCATGTCTCCTGAATGGACGAACTCCTTCACCCCGATATGGCCATCACTGAAGACGGCGACACCAAAGAACTTGCCGGAAACGACCGTCTGCCCTTCGACGTTTGCTGCCTCGATGACTTTGACGTCGACAGGCTTGGTGACGAGCTTGAACTCGAGCACCTTCTCACCCGCTACGGCGGTCGACCCCGCAACGACGATTGCCACGCTGGAAACGAAAAAGGTGATAAAATTCCGCATAGACTCCTCCTGCGTTTGCTGAAATCAAATCAAGGAGTGCACAGCGGGCTACATGTCATGCCCAGCATTTGCGTTGCAGCACGAAAGAGAGCCCGCGGTGATTTCCCGGCAGCGGCCGAAGCTTTCGGTACCCCAGCACGCTGGCTGGAACGCACGCATTAGTTTACGCGACGGTAGAAGGTTCAGCAAGCGTAGCCACCAACGGCTCGTGCGCATCAGATGACGCACCAGATGGCAGGTTCCGCGACATCAGAACAGCCGTGGCGTGCTATAGTGTGGTTGCATGCGAGAGAGCGACCGAGGAGGGCGCGCGAATCACCAATCCTTCTCCCCGCTGCCGTGGTCGGCCGCGCGCGCGGCAACCATCGAAGTTGCGGCGGATCGACATACCCATGACGATTGCCGGCGGTGAATCCGGCAAGCATGTCTCGAGAAACCTCGTCACCGACAAGGAGTATCACCATGAAGATCGTTGTGATCGGCGGTACCGGACTGATCGGCTCAAGGACCGTTGCCATTCTGCGCCAGCGCGGCCATGACGTCGTCGCCGCCTCGCCGAAAAACGGCATCAATGCGATCACCGGCGAGGGGCTGAAGGAGGCGCTGGCCGGCGCGACGGTCGTGATCGACCTCGCCAATTCGCCGTCGTTCGAGGACAAGGCGGTGATGGAATTCTTCGAAACCTCCGGCCGCAACCTGCTGACGGCGGAGAAGCCGGCCGGCGTCAGGCACCATGTCGCGCTGTCGATCGTCGGGACCGACCGCACGCCCGAGAACGGCTACTTCCGCGCCAAGGTGGCGCAGGAGAAGCTGATCGAGGCGTCCGGGATTGCCTACACCATCATCCGCGCGACCCAGTTCATGGAATTCGTCGGCGCGATTGCCGATGCGAGCGCAGCTGGAAACACCGTCAGGCTCTCGCCCGGCCTGTTCCAGCCGATCGCGGCGGAGGACGTTTCCGCGCTCGTCGCCGATATCGCGCTCGAGCCGCCGCGCAACGGCATCGTCGAGATCGCAGGTCCCGACCGCGCGCCGTTCAACGAGATCGTGGCGCGCTACCTGAAGGCAAAAGGCGATCCGCGCGAGGTGGTCAAAGATCCTGACGCGCTCTACTGGGGCGGCCGGGTCGAGCAGCACTCGCTGGTGCCGCTCGGCGAGGCGCGCCTCGGCCGCATCGATCTGAACGAATGGCTGCGCCGCGCGCGGCCGGCGGCGTGACGGTATCAGCTATTTGAGCCACACCAGCAGCGGAACGGGCGCGCGTCCTTCGCAGGACAGCGTGCCCTCGTAATTGCGCATCTTGCGGGCGCTGTAGGTGCAGGGCGCGCCGTCCAGCACCAGTTCGGCCGTGACCTGCGAATCCGCACCCGTGATTTGCAGCTTGATCTCTCCGGCGCGTTCGTCCGGTCCGTCCTGCGTGCAGATGCCCACATGCTTCATCTTGAGCGGTCCGGAAAACTGCCTGGGCGTGCCCGGCGCGCTTTCGGTGAGATGTCCGGTCAGCTCCCATTCGCCGAGCACGCCGGCCTGGCCGAGGATCTCCATCGCGCCAACCGGCAGCACCTGGCAAAGCGATAGCGCAACGACGCCGAGCAGCGCCGCACCACCGTTGCGCCATGTCGTCCGTGGCATCACAGCTTGCTTCCGGTCGTCTGGTGCAATTCGATCAGCTCCGGCCGCGATAGATCCGAGCCCGCGGTGAGCCGGGCAATCTGCACTGCGCATTCCTGCGTCTTGGCCTGATCGCCGGCCGCCTTGGCGCTCTTGATCATGCCGAGATAAGTCGCCAGCCGGTTGGGCTCCTTCTTGAGCACGGCCTCGTAGGCGGCGAGCGCCTCCCTGGCCATGCCGCGATCGAGCAGCATCGCCGCGTAGAGCTCGCGCGCCGGCGCCAGCGGTCCCGGGGTGACGGGATGTTTCTCGGTCTTGTCTTCCGCCTCCGCGGCGGCATTCATCGCGCCGAGCGCCTCGTCGTACTTGCCGTCGGCGTACAGCACCCAGGCGCTCGCGATCTGCTGCTGGATGTCGACGATGTTGGACCAGTAGGCGTCCTTCGTGTCCTTCAACTTGTCGCGCAGCTCGACCAGCTTCGCGACATCGGCCTTGGCGGCGGCGGGGTCACCGGAGCGCGCGGCGCCGACCGCGCGGGCGAAATAGGTGATGGCGTCAGCATAGGCGTATTTGGTCGGATGCACTTCAAGCGCGGCAGCACCCTTCCAGTCGCCGCGTTCGAAGACATAGCGGGCCTGGCTTGCCGCCACCGCGAAGGGGCCTGCGAACCGGTCGAGCTTGAACTGGAGCTTGCCGAGCTCGTCGACCACCGCACGCGCCTCCTTGTCCTGCCCGAGCTGCAGATACGCATAGACCAGATAGTCCATCGCGTGCGCCTGGTCCTGCTGCTCGCCGTCTTCCTTGGCGATGCGCGCGGATTCCTTGTTCGAGGCGATCGACTCCTTCCAGTAGCCGACGCGCGTGAAGATGTGCGACGGCATGTGCTGGGCGTGCGGCGCGTGTTCGGCGATCTTGGCATAGCGCATCGCCGCGGGGAGGCCCTTCGCCGCGAGCGCCGGGTAGTCGTAGAGATGGATCAGATAGTGGGCGATGCCGGGGTGCTCGGGCTGGCGCGTGAAGATCGGTTCGAGCAGCGCCGCGCCCTTCAGCTGGTTGGCGTAGGTCTTGTCGCCCGGCGAGGCCGCGACGTTGAGCGTGATCGCATAGGCGATCTGCGCCTCGTCATCGTCGGCATAGTGCGTCGCGACCTGCTCTTCGGCGGCGAGGAATCGCTGCACGCGGGTGCGGTGATCGACCTTGTCGTAGTCGACATACATCGCCGCGATCGCATCGATGTATTCCCGCTCGCGCGGGGTGCCAGCATTCAGCGCCTGGCCTTTTTTCGCAGCTTCAAGGCCGAGCGGAAGGTTTTCCGGTGGCGGCGGCGCGTGCGGATTGTAGAGATAGCTGAGCGCGATCCCCCAATAGGCGATGGCGCATTGCGGGTCGGCCTCCAGCACCTCCTCGAAGGTGCGTCGCGATGCGCTGTACCAGAACGAATGCTGATACAGCATGGCGCGATCGAACAGCTCCTGCGCTTCAGGCTTGCAGGATGTTACAAAATGGACTTTGCCCAATCGTTGCTCAGGAGAATCCGAGGCGGCAGGCTGCGAAATGGTCGCGGCAATGAGGCCAACGACCACAGCGAGGGGAAACCGTGTCATGGAACCCGCTCCGTGGCGTTGAAGGCGAAAACCGTACGATATCACCTTTCCCGCACCGCCGGAACAGCAGGGGCCGTTCTGGTCTAGCTGTCCAGCGCGATCCCTAACGCCTTGATCTTCCGGTACAACGTCGCGCGGCTGAGCCCGAGCGCCCTGGCAGCGTCCGTCACTCTTCCGTCATTGGCGCGCAATGCATCGACGATCGCGGTGCGCTCGCGCGCTGCGTGATCGGCCTCCGCACCGCGTGCGCCGAACGGTGGCAGATCTAGATCGGCCTCGGTGATGACGCCGTCCTCCGCGGTGGCGCCGGCGAGCCGCAGCACGTGGCGAAGCTGGCGCATGTTGCCGGGGAACGGATAGGCCGTCAGCTGCGCCCAGGCGTCGGCCGCGATGCGGCAGTGCGGCGCTTCCTCGTCGGCGATCTGCGCGATGACGTCCTTGCGGTCGGCGCGCTCGCGCAACGCGGGCAGGCGGATCTCCATGCCGCGCAGCCGGTAATACAGATCGGAGCGGAAGCTGCCGTCCTCGGCCATCCGCGCCAGATCACGGTGCGTGGCGCTGATCAGGCGGATGTCGACGGCGACAGGCTTCAGCGCGCCGAGCGGCCAGACCTCGCGGTTTTCCAGCACGCGGAGCAGCCGGGTTTGCAGCGAAAGCGGCATGTCTCCGATCTCGTCGAGGAACAGCGTGCCGCCAGAGGCCTGCACGATCAGCCCCTTCGATCCCTCGCGCCGCGCGCCGGTGAAGGCGCCGGCCTCGTAGCCGAACAGCTCGGCATCGATCAGGCTCTCCGGCATCGCCGCGCAGTTCAGCGCGACATAGTTGCGGCCGGCGCGATTGCTCGCGGCATGGATGGCGCGCGCGAACACGTCCTTGCCGGCGCCGGTCTCGCCATGCAGCAGGATCGGCAGATCGAGATTGCCGACCGTCATCAGCCGCTTCACGCCCTTGATCAGCACGGGATCGCGGCCCGCCAGCCTGTGCAGGCCGGAAAACTGTCCGGCCGGCTTTTCGCGCGGCGGCGTGGATGGTGGACGCGGCGAACGCGCCCGCATCGGCGGCGCCAGATGGCCGCGTCCCCACGGCGTGCCGTCGGCGCGGCGCAGCGCGACCGGCTCGTCCGCGGCCCGCGTCGCGCGATCGTCCAGTTGAATGAGATGCGACAGGTCGATGCCGTCCTCGATCATCGCGTCGGTCAGGCCGAACGCCGCGCGTGCGGTGCGGCACGCGCCGACCACGCGGCGGTCGTCGTCATAGGCCAGCATGCCGTGCCCGTCGCCGGGCAGCATCGCGATCCAGGAGGCGCGGTAGCGCCGGCGGAAGAACGACTGCTCGATCCGCCGCGTCGCCTCCGTGGTGACGGCGAGCGCCAGTTCATGCGCGCTGCGGCCGAGGTCGCTGCGGCACGAGGTGATGTTGACGGCACCGGCGAGGCGGCCGGCATGATCGAACAGCGGCGACACCGCGCAGGTGAACATGTGCCACTGCTCGCGGAAATGCTCGTCGCCATGCACCAGGATCGGCCGCTGCTCGGCGAGCGCGGTGCCGAGCCCGTTGGTGCCCTCGAACGTCTCGGCGAAGTTCGAGCCGGTGTAGATCTTCCATTCCAGGAACATCCGCGCATAGTCGCCCCCGGGCAGCCGGCTCACCAGCATGGTGGCGTTGGGATCGGCGAGGTTGACGCAGTAGCCGGAGTCGTGGAGCACGCGGGCGAGGTCCTCGAGCTCGGGGATCGCGACCTGGATCAAATCCTCCATCGGCTCGGCGAGGTGTCGGACCTCGGCCTCGGTCAGGGTCTGCGGCGGGCCGCGCCGGGCCGGATCGAGATTGTGACTGACCACGCAGCGCCGCCAGGACGCGGCAATCCGTGTCTCGGTGTCGACGCCGGCCACCTGGTTGGCCGCCGACAAAACACGGGCGACGTGATTTGAGGCCGAAAGATTGGCCATCCAGAGGTCTCCACCCCTAATTTTCCGCGAAGTCTGGCAGTCCGCGGCCGAATGTCAATTGGCCCTGTCTCTTATACACATCTGACGCTGCCGACGAACT
>NZ_JADFUD010000062.1:0-47398 GCF_054820065.1 Bradyrhizobium sp. UFLA06-06
GGCGCGGTGTCGGTCGGCAACGCGACGAGCTACCGGCAGATCACCAATGTGGCCGACGGCACCCAAGACAGCGACGCCGTCACCGTGCGGCAGCTGACCGGCGCACTGACGTCGTTCGCGACCACGACGACGAAATACTTCCACGCCAACTCGACGCTCGCCGACTCGCTCGCGGTCGGCAACAACTCGGTCGCGGTGGGCCCCGCGACCGTGGTCAACGGTGACAACGGCATCGGCATGGGCTTTGGCGCAACCGTGGCGCAGACCGCGCCCGGCGGCATCGCGATCGGCCAGAATTCGGTGTCCAACTTCGCCGATTCGATCGCGTTCGGCACCAATGCCCAGGCGAGCGGCGTCCAGTCGGTGTCGATCGGCGCCGGATCCCAGACCACCAACCCGACCAGCGTTGCGCTCGGTCCGAACGCCAAGGCGACGGCGCAGGCCGGCGACGTTGCGCTCGGCGCCAATTCGACCACACAGGCGGTGGTCGCGACTTCGAGCACATCGATCGGCGGCACCACCTACAACTTCGCCGGCACGACGCCGACCTCGACCGTCAGTGTCGGCAGCGCCGGTGCGGAGCGCACCATCACCAACGTGGCCGCGGGCCAGATCACCCAGACCTCGACCGACGCGATCAACGGCTCGCAGCTCTGGGCCACCAACACCTCGCTTGCCGCTCTCTACACCACGGTGAGCAACATCTCGACCGGCGGTGGCGGCGTGAAATATTTCCACGCCAATTCGACCGCGGCGGATTCCATCGCGACCGGCGCGGAGAGCGTCGCGATCGGGCCGCAGTCGGTCGCGAGCGGTAGCAATGCGATCTCGATGGGCAACGGCTCGGCCGCGTCGGCCGACAACTCGGTCGCGATCGGCGCCGGCGCCAAGGCGACGGCGGCCAACTCGCTGGCGCTTGGCGCCAACGCGACCACCACGGCCAATCTGAGCGATGCGGCCTATACGCCGGTCGTCGGCAAGACCGTCGCCGGCGTTGCGACCGGCGAAGTGTCGGTCGGCGCGTCCGGCGCCGAACGCCGCGTCACCAACGTTGCCGCGGGCTCGGCGGCGACCGATGCGGTCAATGTCAGCCAGCTCCAGGCGGTTGCGTCGAGCTCGATCCGCTATGACTCCGACGGTTCCGGCAACACCACCAACAAGCTGACGCTGAACAGCGGCAACGGCGCGCCAGTGACCATCAGCAACGTGGCGCCCGGCGTCCTCGGCACCGATGCGGTCAACGTCAATCAGCTCAACAGCGCGTTCCAGCAGCTCAACGGCCAGATCGGCGAGGTACGGCAGGACGCCTGGCGGGCGGCCGCGATCGGCATGGCCGCCGCATCGCTGCGCTATGACGACCGGCCCGGCAAGGTGAGCGCCTCGGCGGGCGGCGGCGTCTGGCGCAGCCAGGGCGCGCTCGCCTTCGGCATCGGCTACACCAGCGAGAACGGCAAGCTGCGCACCAACGCCGCGGCAACCACCGCCGGCGGCGACTGGGGCGTCAGCGCCGGCGTGAGCCTGACGCTCAATTGACCCTGACGGCGACGAGGCGGCTGGCGTGTCTGGCTTTGGCGATCTGGCTCGGGGCGGCGGCGAACGCGGCCGCGCAGGGCGCACCGCCTGCCGCCTACGCCGTGAAGCCGTCGGACGTCGTGGTGCCGGAGGGCGAGACGCTCGGCGAGTTCAGGCGGATGATCCAGCCGTTCAAGAACTGGACCCTGATTTGCGACGAGAGTCTCAAATCGAAGCGCCGCGTCTGCAACGTCACGCAATCGATCGTCAACGCGCAGGGCGCGGTCGCCTTCAACTGGTCGCTGATCGCGACAGCCGACGGCAAACCGCTGATGGCGATGCGGATTCCCGCCGCCGCCGGGGTCGGCGCGCAGATCGAGCTCGCGATGGGCGACAGTCCGGACCGCATCGTCGCGCAGACCGACCGCTGCGATGGCAGTTTCTGCTTCGCCACGGTCGCGATCGGCAATGTGCTGAGGCGACACATCCGCGCGGCGACGCCGTGCCGCGTGTCCTATCAGCTGCCGCAAGGGCCGATCGCGCTGGAGGCGCCGCTGGACGGACTGTCAGGCGTGCTGGCGAAACTGAAATGAGACGACAAGCTGCATGCGGATCCGGAATCCGGAGCGACGCATCGAAGTGCGGGACGAGAGGATGAATACGTCGATGCGACTGAAGACCCCCATCCTGATTTTCACGGCGGTCGTCGTGGCGGCGCTCAGTGCAGCCGGCGTCGTGGGCTATGCCCAGCAGATGCAGCCGGCGCAGTCGCAGCCGATGCCGCTGCAGCCGGCGACGCCCGCGCCGGCCAAGAAGCCCGCCGCCGCCGCAAAGCCGCAGCCGCACAAACAGCGCCCGCAGGAAACGCCGACGCTGCCGTCTGCCGCGGCATCCGTTTCGCCGCAGCAGGCGGGCCAGCAACCGACGGTGTTCGACGAGCACGCGCGGCAGGGCAACATCGTGACCTGCGCCAATCTGTTCGGGACGCTCGGCCGCGGCCTCGCGATGAACTCCAATTACACCGCGCAGTCGCAGTGGGACGCCAAGGCCGGCAATTCGCATTCGGTGCAGTCGCTGGTCGCGCTCGCACCCAGCCAGCCCAGCCAGGCCACCCCCGCCGCCAATCAGCAGGCCGCCGGCATCGTGTTTGCCGCGCCGGTTGGATCGTCCTGCGAAGGCAATCTGGTGCGGGTGACGCCGCGGACGGAGAATTGCTCGACGGTTGCCGCCGAGCTCGCCAAGCTCAACGGACAGACCGGCGCGCTCGGTGATCTCGCGACGATGGCGCTGCCGAACGGCGCACAGGTGGTTCTGATTCCGCTGGGCAATGCCTGCGTCGCGGTGACCGCGCTGCGGGTCGCCGGGTAGCGCTGCCGCTCAACCCGGTCGACCCATGCCGTCGCCGGTCAGCCTGGCTGGCCGCGCCGCGTCGGTCCGGCCGATCTCACCAATGACGCCAGCGATGATGCCAGCGCGGGTAGCCGCCGCGATAATAGGCGTATGCCGGGCGCACCACGTGACGATAGCGGTAGCCGTAATAGGCCGGCCGGTATCCGCTATAATATGTCGTGGTGTAGCCGCCGCCCCAACGATACGGCGCAGCGTAATAGCCGTCATCATAGGCATAGCCGCCGCCGTAATAGGCGGGCGAATAGCCGTAACCGTAGCCGGGATAGCCGTAACCATAGGCATAGCCCGGATAGCCGTAAGCTGACGAGGCGAGGCCGCCGACGACTGCGCCGGCAATCAATCCGCCTGCGAGCGCGGGACCCCACCCCCACCCGCCGTGTCCCCACCGTGCTTCGGCGGGCGCCGGGGCTGCGATGGCGCTCACCCCAAGCGCACCGACGGTTGCAAGAACAAGGCCTGTCTTCCTCATGGGATCCTCCTCGATGATGATTGCCCAGCCGGTCAACGGGGCAGAGTGGCATTGGTTGCGAATGGCGGCGCCTGCAACGAACCCGGGCCTGCAACAAGCCTCGCTGGCGAGATGGGCACAGCGGTGCTGCCGTTGACGGCGAAGCAAATGTTCAAAGCCGAACGGAACCTGTTCCGATCTTCCGCCGGTCGCAGCGGATGATAATCCGCGCGAGCTCGCTGAACATCGACGTGACGGCGAACCCACCCTTCATTTCAAAACGGGAAAGCGCGGCCATCGGTTCCTGAAGGGATGATCGCGCGGCAGTTCCCTTGGTGCGAAATGTCGCGTCGCGCCGGCATCTAGGAACGGTGCGGGCGGCGACGCCGTTTTCTCACAGTTCACCGGCGAAAAGCGCGCACGGCTGTGCCGCGTCCTCGCCGGCTTTGTTGGAATGCGGCCGCGGTGCGGAGCGTGCCGGCCATTGGCGCCGGCTTCGCAATCCGGGTAGCCGCCAAACTCCAGGAGGAATCGGTAATGCAGAGCAAGATCATGAAGAGCAGGTTTCTGCTGACGACGGCCGTGCTGTTGGCCGGCGTCAGTCTCGCTTCGGCGCAAGGCATGCGCGAGGGCGGCGGTGGCAGCGTGGGTGGCGGCGGAAGCGTCGGCGCAGGCGGTGGCGGTGGTGAACACGGCCGATCCGCAGGCCCGTCGAGCGGCAGTTCCGGCGGCGCAATGCATGGCAGTCCCGGGGCGTCGCGAAGTGAAGGCATGACGGTCGGCCGCGGCCAGGGCGGCGCACGAGAAAGCCAAGGCGCACGAGAGAGCGGTCGGGCCGAAGGTCAGATGGGCCGCGGTGCGGCCGAGCGCAGCCAGACCACCGGCCAGGCCCGCGAGAGCGGCCGCGCCGAGCAGGGTCAGCGCAGCCAGAGCAAGCAAGACCAGAGCAAGCAAGAGCAGACCGTCGGCCAGAGCCGAAACCAGCGCGAGCAGATGGGACGATCTGAATCCCGCGAACGCGGCAGCGCCACGACGCGGCAAAGCCAGCAGCAGCAGGAGAATCGCGCCAACAGCGCGAACCGCAGCCAGGGCACCACGACCGGCCAGGGGACGGCTCAGGACAAGGCTCAAGGCAAGACTCAAGGCAAGGCGGACACGACGACCGGCCAGGGCACGACCACGGGCCAAGCAAAGGGCACGAATACGACCATCGGCCAGGGCACAACGGCAGCCCCGAATACGCGAGCCGGCCAGACCACGGGCGCGGCCGCTCCGCAGTCCGGCACGACGCAAAACCGGATGAACTCCGGACAGACCACCGGTCAGGCTCAGGGACAAACCGGGACAACCGCTCAGACCCAGGCCCAGTCGAACGCCACGGTCCAGACCGAGGCGGGGCGCACTGTGACCGCGCAACAGCAGAGCACGATCCAGCGCTCGGTGCTGTCGGCGCGTAACGCCCCGCGCGTCAATGTCGGCACGATCAACTTCGCGGTCAATCCGGGCGTGGTGGTGCCGCGGAGGTTCAACGTGGTGTCGGTCGCCGCCTTCCCGGCGCTGATCGATGCGTTCCCGTATTATCGCGACGACAGCTTCTTCGTCGTCGAGGATGAGGTCGTATTCCTCGATCGCGAGCGCCGTGTCGTCGACGTCGTCCCGGTCGGACCGCGGACGCGCTTCAGCCATCGCGGCGGTGGTGGTGGCGGTAGCGTTGCGATGATGGACCTGAACCCGCAGCAGATCCGCGAGGTGCAGCAGGTGCTGATCGACCGCGGCCTGCTGGTCGGCGAGGCTGACGGCGTATTGGGATCGCGGACCCGCGAGGCGCTGATCACCTTCCAGCGTCGAGAGGGCATCACGACCAGCGGCAGCGTCGACACGCGCACGGTGACCGCACTTGGCCTGTCGGATCGGATCGGTCAGGGCGCGGGCGCGTCGTCGACGGTCGGCCAGAGCCCCACCCAGCAGAACACGACTGGACAGACGACCGGTCAGACCAACAACGCGCCGCAGAACCAGTCGACCGGCCAGACCGGCGCTCAGCAGCCTGCCCAGCAGAATACGACCGGGCAGACCACGGGTCAGGCGAACTCGCCGCAGAACCAGTCGACAACCGGCCAGAGCGGAAATCAGCCGTCCGCTCAGCAGCAGGCACCGCAGCAGAATACGACGGGCGAGGCTGCACCGCAGGACCAGTCGACCGTCGGTCAGGGCAGCGGCAACCAGCCAAATGCCGGCCGGGATGCGCAGCCCAGCCAGCCCAACCAGAACAACAATCCGCCGTCGTCAGGCTCAGGCCAAAGCCCGCAGACGCCGGCGCAAAATTCCGATCGGAAATAGGATCCGAAATAGAATCCTTGGACAGGAGCCCCGCTGCAGAGCGGGGCTCCTTTTTTGCGATCTTGCGATCAGCCTTTCACGTCGGACTTCGGCACCAGGCCGAACCGGCCGTGCAGCCCGCGCCAGAGGCCGGCGCACAGAATGCTCAGAAGCTTGCGCATCGAACTCCCCTCGACATCAGCCATCGTGTGATCCTGCTGACGCCGGTGGTGAAAGGACAGAACCAATTCTGAGCAGGTCTGCGCAATCTTTGAGCAAGGCATCGTCGCTGCGGCGCAGTGCGTGCGAAAAAATCTCATGAGATTCAATTGCCGCTCGGCTGGCACGCCTCGTGCATCAATGGCGTCGAGTTGGCCGCTAGGGTTCCGATCTTGCGAAGCAAGATGCTGGTCCGAGAGCAGCCGCTTGCGGGGGAGACATCCCCGCAGGTGCACGGCGGGATAAAAGCCCGGGAGACCTCGTCAGCCAAGGGATTGGCGGAGCGATGGTCTTTTCGCCAGTCCCTTTTTGTGAAATTTCGCAAGAGGGATCGGCAATGAACAAATTCGTTTTCTTCTTTCGCTCTGTTGTCATCGGCTGCGCGGTCGCGCTGGCGGCTGCGCCTGCGGCCGACGCCGCGCCGAAGAAAAGCTTCAAGGTCGCCTGGTCGATCTATGTCGGATGGATGCCGTGGGGCTATGCGGCCGACACCGGCATCGTCAAGAAATGGGCCGACAAATACGGCATCGCGATCGAGGTCAAGCAGTTCAACGACTACGTCGAATCGATCAACCAGTACACCGCCGGCGGCTATGACGCCGTCACCATCACCAACATGGACGCGCTTTCGATTCCGGCAGCCGGCGGCGTCGACACGACAGCGGTCGTGATGGGCGATTTCTCCAACGGCAATGATGCCGTGATCCTCAAGAACAAGTCCGGTCTCGCTGACATCAAGGGGCAGACCGTCAATCTGGTCGAGTTCTCGGTGTCCCATTATCTGCTGGCGCGCGCGCTCGAGACCAGCAAGCTGAGCGAGAAGGACGTCAAGGTCGTCAACACCTCCGACGCCGATATCGCGGCGGCCTACAAGACGCCTGACGTCAGCGCGGTGGTGACCTGGAATCCGATCGTGACGGAAATCCTCGGCTCGCCCGATGCGAAGAAGGTGTTCGATTCCTCGCAGATCCCCGGCGAGATCATGGACCTGATGGTGGTGAACACCGCGGTCGCCAAGGACAATCCGGATTTCGCCAAGGCGCTGGTCGGCATCTGGTACGAGACGCTGTCGAAAATGACGGCGGACGATCCTGCCGCGAAGGCCGCCAAGGAAGCGATGGCCAAGGCCTCCGGCACCGACCTTGCCGGCTTCGACAGCCAGCTCTCGACCACAAAATTGTTCGACAAGGCGACCGATGCCGAAGCCTTCACGCGCAGCCAGACGGTCGGCGTGACCATGGATCGCGTGCGCAAGTTCCTGTTCGAGAAGGACCTGCTTGGCAAGGGTGCGAAGTCGGCCGACGCGGTCGGCATCGAGCTCGCCGACAAGTCGGTGCTCGGCGACAAGGCGAACGTCAAGCTGCGCTTCGACCCGACCTACATGGACGAAGCCGCCAAGGGCAAGCTGTGACTATGTAGTGCCGCATCAGGCAGGAGCCGACCATGCGACTCGTGAACATACGGCCGGGACGGCAGACGCGGTTCTATCTGCTCGCGCTGCCGTTCCTGTTGGTCGCAATCGCCTACTTCGCCGGCTCCAGCGCGCGGCTCGCGCAAAACCCCAACGACAAGCTGCTGCCGGCGCTGCCCAGCATGGTGCAGGCCGTCAAGCAGATGGCGTTCGAGGTCGATCCGCGCACCGGTGGCTATCTGATGGCCTCCGACACCGTCGCCAGCCTGGGGCGGCTGGGCTCGGCGCTGGCGATCTCGACGGTGGCGGCGCTGGTGCTCGGCATCGTGATCGGACTGTTGCCGGGCGCCAATGCCCTGCTCGGGCCGTTCGTGTCGGTCACCTCGATGGTGCCGCCGCTGGCGCTGTTGCCGATCCTGTTCATCGTGATGGGGCTCGGGGAGAATTCCAAGATCGCGCTGATCGTGATCGGAACGCTGCCCTGCATGATCCGCGACCTCGCCATGAAGGTGCAGGAGCTGCCGCGCGAGCAGATCGTCAAGGCACAGACGCTCGGCGCCTCGACCTGGCAGATCGCGCTTCGCGTCGCGATGCCGCAAACCCTGCCGCGGCTGATCGACGTGTTGCGCCTGCAGCTCGGGCCGGCGTGGCTGTTCCTGATCGCGGCCGAGGCGATCGCATCCGATTCCGGGCTCGGCTACCGGATCTTCCTGGTCCGCCGCTATCTCGCGATGGACGTCATCATCCCCTACGTCGCCTGGATCACGCTGCTGGCGTTCCTGATCGATGTCGGCCTGCGCGTCACGCAGCGGAAACTGTTTCCGTGGTTTGCCTCGGTGAGGGCGGAATGAGCGCGATCCGTTTCGACGACGTGTGGAAGGAATATGGCGACCACATCGTGCTCGAGCGCATCACGATGGAGGTCGAGCCGCGCGCCTTCATCGCGCTGGTCGGCCCGTCCGGCTGCGGCAAGACCACGCTGCTCCGCATGCTGCTCGGCGAGGAGCAGCCGTCCCGCGGGCAGATCCTGGTCGACGGCAAGCCGTTGCCCGGCGAGCCGGACGCCGACCGCGGCGTGGTGTTCCAGCGCTACTCGGTGTTTCCGCATCTCACAGTGCTGCAGAACGTCATGCTCGGCCGCGAACTGCGCGACGCCAAATTCACCGGCCGGCTGTTCGGCGCCGCGCGCCGCGCTGCCACCGACGAAGCGATGAAGCTGCTCGCCGAGGTCGGGCTCGCCGGCCAGGAGAGTAAATATCCGTCCGCCTTGTCGGGCGGCATGCAGCAGCGGCTCGCGCTGGCGCAGGCGATCATGCGCGGCCCGAAGATCCTGCTGCTCGACGAGCCGTTCGGTGCGCTCGATCCGGGTATTCGTGCCGACATTCACCTCCTGATGAAGCGGCTCTGGAACGAGACCCATCTCACCGTCGTGATGGTGACGCATGACCTCAGCGAGGCCTTCGGGCTCGCGACGCGCGTGATCGCGCTGGAGCGGCAGCGCAACCGGCCTGAGGAGCGCGACCGCTACGGCGCCACCGTGTCGCGCGACCTCGAGATATTCCCGCGCCGCAGCGCGGAGTTGCGGTCGTCAGTTCAACCAGCTCCGACCGGGACGACCCGGTCAGGCAAGGAGCATCAGCCGGGACGGCCCGGCGCTCTCGTCTTGAAGGAGCAACCATGATCCTGTCAGAGGAACAAAAGGCCGAGATCGCGGCGCATACCCGGCGGTATAACGAGCTGAAGGCGGCGGGGCAGGAGCACGCGCCGCGGGCACTGCCGGCGCCGACCGCGCGCGACGCCGCGCCGATCGATGCCGACACGGTCATTCACCGTGAGACGATCCCGTCCGGCTGGTACTGGACCACGCGGCTGAATCGTGGCGACACCCTGCGCATCGTCAATACGTCGGGGACGTCGACCGTCAGCCTGCTCGCCTGGAACGGCGCCGACACCACCGAGCGGCTCAACCACGCCGACACCATCAAGGTGCAGTGGGCGGCGCGGCTGCAGAAGGGACGGGTGCTGCTGTCCGACATGGGGCGCGCGCTGCTCGGCATCATCGAGGACAGCAGCGCCGCGCATGATGCTGTGGTCGGCGGCTCGACCGCGGCGACCAACCTGGCCAAATACGGCGACGGGAATTTCCGCAACACGCGCGACAATTTCATTCTCGCCGCAGCCAAGCTTGGCCTTGATCGCCGCGACGTGCATCCCTGCGTCAGCTTCTTCGCACCGGTCGCGATCGACGCCGACGGCAAGTTTGTCTGGTCGGAGCAGCGGCGGCAACAGGGCGATTTCGTCGATCTGCGCGCGGAGATGGAGCTTCTGATCGCGCTGTCGAACTGCCCGCATCCGCTCGATCCCGCGAAAGCCTATCCGCAGGCGGGCGTGGAGATCGTGCGCTATCGCGCGGCCGCGCCGGCGGCCGACGATCTGTGCCGGACCGCCACCGCGGAAGCGGTCCGCGCCTACGAGAACAACGCGCTGTATCTCGGCGAGACCCTGGAAGGAGCCGTGCGATGACCGCGCAATCTGTTCGCACCGGCGGTCGCATCGTTCTCGATGTCGAAATTCCCGCGCGCAAGCCGTGGTCGGCGATCATCCGCAAAGGGCAGACGCTGCGGATCACCGATAGCCATGGCCAGCAGGCGGTTGACACGCTGTTCTATTGCGCCGGTGATTTCGGCGAGCGCTACAGCGGGCAGGATACGCTGCGCGCGCAGGGCTCGGCCTATGTCGGGCTCGGCACCAGGATCATGTCCAACGAAGGCCGCGTGATGCTGCGCGTGACGGCGGATAGTTGCGGTCTGCACGACACCTCGGCGGGCGCCTGCTCCTGCGAGAGCAACACCGTGCGGTTCGGGCACCAGACCCGCTATCAGCACGCCTGCCGCGAGAATTTCGTGATCGAAGCCGCGAAATACGGCATGTCGAAGCGCGACATCGTGCCGAATCTCAACTTCTTCATGAACGTACCGATCGATCCCGCCGGCAATTTCACCGTGGTCGACGGCGTCTCCAGGCCCGGCGACGCCATCGAGCTGGTCGCCGAGATGGACGTGCTGTGCCTGATCTCGAACTGTCCGCAGATCAACAATCCCTGCAACGGATTCTTCCCGACGCCGGTCCAGGTCACGATCTTCGATGCGACGATCGTCGAGCCGGAGGCGTGAGGCATGTTCAGCAAGGTCCTGATTGCCAACCGCGGCGAGATCGCCGGGCGGATCGGCAGAACATTGCGCCGCATGGGCATCGGCTCGGTCGCGGTCTATTCCGACGCCGACCGCTTCACCCGGCCGGTGCTCGACGCCGACGAGGCGGTGCGGATCGGTCCGGCGCCCGCCGCGGAGAGCTACCTCAATGTCGATGCGATCATGGCGGCGTGCCTCGCGACCGGTGCGCAGGCGGTGCATCCCGGCTACGGCTTCCTGTCGGAGAACCGCCGCTTTGCCGAGCGGCTCGCCGGGCACGGCATCAAATTCATCGGGCCGCGGCCGGAGCATCTCGACGCCTTCGGTCTCAAGCACAAGGCGCGGGAGATCGCCGAGCGCAGCGGCGTGCCATTGTTGCCGGGCTCCGGGCTGCTGGAGACCATCGACGAGGCGGTGCAGCAGGCCGAAGCGATCGGCTTCCCGGTGATGCTGAAGAGCACGGCGGGCGGTGGCGGCATCGGGATGCAGCTGTGCCACGACATGGCGACGCTGCGCGAGCGTTTCGAATCGGTGCAACGCACCGCGCGGGCAAGCTTCGGCGATGCCCGGGTCTATCTCGAACGGTTCGTCGCCCGGGCCCGCCATATCGAGGTGCAGATCTTCGGCAACGGCAAGGGCGACGTGGTCGCGCTCGGCGAACGCGATTGCTCGCTGCAGCGGCGCAACCAGAAGGTCTTTGAGGAGACGCCTGCGCCGGGACTGTCGGCCGACATCCGCCGGCGGCTGCATGCGGCCGCGGTGTCGCTCGGCAAGGCCGTGTCGTACGAGTCCGCCGGCACGGTGGAGTTCATCTACGACGTCGAGCGTGAGGATTTCTACTTCCTCGAGGTGAACACCCGTCTCCAAGTCGAGCATCCCGTCACCGAGCAGGTCACCGGCGTCGACCTCGTCGAATGGATGATCCGGCAGGCGGCAGGCGAGGACGTGTTCGGCCAGGCGGGCGCGCTCGCGCCAAAGGGCGCTGCGATCGAGGTGCGGCTCTATGCCGAGAATCCGGGCGCGGGCTTTCGCCCGAGCGCGGGCCGCCTGACGCAGGTCAGCTTTTCGCCGGATGCGCGGATCGACGGCTGGATCGAGACCGGCACCGAGGTGTCGCCGTTCTACGATCCGATGCTGGCCAAGATCATCGTTTCAGCCGAGACGCGCGAGGCCGCGATCGCGCGGCTTTCGCAGGCGCTGGACGATACGGTCGTCGCCGGCATCGAGACCAATCTGGACTATCTGCGTGCCATTGCAGCCTCCGACGTGTTCCGCGGCGGCCAGGTGGCAACGAGTGTGCTCGGCGCCTTCGCCTATCGCCCGCGCACCATCGACGTCGTCGCGCCGGGGGCGCAGAGCGGGGTGCAGGAACTGCCCGGCCGGCTGCATCTCTGGCATGTCGGTGTGCCGCCGAGCGGCCCGATGGACGAACGGTCGTTTCGCCTCGCCAATCGCGTGGTCGGCAATCCGGAAGTAACGACGGCGCTGGAGCTGACGGTCAACGGACCGACCTTGCGCTTCAACACCGACGCGATCGTCGCGCTCTCGGGCGCGCGGATGAAGGCGTCGCTCGACGGTGCCGATGTCGCGTATGACGAGCCGCTCGCCGTGCGCGCCGGCCAGACGCTCGCGATCGGCAGCATCAAGGGGCCGGGCCAGCGCAGCTATCTCGCCGTGCGCGGCGGCATCGACGTGCCCCAGATTCTCGGGTCGCGGGCGGTGTTTGCGCTCGGCGCCTTCGGCGGCCATGCGACGGGCTCGCTGAAGGCCGGCGACGTCTTGCATATCGGCGCCGAGCCGCCGGGCCTTGCCGCGCCGCGGCGCGCGACGAAGGACGAGCGGCCGCAGCTCACATCGGCATGGCAGATCGGCGTCGTCTATGGCCCGCACGGCGCGCCGGACTTCTTCCTCGACGAGGATATCGAGACGCTGTTCGCGGCGAACTATGAGGTGCACTTCAACAGCGCGCGCACCGGCGTGCGGCTGATCGGGCCGAAGCCGCGCTGGGCGCGCGCCGATGGCGGCGAAGCCGGGCTGCATCCGTCGAACATCCACGACAACGCCTACGCCGTCGGCTCGATCGACTTCACCGGCGACATGCCGATCATCCTCGGCCCCGACGGACCGAGCCTCGGCGGCTTCGTCTGTCCGGCCGTCGTCGCGCGCGACGAGCTCTGGAAGGTCGGCCAGCTCCGGCCCGGCGACACCGTCCGCTTCGTGCCGGTCAAACGCGACGATCCGGTTGCCGGCCCCACGGTGCTGCGCGCGCCCGAACTTGGATCGGCGATCGTCGGTCGCAATGATGACGGCCCGATCCCGGTGGTCTATCGCCGCGCCGGCGACGACAATCTCCTGGTCGAATATGGCCCGATGGAGCTCGACATCGCGCTGCGGCTGCGCGTGCATGTGCTGGCGCAGGCGCTGGAGGAGGCGAAGCTCGGCGGCCTGATCGATCTGACGCCCGGCATCCGCTCGCTGCAGATCCATTATGACGGCACAGCGTTGTCGCGCGGAAAATTGCTCGACGTGCTCAAGCGGATCGAGCGCGAATTGCCGCCGGTCGATGCGATGCGGGTGCCGAGCCGCACCGTGCATCTGCCGCTGTCGTGGCGCGATCCGGAGGCCGAGCTTGCGATGCGCAAATATCAGGAGCTGGTGCGCGCGGACGCGCCCTGGTGTCCGTCGAATGTCGAGTTCATCCGGCGCATCAACGGCCTTGCGAGCGAGGACGATGTCCGTCGTATCGTGTTCGACGCCGATTACTTCGTGCTCGGCCTCGGCGACGTCTATCTCGGCGCGCCGGTGGCAACCCCGCTCGATCCGCGGCATCGGCTGGTGACCACGAAGTACAATCCGGCGCGGACCTGGACGCCGGAGAACGCGGTCGGGATCGGCGGCGCCTATATGTGCATCTACGGCATGGAGGGGCCGGGCGGCTACCAGTTGTTCGGCCGCACCATCCAGGTCTGGAACACCTGGCGCACCACGCGGGTGTTTGCATCAGGCCATCCCTGGCTGCTGCGGTTCTTCGACAAGATCCGCTTCTTCCCGGTCGACGCCGACGAGCTCCTGGACGCACGCGCCGCATTCCCGCACGGGCAGTACGACATCAGGATCGAAGAGGGCGAATTCTCCTACGCGGACTACGCGAAGTCACTGGCCGAGGCGCGGCCGTCGATCGCCGCGTTCAAGGCAACGCAGCAGGCCGCGTTCGACGCCGAGCGGCAGCGCTGGCGCGAGATGAAGCTCGACGAGGCGCCGGCGGAATCGGTCGATGCGAGCGTCGCCGCGACCGGTATTCCCGATGGTCAGCTAGGGGCCTTCTCGGAAGTGCCCGGCAACATCTGGAAGATCCTGGTCGAGGAGGGCGCCGAGGTCGCAGCCGGCGACACTCTCGCGATCATCGAGTCGATGAAGATGGAGATTTCGGTGCTCTCGCCCGCGGCAGGCCGCATCGCGTCGGTGCCGGTGAAGCCCGGCCAGACGCTGCGCGCGGGCGATGTCGTGGCGCTGATCCGGCCGGGCTAGCGCGGCTGCACAGCCGCACTAGTCCTTGGGATCGGTCGGTGGGACGGGCGGAGCGGGCGTCTCGGCCTCTTTCTCCGGCCGCTGCCGGCTTTGATGATCGGTTGACGCGCTTTGCCTTAACATTCGATCGATCTTCATCCTTACGCGGCGTGCCGCCAGCAATCCCAGGACCGCCTGAACCGTTCCCGCGAAGTTGCGATCGCCGATGGAGAACGAGTAACGCCAGGTGCCGGCGGCCTCGCCTTCAATGATCATGTAATGAATTGAACGATGAATGCCGCTATGCTGGGCAGGTGTTTCTCCAACCACGACCTAGCTCATATCGCTGTTCGCTTCGGCGTCAATCGCCTGTCCCAGCGAGTTTGCATGCTTGACCAAGCCCATGACGAGTTCGCCCCTGCGCGGGCCCATTGGAAGCCGACTGCCGTCGTTTCGAGGCAGAAATGGAGTGGCCGCGAAGCAATCGGCTAGATGATTTGTGTCCGTTGCGTCTTGTGATCCTGGGTCTTTAAATTGCGAGATGGTGTCAGACCGGATGCCCCGAACCCATGAGCTCGTTTGACATAGGTCAAAATACGATTCCGGAAGCTCCCGACGCTGAGCCACGAACACAGTTCGGTGCCGAATGAAAACCGCCACACGCCTTGCAAGCGCCTTGCCGTCGATACCGAGCTCTGCCGGGGGGATCGCGCGTCTCGCGTGTGCCCGGCTGCGGGACGCGCAGGTTGATCCGGCCCCGATCGTGTCAGCTGCAGGCCTGGCAATCGACGACGTCGAGGACCGCAAGCGCCGGATCGATGCGCGAGCGCAGGTCAGGCTGCTCGAACTTGCCGCAAGGGAATTGCAGGACGACTGCTTCGGACTCCATCTGGCTCAAGGCTTCAAGCTGGGCGAGATCGGGCTTCTGTACTACGTCATGGCTTCATCGGAGCATCTCGTTGACGCCTTGCGAATCGGCGGACGCTACTGCGCGATTAACAACGAGGGTGTGCGGTTGCGGAGCTCTCTGGATCGCGGCTTCGCCATCGGGTTCGAATATGTCAACATCGATCGGTCGTCGGATCGTCACCATGCGGAATTCTGGCTGGTTACGCTGATCCGTATTTGCCGCGCACTGACTGACGGCAGGCTGGTCCCGAAGCAAATCAAGCTGAGGCACGCCAGACGAGAAACGCCGTTGGATGTGCGATCTCTTCTCGGATGCGAGATCGAATTTGCAGCGGACAGGGACGAGCTCTTGTTTCCGTCCCGGATCGGCGCATTGCCTGTCGTGGGTGCGGATTTGCATCTCAACAGGATGTTGCTTCAATATGCCGACGAAGCGCTTCGTAACCGGGCATCACGACGAAGCAGCGTGCGGTCTCGCGTCGAAGGACACATCGCCCAATTGCTTCCGCACGGCAAAGCCAATGCCGAGGCGGTCGCGCGTCGTCTTGGCATGAGCCGGAGAACTCTCGCTCGAGCATTGTCGTCGGAGGGGGTGGGCTTTTCAGACGTTCTCGAGGCGTTTCGAACCGCACTTGCCCGCCATTACCTCGAAGATGAGGAACTGCCGATTTCCAAAATCGCATGGCTGTTGGGCTACAGCGAGGTCTCTTCCTTCACACATGCGTTCGTCCGCTGGACCGGCCTGACGCCGAGGGCCTATCGCAGTTCGAATGGCGATCGGTGATCGGCTGACACGAGGTATCAAGTAGCTGGCACAGACTAGCAAGACCTGGCGGATCGTCCTCCGCTAGGGCAGTTCCATGCGGTCGAACCTCCTTTCCCAGCTCGCGCGTCGCTGTCGCCGCGCTTCGGCCGAGGCCTTCGGCCCGATGACCAGAGACGACTGGCTATTCCTGGCTTCGATCATTTGTTTCCACAGTCTCTTGGTCGCGCTGGTCTGGATCGTGTTCGCGAACTGACTGATGGCGCTGCTACGCGGACGCTCGATTGCTTCGTCGATCCGCCGTCACCCGCCTCACACCTCGAGCCATTCCTCGCGAACGGCCGCACTGCTCTTGAGCTGGTCGGGGGTGCCTTCGAACACGACGCGGCCGTGGCCCATGATGTAGACCCGGTTCGAGATCTTCATCGCAATCGACAGCTTCTGCTCGACCAGGAGGATGGCGACGCCGGCCTTGGCGATCCGCGCGATCAATTCGCCGACCTGCTGCACGATCAGCGGCGCCAGGCCTTCGGTCGGCTCGTCGCCCTTCATGTTCCGCAGAATGCCGCGCAGGCCAGAAGTGCTCCGGTCAGAACATTCGAGAGGAACAGCCGGAAACTCACCTCGGGTCGGGCAAGGTCCAGCTGCCAGGTCTGCCAGGCAAGATGCGCGGCGATGACCAGCATTCCAAGGGCGTAAGGCATCGACATGCCCAGCAACCAGCCCCCGATCGACCAGGCCAGGACGGTCAGGCCGTAGAACAGGCCGATGCAGGCCTTGCCGTGCCGGCCGAACAGAATTGCCGTCGATTTCAGACCGAGGCGGGTATCGTCCTTCACGTCGACATAGGCATAGACGGTATCGTAACCGATCTGCCACGTGATGGCCCCGATCCACATCAGCACGGCTCCTGCCGGGATGTGTCCTGCGATCTCGGCCCACGCCATCAGCATTCCCCAATTGAACGCCGCACCCAGCACGGCCTGCGGCCAATGGGTGACGCGCTTGCAAAACGGATAGATGAACACGAGCGGCAGAACGCAAATCGCGACCAGGCGCGCGTCGGGGGTCAGAAAGAACAGGAGGCACGCCGCAAGCGCAAGCTGAACGGCCAGAAAGACAAAGGCGTGTCGTGTGCCGATTTGACCGCTTGCCAGGGGGCGAAGGCGCGTCCGCTCGACGTGGCCGTCAAACTTGCGATCGGCAATGTCGTTGGCGGTGGCACCGGCGCTTCGCATCAGCAAGGCGCCAAGGGAGAAGATCGCGAGCTGGCGCAGATCGGGGAAACCGTGCGACGCCTGGTTCAATGCGGCCCAGCAGGGAAACAGCGTCAGCCATATTCCGACGGGGCGATCCAGCCTTGCCAGTCGTGTGAATGGCCGCCACGCGGTCGGCAATCGGCGATCTACCCAGTCGCCCGGATGAATATCGCTCAGGTAGGGCCGGTTCACGGCAGCCATTGTCTCATCCGGGTCAGACTCTCATCCGGGTCAGAGGCACGTCACAACCTCCCAGCCATCAGCGCGTTTGCCATCAGCTTGCGGACGCCATATTTGTGGAACGGAACGACGAAGAAAAGATACACCTTGCCGGACCAATGATGGACCGTGCAGATGGTTGAGACGATCACGCTGGCTCCGTCGCCGTCGGGCACCTTGAGGACCGACAGTCTGAAATCCAGGTGCTTGTTGTTGCGGCCGGCGACGATCTCATTCTCGCCCAGCGCGAAGATCGGCCAGACGCCGATCGTGTCGCCGACGGCGTAGCGGTCCTTCACCTCGACATGGAAGATTTCGGACGCGGTCGGTGTATCCAGGCCTGCAAGGGAGGCGACCTTGTTGCGCGCGATCAGGAGCAGCTTCATCCACAATGGATGATGGGCGAAAATGCCGAAGAAGATATCGATGATGCCAAGCTCGATGCGGCTGAGCGGCGTCCGGTAGGAGTCACGGAAATAGGCCTGCTCGACAGCCTCGCGGCTGAGCAAGCCTCCGGATGGTACATCGCATTCAACAACGTTCATGCGAACTCCGAATCCAATCGTCGTTGCGCCGGCGCCGGCCGTCCGCCCAATGCAGTGCTTGCGGTGCAGGTCCGGCAACAGTCATTTAGCGCTCGATGGTGCCGGTCCGTCGAATCTTTTTCTGCAACAGCATCACGCCGTAGAGCAGCGCTTCCGCCGTCGGCGGGCAGCCGGGTACGTAGATATCGACCGGCACGATGCGGTCGCAGCCGCGCACCGCCGAGTATGAATAATGATAATAGCCGCCACCGTTGGCGCACGATCCCATCGAGATCACATAGCGCGGCTCCGGCATCTGATCGTAGATCTTGCGCAGCGCGAGCGCCATCTTGTTGGTTAGCGTGCCGGCGACGATCATCAGGTCGCTCTGCCGGGGCGACGCCCGCGGGAAGCACCCGAACCGCTCCAGGTCGTAGCGCGGCATCATGACCTGCATCATCTCGACCGCACAGCAGGCAAGTCCGAACGTCACCCAATAGACCGACCCCGTGCGGGCCCACGTGATCATGTCGTCGACGGAGGTGACGAAAAATCCCTTGTCCGCAAGCTCATTGCTGATTTCGAGCAAGGACGTATCATTGCCGGCCAATTCCATCTGAGCCTGCTCTCCATGGAGGCGGGTCGTTCGACAATTCGCGATTGCTTTCAACGTGCCAGACGTCGACTGTTCCTGTATTGAACGGTTCGGACACGCTCGAACGATGCCAGGCCTCCCGGGAAGCGCTGCAGTGACTGCGACGACCAGCTCTCAGATCGTGTGGCCGGGTCCGTCGATTGCGGGTTGCGTCTTCTGTACGATCATTCGGGATACGCGGGGCGTCGCGCTCGATCAGGCCCAACGGTTCAATTTCTTCCCGGCGGCGCCGCTCTGCTCCGTGACGTGGGTGCTCGCCGGTGACTGGCATCGGATCGATCAGCCAGACCAGATGGTGCGTCCCTGGACCGGAGCAGTGATGCCCACACTTGCTTTCTCCGGGACGCAGCTCGGGCCGGTCGTCACCTGGAACCCCGGCGAGACCTTTGCAATTACGATCGCATTCTATCCTGACGCGTTTTCTGCGATGACCGGGCTCGACTTGAGTACATTCACCGGGCGCACGGTGCCAGCGGAGCAGGTGCTGCCACCGCCGATGCTGGCGCTTTGCCGCGACTTCCTCGGTGCCGTTCAGTGCGATGGAGCCGAAACAGCGCTCGCGGTTCTCAAGGACAAGATCGCGGTCATGTGGGCAAGCGCGCGCCCCGCCGGAGCCGGGCCGATGCGATGGACCAAGGACTGGAGCAGAAGCCTCGTGGTCAGGGCCGCGCTGACCGACCTTGGGCGCAGTGCGCGGCAAATCGCACGGCGGGTTAGGTCATGGACCGGCGCCAGTCAGAGGGACCTGCAGGGCCTCGGCCATACCGAGCAGCTCTATGCCAAATTGCACGAGGCAATCCAGGACGGCGAGGTGAACTGGGCCGGCCTCGCAGCCGCGTCCGGATTTGCCGATCAGGCGCACATGATCCGACAAATGCGCCGCCACACCGGCTTCACACCGGAGCAATTGCGCAGGAGTGCGGGAAACGACGAAGCCTTCTGGGCCTACCGGCTGCTCGGGCAGTATTTCGACGAGCCGAAAGGTCAGTAGGCCGATGCAGTGCTCTGGTCGAGAAAGAGGCCTCTGGCGCGGCCGGTGCCCGGCTACACCTCGAGCCATTCCTCGCGAACGGCCGCATTGCTCTTGAGCTGGTCGGGGGTGCCTTCGAACACGACGCGGCCGTGGCCCATGATGTAGACGCGGTTCGATATCTTCATCGCGATCGACAGCTTCTGCTCGACGAGGAGAATCGCGACGCCGGCCTTGGCGATCCGCGCGATCAATTCGCCGACCTGCTGCACGATCAGCGGCGCCAGGCCTTCGGTCGGCTCGTCGATCATCATCAGTTCGGGGTCGCCGAGCAGCGTGCGGCAGGTGGTCAGCATCTGCTTCTCGCCGCCCGACAGCACGCCCGCCGGCGTGTCGGCGCGCGCGGCGAGGTTCGGGAACATGTCGAGCATCTCCTGCAGCCGCCACTTGCCGGGGCGGCGCGGGTCCTTGATGCCGAGGATCAGGTTCTGGCGAACGGTCAGTCCGGGGAAGATGTCGCGATGCTCCGGCACGTAGCCGAGCCCGAGGCGGGCGATCTTGTGGCTCGGCAGGCCCGCGATGTCCTGGCCCTTGAAGCGGATGGTGCCCTGCGGCGGCACCTCGCCCATGATCGCCTTGACGGTGGTGGAGCGGCCGACGCCGTTGCGCCCGAGCAGGCTGACGACCTCGCCGGCCGCGATGTCGAGATCGACGCCTTGCAGGATGTGGCTCTTGCCGTAATAGGCGTGAAGATTCCTGACCTCGAGCATCAGTCGACCTCCTCGCCGAGATAGGCTTCCTTGACCTTCGGATTGCCGCGGATCTCCTCGGGCGTGCCGGAGGCGATGATGTGGCCGTAGACCAAGACCGAGATGCGGTCGGCGAGGCCGAACACCACGCTCATGTCGTGCTCGACGATGACGAGCGTGCGCCCTTCGGTGAGGCGGCGGATCAGCGCGACGGCCCGCTCGGTCTCGGCGTGGCTCATGCCCGCGGTCGGCTCGTCCAGCATGATCACGCTGGCGCCGCCCGCGATCGTGATGCCGATCTCGAGCTCGCGCTGCTCGGCATAGGTCAAGAGTCCCGCCGGCACGTCGCGGCGATGGCTGAGATGGATGTCGTCGAGGATCTGCGCGGTGCGTTGCTTCACCTCGGGCAGATTGTCGACGTTCTTCCAGAACGCGTAGCGGTGGCCGGTCGCCCACAGCACGGCGCAGCGGACGTTCTCCCACACCGTCATGCGGGCGAACACGTTGGTGACCTGGAACGAGCGCGACAGCCCGCGCCGGTTGATCTCGAACGGCCGCAAGCCCGAGGTCACCTCGCCGTTGAGGCGGATCTCGCCCGAGGTCGGCTTGATGTGGCCGCTGATCAGGTTGAACGTCGTCGACTTGCCGGCGCCGTTGGGGCCAATGATGGCGTGACGCTCGCCCTTGGCGACGCTCAGATTGAGGTCGCGGATGATGGCGACATTGCCGAAGCTCTTCTCGACGGCGTTGACTTGGATGGCTGCGGTCATGCGAGATACCCCCGGTCACGGGCCACCGTCGCGGCGCGATCCCAGGCTTCCGCAACGCGCCGCCAGGTGATGCGCGCGACCAGGAAGCCGCCGACGAGCAGGACTGCCGCAGCGACCCAGGTCGTCGGCGCCGTGGCGATGAACGGGATGCCGAGCAGGTTGATCGCGTCGCCGCCCGAGAAGCGCGCGACGGTCTCGATGGTCAGGATGATACCGAGCGCCAGCGCCAGCGTCGGGATCGCCGCGACCAGGTAGGACGGGATCACGGAACCAAGCGTTCCGGCGCGGATCAGCGGACGGTGCTTCATCAGGATGCCGGCGATGCCGCCGGGCGCGAACATCACGATGCCGATGAAGATGATGCCGAAATAGAGCTGCCAGACCGAGGTGACGCTGGTCAGCCCGAGCTGCAGATAGGTCACCAGGATGGCGCCGAGGATCGGACCGAAGAAATAGGCGGTGCCGCCGATGAACGCGGAGAACAGCACGAGGCCCGATTGCGTCGCGCCGAGATAGGCCGAGTTGGCGATCTCGAAATTGATCGCGGCCAGCCCGCCGGCGATGCCGGCAAAGAAGCCTGCGAACATGTAGGCGAGATAGCGCACCACATGCGGATCGTAGCCGATGAACTCGACGCGCTCCGGATTGTCGCGCACCGCGTTGCAGATCCGCCCGAGCGGCGTGCGGGTCAGCGCGTACATCGCGATCGCCGAGACCATCACCCAGAACGCGATCAGGTAGTAGACCTGGGTCTGCGGCCCGAAGGTCCAGCCGAACATCGGCATCAGCGAGGTGCGGTCGGTGGTGATGCCGGACTCGCCGCCGAACACGCTGCGCAGGATCAGCGACGACGAGGCGACCAGTTCGCCGATGCCGAGCGAGATCATCGCGAACACGGTGCCGGCGCGCTTGGTCATCACCCAGCCGACGAGGAGGGCGAATGCCATGCCGCCGATGCCGCCGACCAGCGGGATCACCGGCAGCGGGATCGGCCAGTTGTGGCTCGCGACCGCATTCATGACATGCACGGCGAGGAAGCCGCCGAGGCCGTACTGCACCGCGTGCCCGAACGACAGCAGCCCGGTCTGGCCGAGCAGGATGTTGTAGGACAGCGCGAAGATGATCGCGATGCCGATCAGGCAGAACGAGGTCAGCGAGCCGCCGGCGCCGAACACCAGCGGCAGCACGACCAGCGCGATGGCTGCGAGCAGCCAGACGGCATAGAAGCTCAGGGCGCTGCCGGGCTCCTGCTTGGCCGCAGCGATGGAGGGCGTGGAAGCGTTGGTCATGACTCGCGCGTCCCCAACAGGCCCATGGGGCGGAAGATCAGGACCAGCACCAGCAGCACATAGGGCAGGATCGGCGCGATCTGCGCGATCGTGACGTTCCAGATGTCGGTGAGCGGCGAGGGGCCGAGGCTCGGATCGAGCGGGCCGAACACGCTGGCGAGCGACCCGTTCAGCGCGACCGCGAAGGTCTGGATCAAGCCGATCAACAGCGAAGCGATGAAGGCGCCGGGCAGCGAGCCGAGGCCGCCGAACACGATGACGACGAACAGGATCGGGCCGAGCAGCGCGGCCATGTCGGACTGTGTCACCAGCGAGGGACCGGCGATGACGCCGGCAAGGCCGGCGAGCGCGCTGCCGACGCCGAACACCAGCATGAACACGCGTCCGACATTGTGGCCGAGATGGCCGACCATGCTCGGATGGGTCAGCGCGGCCTGCACGATCAGGCCGACGCGCGTCTTCTTCAGCGTCACCAGGAGCGCGATGAAGATCACGACCGACACGACAAGCATGAAGATCTTGTAGGCCGGGTAGTTGGTCGAGAACACGGTGAAGGCGGGGAAGTCGAGCGCCGCCGGGACGCGGTAGTCGACCGGGCTCTTGCCCCAGATCATCGAGACGATCTCTTCGATCGCGAACGCAAGTCCGAAGGTCAGCAGCAGTTCGGCGACATGGCCGTGCTTGTGGGTGTTGCGCAGACCGTAGCGCTCGACCGCCATGCCGACCGCGCCGACCAGCAGCGGCGCCAGCACCAGGGCCGGCCAGAATCCGATCCAGCGGGTGAGCTGAAAGCCGAAAAACGCGCCGAGCATGTAGAAGCTGGCATGCGCGAAGTTCAGCACGCCCATCATGCTGAAGATGACGGTGAGCCCGCTGGACAACAGGAACAGCAGCATGCCGAACAGGACGCCGTTGAGCGTCGAGATGACGATCAGCTCAGCCACGGCGCACTCGCTTGAGACTGGAACGGTTCACGTGATCAAAGACCTGTCGCTGAAATGAACTGCTTGTCATTCCGGGATGGTGCGCAAGCACCAGACCCGGAATCTCGAGATTCCGGGTTCGATGCTACGCATCGCCCCGGAATGACTGAGACGGCCGATCAGGGCCGCTTCATGTTGCAGGTGGTCGGAAGCATCGTCTGCGCGGTGTCGATCTTGGACACGATGCGCCAGCCCCAGCCGGTGTTTTCCTCGTCGAACGGCTCCTTGGTCTTGTCGGCCAGCGAGCCGAACGAGGAGATGTAGATCGGCTGGAAGAACTGGTGGTCGTCCTTGCGGATGAAGCCTTCGCCGCCGTCGAACACTTCGAACTTCATGCCTTCGAGCGCGGCCGCGACCTTCACCGGATCGATCGAATTGGCCTTCTCGGCGGCCGCCTTGAACATCCGCATCTCGTTGACCGCGCGCGGATACCACACGGAAATGCCGGTCTTGGCGCGGAAGTCCTTCTCGAAATCCATCGCCGCCTTGTTGCCGGAGTTCGGGACGCCTTCGCTGATCTGGAACACCTGGCTTTCGAGGCCGGCCTGCTTGATCGCGGTCGGTCCACCGGCGCCGCCGGCATAATAGGTGTACCAGTTGACCTTGAGGCCGGCGTCGGCCGCCGCCTTCAGCAGCAGCGCGAAGTCCTGGCCCCAGTTGCCGGTTACGACGGTGTCGGCGCCGGACGCCTTGATCTTGGCGATGTAGGGCGAGAAGTCGGTGACCTTGAGCATCGGGTGCAGTTCGTCGCCGACGACCTGGATATCCGGCCGCTTTTCGCCCAGCATCTTGCGCGCCGTGGTGCGAACCGACTGGCCGAACGAATAGTCCATGTTGATCAGATAGACCTTCTTGATGGACGGCTGGCCCTTCATGTAGTTGGTCAGCGCTTCCATCTTGATGTCCGAGTTCGCATCCCAGCGGAAATGCCAGTAGCTGCACTTCTCGTTGGTCATCGCCGGATCGACCGCGGCGTAGTTGAAGTAGAGCACTTCCTTGCCGGGGTTGCGCGAATTGTGCTTGGTGACGAAGTCTTCCAGCGCCGCGCCGACCGACGAGCCGTTGCCCTGGGTGATGTAGTGGACGCCGGCGTCGACCGCCTTCTGCGCCTGCACCAGGCTTTCCTGCGGATTGGTCTTGTTGTCGAGCGGGACGATCTCGACCTTGTGGCCGAGGATGCCGCCCTTGGCGTTCAACTCGTCGGCGAGATACTGAAACGTCTTCAGGCCGCCTTCGCCAACGCTGGCGCCGCCGCCGGAGAGCGGATCGATATAGCCGATCTTGATGGATTCCTGCGCGGACGCCGCGCCTCCCAACACCGTCAGCGCTGCCGCGGCGGCAACGATCAGCCTATGCATCCTGCGTTCTCCCTTGCTCGTGTTTCTTGATCTTTAGCGATCGAGGCCGTCTCATAACCCCAATCGCCGAGCCTTCGCAACTTTCGCTTTGAATACTGCGTCAAGTTTTAGCGGAAGGTATTATGATGTTATAGGCTATATATCGTCGGAATCGGGCGCTGTTTTGAATTACAGGTAAACTTTTGGGTGAAGCAGCGCTCGCTCACTCGCTGGTTCACCATTTGGAACTGACGTCGTCCAGGACCTGCACCAAGCGAGCCTGATCGCTTTAGCCGGCACGCGAATTGGCGTTTGAGCCCGGATGTCGGCGCGGCTTGAGGCCCGCGAGGAAGAGCCGCGCGAAGTGATCGGCGATCTCGGCTGGAGACCAGTCACGCCGGGTCTTGAACCAGATCGGATACCAGTGGCCCATTCCGGTGAGAATGCGCTCTGCGAAATAGGTATCGATGCGGCGGAAACGGCCCTCGTCGATCCAGCGCTGATAGCTGTTCTGGTCTTGCCGGATCGTCGCCAGCACGTCTCCGACATAGGCTTTTCGGTCAGCCTCGTTGAGATAGTTGATGTTGTGGTAGGTCGCCTTTGGGCCGCAGGGCGTGTCGTGCAGCATCAACAGCAGGCGGATTCGCTGCACGATGTGATCGAATGCCCCAAGGCTGTGCTCTTGCAGATGCTCGCGGATGCTGACCTCGCCGGCGAGCCCGCGTCGCAGGCAGGCCAGCAGCAGGCTCTCCTTTTCACTGAAGTGATAGTAGATGCCGGCGCGGGTCATGCCCGCATCCACGGCGATGCTCTCGAGCGACGTGCCCGACGCGCCCCTGCGATTGAAGCTGTCCGAGGCAATCGACAGCATCCGGTCGAACTTTGCGGCCCGCTTGTTCAGCGCTGTGCGAGTCTCGAGGAACGGGGCGAGGCTGAGCGCCTCGGGCATTTTGGGAAGCGCGATCTCGCGCCGGTAGACTCCGTGCGTGATGATGTCGTCGATGGCATCGATCGCCTGTTGCCGCGTGTAGTAGTCGCGCTCGGACAGCCAGAACGGAACCCAGTCCAGGACGGAGATCAGCGCCACCGCCGTGAGCAGCGGCTCGTCGCAGGCGATCGAGTCGTCCGCCACGCCCCGATTCAGAATGTCGGCCAGCAGCGCGGCATTCTGCCAGCGCTTGGCATGGACCTCGCTGCTGTAGGGCGCGGCCAGCGCATCGATATCGCTGAACAGGATCATGCGCTGGCCTTCGGGGCGCAGCCTGCCGCGCACGAAGCGCCTGATGATCTCGAGCCCGTCGATGCCGGGCTCGGCCGCCGCCTCGATTTCGTGCCGATAGATTGCAAGGCCGCGCAGATAGCAGTGGAAGATGAGATCTTCCTTGTCGCGGAAATAGTGGTACAGCGCGCCCGGCACGGCCTGCACCGATGCTGCGACCTGCTCCATCGTCACGTTGGCATAGGAGTGACGGGCAAACAGCCGGGAAGCTGAGACGAGGATTTCTTCAGCCCGATCCGTCGGGTCGGCGGCGACTTGCAAGCTCGAATGCCCTTCCTGATCGCGGAACGAAAATCCGCACGCGAGATAATCCCCTTGGCAGCCGCTTGTCGATCTGCGATAGACGGTGGCATACCATACACCAGCGGGTCTTGATTGTCTGGTGATTTGGCGACCGTCGGCCCGTGGATGCGGGACGGCCAATATCGACCGGGCATCGGTTCGGCAGCAGCTTCGGACAGGATTTTGGAGAGCAAGCCTTTCGTGAGGAGGGCTATTGGAGAGAGCATGGCGCGCAACATTCTGATTTTGGGAGCTTCTTACGGCTCCCTGCTGGGGACCAAGCTGCTGATGGCGGGTCACAACGTGTCCCTGGTGTGCCGCAAGAACACCGCCGACCTGATCAACCGCGACGGCACCGAGGTGCGGATCAAGCTGCGCGACGAGAAGGAGCACCGCTCGATCTTCTCGCGCGATTTGTCCGGCAAGCTCGATGCCGTCACGCCGGCCGATGTCGACGTGTCGCGCTACGACATGGTCGGCCTTGCGATGCAGGAGCCGCAATACACCAACCACACGGTTCGCGTGCTGATGATCAAGATCGCAGCGGCGAAGCTGCCCTGCCTGTCGATCATGAACATGCCGCCGCTGCCGTATCTGAAGCGGATTCCCACACTCGCCGGCATGGACCTCGAGGAGGCCTACACCAACGCGCAGGTGTGGGAGCGCTTCGAGCCGGGCCTCGTCACGCTGTGCTCGCCCGATCCGCAGGCCTTCCGTCCGCCGGAGGAGAAGGCCAACGTGCTGCATGTCGGCCTGCCGACTAACTTCAAGGCCTCCGCCTTCGCCGACGACAAGCACAACAAGGTGCTGCGCGAGCTCGAAGCCGACATCGACGCGGTGACGCTCGACGGCCAGGACGTTCCGGTGAAGCTGAAGGTGTTCGATTCGCTGTTCGTGCCGCTGGCAAAGTGGTCGATGCTGCTGACCGGCAATTATCGCTGCATCACGCCGACGGAGCCGCAATCGATCCGCGACGCCGTGCACGGCGACCTCAAGCGCTCGCAGGCGATCTATGATCACGTCGACGGCATTGCGCGCAAGCTCGGCGCCGACCCCGCGGATCAGGTGCCGTTCGCGAAATACGCCAAGGCCGCGGAAAGCCTGCTCAAGCCGTCTTCGGCGGCCCGCGCGGTTGCCGCCGGCGCGCCGTTCATCGAACGCGTCGACCTGCTGGTGAAGCTGATTTCGCACCAGCTCGGCACGCCGAGCACCGAGATCGACCGCACGGTCGAGACCGTCGATCAGAAGCTGAACGAGAAGATCGTGCAGGGCGGCTCCGGCGCGGAGTAACGGAGTGGGGCTGGCGAGGGCATGCGTGCCCTCGCCATGCATCGGCGATCTGCAATGTGCGCAATCGCGGTTGCCGGACGCATGGCTCGACCTGTCCGGATGAGATAGACTCGCCCAGCTGCGGTTGGGAGCAACGGACATGCCGAGCAAATCGCTTCCTCTCCTTGCAATCTACGGCGACCTCGATCGCGCACGCGATATCATGCGCGCCTGGCAGCCGCTCGACCATCTTTCGCCCGACGACGCCGAGATCGTCGTGAAGGCGATCGCCGAGGGCATCGCGCGCGGGCGCCGGCACGGGATCGAGATGGGGCAGTGCCATCAGGCGGCGTGAGCTACACGCTCAGCACACTCCGATAGCGCATGTGAGGTGAGCACGCCGGTCGGGCTCCCTCTCCCCTTGCGGGAGAGGGTGGGGAGAGGGGTGGCTCCGGGCGAGATGATCGAAATGAAGTCAGCGCGCAATTTCGGCTACGTGTCGTGTGTGCTCGACTGAATGGGAGAGAGCGTGCCGTGCGGTACCCCTCTCCCCAACCTCGAGAGCGAGCTTCGCTCGCCTCGGACCCCCGCAAGGGGGGAGGGAGCCCTTCCGCCAGTGACTCCCTTACGAGAGGTTAGTCACCAACGCGAAGCGACCGTTAGCCCTCATGCCTCACGGCCAAAATCGTCACCGAACGCGTCTGCTGGCTCGGTGTCTGAAAATCGATCGTCTGGCCGACCGACAATCCGATCAGCGCGGCGCCGACCGGCGTCAGCACCGAGATGCGCCGCAGCGCGATGTCGGCTTCGTGCGGGTAGACGAGCACGACCTCCCTGACGTCGCCGGTCTCGTCGTCACGGTAGCGCACAAGCGAGCCCATGCGGACCACGTCATGCAAATCGGCGTCGTCGGCAACGAGCCGGGCGCGGTCCGTCTCGCGCGCGAGGAACTGGGCGACGCGGGGAAACACCGCCATGCTGGAATCGGCCAGCGCGCTGAGGCGATGCGCCTCGCTCGCGGTGATCACGATCGGCGGCAATGCCGGGGCGGTAAAGCTGCTCTGAATGGTTCGGGTCATGTCGGTTGATCTTTGTGGTTGATCGGAGGCGCACGAGCGCCGGCGCGCGGATATCCCGCGACGCGACGGACTGAAATGATTTGATGGCGTCGAGGAATCCGGACGGCGTGCGATCGCCGGCCGGCTAATTGCCTGCGTGCAAACGTCCGGCGCGCAATTCGCGGCGCGCAATACGGGTGTCGATGCGGAGCGTGTCGATCATGGCACCATCAACATAGCCCCTGGCGACGTCGCATCCATTGCGGCGAAAGCGCGCACGCGGGCCGCGTGGAACGATGCGCCACCGCCGCAAACAGGCCGGGCGTCAGGGCTGTCCGATGCCGGACAGGCCGAGCACCGCGCCGGCGGCAAGCGCGACAAGCGGATGGATGCGCGTCGTGGTGGTGGCGATCGCGACCATTGCCGCGATCAGGATCGTGCCCCAGCTCGAGGCCGATGCGTGGGTGATGACGATGGCGCTGGCGGTGACGAGCCCGGCGGTGACCGGAACCAAACCGGCCTGCACGGTGCGGCGCCAGGGCCGGTCCTTGAAGCGTTCCCAGAGCCGAAGCGCGAAGCCTGTCACCAACGACGACGGCCCGAACTTGGCGAGCGACGTCACCAGCACGCCGGAGAAGCCCGCGACTTGCCAGCCGACCAGCGGCACCACCATCATGTTCGGCCCGGGTGCTGCCTGCGCCAGCGCGAACAGCGCACCGAATTCCTGCGCCGTCATCCAGTGATGGACGTCGACCACCTGACGCTGCATCTCCGGCAGGATGGTGTTGCCGCCGCCAAAGGCGAGCAGCGACAGCTCGGCGAAGATCAGCGCGAGCGTGACGAGGGTTGCACTCATGACGCCTGCCTCGACCTGAGAAAGATGCTGAGCGGCGCCAGCGTCAGCAGCGTCGGCAGCAGCGGCAAGCGAAACACCGCGATCGCCAGCACGCAGAGCGCGCCGATGAACAGGCTGAGCACATCGCGCCGCAGCGGCCAGGCGATCTTGATCGCGGTGGAAATCAGGAGCCCGGCTGCGGCGGCAGCGAGACCGCCGAACAGATGACGGACGACCGGGTCGTCGGCGAAGCGGCCATAGATCACGCCAAGGCCGATCACGACCGCGGTCGGCACCGCGATCAGGCCGAGGATCGCCGCAAACGCGCCGGGAATGCCGCGAAACTTCAGCCCGACCGCGACCGACATGTTGATGATGTTGCCGCCGGGCAGGAACTGGCACAGCCCGAGCAGGTCGGTGAACTCCGCGCCGGTGAGCCAGCCGCGCTTCTCCACCATCATGTGGCGCGCCAGCGGCAGCACGCCGCCGAAGCCGGTCAGTCCGAGGATGAAGAAGCCCGTGAACAACTCGCCGACATCAGGCGCGACATGCTTGGTGGTTTGCGCGGCGGGGATGGCGTCCATCGGCGGGGCGGCTCCGGTTCGATTTGTTCTTTGCGACGACTCTAGTTGGCCGCGTGCCAAATATCCAATATATGGATAAGGGAATTTGCATATCTTTTCGATATGGATTGCCTGATGATCGAACTGCGCCATCTCCGCTATGCCGTCGCGGTCGCCGAGGAAGGCCATATCACCCGCGCCGCCGCGCGGCTCGGCATCCAGCAGCCGCCGCTGAGCCAGCAGATCCGCGCGCTGGAAGCCGCGATCGGCGCGCCGCTGTTTCGCCGGCAGCCGCGCGGGGTCGAGCTGACCGCCGCCGGCCGTGCCTTCGTCGGCAAGGCGCGCGCGATCCTGCGCGACGCCGACCTCGCGGTGGAGGCCGCGCGCCGCGCGAGCCGCGGCCAGGAAGGCCAACTGGCCATCGGCTTCACCTCTTCGGCCGCTTTCCATCCCTTCGTCACCGGCGTGATGCGCGAAATGCGCGAACGCGCGCCGGCGATCACGCTGTCGCTCGAGGAGGCCTCGACCGGAGAGCTGATCGCAGCTGTCGAGGCCGATCGCCTCGATGCCGCATTCGTGCGCGCGCCAAGCGAGCGGCTGGAGAACCTCACGATCACGCATCTGCTCGACGAGGAGATGGTGGTCGCATTGCCGGACCATCATCCGCGCGCCCGCAAGGACACCCGGCGGCGGATTTCGCTGGCCTCGCTCGCCGACGAGCCGCTGATCCTCTACCGCCGTCCGACCGGGCCGGGCCTCTACGACAGCATCATCGCCGCCTGCCGCGCCGCGGGCTTCAGCCCGAAGGTGGCGCAGGAGGCGACGCGGATGGTGTCGACGCTCAGCCTCGTCGCAGCGGGGCTCGGCATTTCGATCGTGCCGGAATCGATGGCGCGGCTCGAGACCGCCGGCGTGTCCTATCTCCGCCTCGACCGCGCCGCGGGCCTCGTCGCGCCGCTCGCGCTGGCCCGCAAGAAGGGCCCCGCCGGCGGCACGCTCGGCCGCCTGCTCGGGATCGTCTCGCGGCGGGTGAAGGACCGTGCCGGGGTTTAGTGGAGTCTGCGCGACGAAGCTGAACGTCGCCGCCGCCGCTCGGATGGCGCGGAATGTGGGGAGTTTGGCGAACGCGCGCGTCAGGGCGCGGCTAGATCACTGGCATCGATCCCCGATGCCGGCGCGTCGATCGCAACAGCTCAGTTGCGTCCGGCGGCTTCGGGTTCAATCAACACCGCGAAAGGCATTTCCGATGGCGCGCTTTCCTGTCCATACGCTCGAGTCTGCCCCTGAAGCCTCGAAGCCTGTCCTGCGCGAGGTCGAGGCGCGGTTTGGCATGATCCCGAACCTTGCGGCGACTATGGCGACGTCACCCGTGCTGATCCAGAGCTTCATCGGCATCTTCGACAAGGTTCACGGCGGCAGCTTCACCGAGCAGCAGATCCAGACCGTGCTGCTTACCGATGCGGTGACCAATCGCTGCACCTGGGCGGTCGCGCTGCATTCCGCGCTCGGCTTGCAGGCTGGCCTCGATCCGGCCGATGTCGATGCGATGCGTGCCGGCCGCTCGCCTGCCGACAAGACACTCGGCGCGCTCTCGACCCTGGCGCGGTCGCTGATCGAGAAGCGCGGGCGGCTCGACGAAGAGGAGATCGAACGATTCCTGGCGGCCGGGTTCTACAAGGACCTCGTGCTCGAAGTCATCACCATCGTGGCGGCGTCGACCATCACCAACTACACCGGCAGCGTCACCAATCCGCCGCTGGAGGCGGCGTTGCAGGAATATGCCTGGAACGGCTGAGACGATCGCGCTTCAGCGTCTTTCACTGCGTGCCGACCGCAAATAGCTTCATGTCCTAGACCGCGAATCTGGCGCGGTAGTCCTGCGGCGTGGTCGAGAGCAGGCGCAGGAAGCTGCGGCGCATCGTCTCCTCGGACCCGAAGCCGCAGCGCTGCGAGATGCGCTTGATCGGCAGGCGCGTTTCCGACAGCAGATGCCGCGCGCCCTCGACCCGGAGCCGCTCGATCGCGCGCGCCGGCGTCAGGCGGGTCGCTTCAGCGTAATGGCGGCTGAAGCTGCGCTCGCTCATGCCGGCCTGTTTCGCCAGCGTCGACAGCGAGAGGTCGCCGGCCAGATGGTTGCTGATCCAGTCGTGCAGCGCGCTGAACCTGTCGTCGGTTGCCTGTAGCGACAGGATTTCGCTGAATTGCGCCTGTCCGCCCGGCCGCTTGAAAAACACCACGAGATAGCGGGCGACGGCAAGCGCCGCCGTGCGGCCGAGATCCTCCTCCACCAGCGCCAGCGCCAGATCGATGCCGGAGGTGACGCCGGCCGACGTCCAGAACGAACCGTCGCGCACGAAGATCGGATCGGGCTCGACGCGGACATCGGGAAAGCGCTCGGCGAGCTCTGCGCAAAATTGCCAATGGGTCACGGCGCGGCGGCCATCGAGGGCGCCGGATGCGGCGAGCAGGAACGCGCCGGTGCAGACCGACGCGGTGCGGCGTGCTTGCCCGGCGCGCTTGCACACCCAGTCAACCAGCATGCGATCGTTCGCCGCCGCGTTGACGCCGTCACCGCCTGGAATCACCAGCGTGTCGACCGCGGTGCCGATGGCGGGCAGTGGATGCACCGCGAGCCCGACGCCGGCGGACGACTCGACGTGCGGGCCATCCTTTGCAACGACGCGGACTTCATATGGCTCCGCGTTGCCAGCCTTGGCCGCCAGCGCATTGGCGGACGCGAACACCTGCAATGGCCCGGTGACGTCGAGCAACTGCACCGCCGGATAGGCCAGCACTTCGATCGAGCGGCGGTTTGGCGAAAAACGTGGGCTGGTTGGCGTCATCGCCGAAACCTGCCGCGCTAGATTCGCTTTGTCCATAGCGCGAGGAAAGTTCAAGGAAAGTTCGAGGGAAGTTCGATGATTGCTCACGATGTTCATCTGCGGATCGGTTCGCTGCTGTTCGAAGGCGTCGATCAAATCGATTTGACCGGGCCGTTCGAGGTGCTGTCGCGGATTCCGAATTCGACCTGCCGCATCTATGCCAGGACCATGGCGCCGGTGCGGGACCTCAAGGGATTGCAGCTGCTGCCCGACGCGACGCTGGCCGATGCGCCGCCGCTCGATGTGTTGCATGTGCCCGGCGGGTTCGGTCAGGAAGCCCTGATGGAAGATGCGGAGGTGCTCGGCTGGATCAGCCGGCAGGCGGCGGGCGGATGCCGCATCTTCTCGGTCTGTACCGGCGCCCTGCTGTGCGGAGCGGCCGGCCTGTTGAAGGGACGCAGGGCGACGACGCATTGGGCCTCGCTGCATCTGTTGCCGTTCTTCGGCGCTGTTCCCGTCAATGAGCGCGTGGTGATCGATGGCAGCTACATCTTTGCCGCCGGCGTGACCTCAGGCATCGACGGAGCGTTGCGGCTGGCCGCTGAATTGCGCGGCGACGATGCCGCGCGGTCGATCCAGCTCTATATGGCCTATGCACCGGAGCCGCCGTTCGACAGCGGCACGCCGGAGACGGCGCCGCCCGCGATCCTTCAACAGGCCAGGCAAGCCGTGCGCGCGATCACGGCGCAGCGGGAGGAGACCGCGCGCCGCGTGGCTGCGAGGCTGGGCGTCGTCGTGCAGGCAGTCTGAGCGTGGACTAGTTTCCCGGCTCGAAGCTGCAGTCGGCGCCGCCGGCCTTGTCCTTGATCACTGTTGGATCGAGCGTGCAGGACAGTTTCGACAGCGCCTCGTAGATCGTGCCCGCGGCGCCGTCGGGCGGCACGCCGGCCAGCGCCACGGTCGCGAAGATCGCGTTGGCCTCGCGTCCCTTCACGGTACGGGCGTTGCCGCCGAAGCTCAGTTCGCAGGAGCGCGAGGTGATGGCGACATTGCTGGCGCGGCAGACGACCTTGTCGGCGGTGACGGTGATCTTCCTGGTGATGGGGACATTGCTGTCGCCACCAAAGAACGCGGCGACCGCCTTCTTCTCTTTGGCCGGCAGCGGCGAATAGGGCGCCACGACGCCGGCGAGCGCCAGCGCGACCGAACCGGAGGTGGTCGCGGGCGCGGCCCATGCGGTTGACGCGGCCAGCGACAATGAACATGCGAGGATCGTCAGTCGGCCAAGTCCCATTCCCATCTCCTGTATCTGCGCTTTCCGCGGCGCGGAATCGCTAGCACGTCTTGCGGACTGAACAGGTGACGCCATTCACACGCGATCCCGCAACTTCGCGTGAGGCGCGGATGCGCACAGGGCAGGGCGGCCCCGCGTGGACCCGCTTGCACGATCGCGCCATCGGCGGCACAGTCCGATCCGTGGCAGCGATGCCGCCAACAACGACGACAAGAAGATCAATCCGGGGAGCGCCATGGCGGCCACGCGCATCGACTGCGACATCCATCCCGCGGTGGGGGGAACGCGCACCACGCTGCTGCCCTATCTCAGCGATCACTGGAAGGAACAGGTCGTCAGCCGCGCCATCGACGGGCTCGACCTCAATTCCTACCCGCCGTCGATGCCGCTATCCGGCCGCGCCGACTGGCGGCCGGCCGACGGCAGCAAGCCCGGCAGCGATCTTGCCATGGTGCAGCGCGGCGCATTCGACCAGCTCGGCGCCAGCCACGCCATCTGCAACGTCGTCTATGGCGCGCAGGCGGTGTTCGATTCCTACATGGCGGCGGACTTCTGCAAGGCGATCAACGACTGGATCGCGGCCGAGTGGCTTGCCAGGGACACGCGGCTGCGCGCCTCGATCGTGGTGCCGATCCAGGCGCCGGACCTTGCGGTCGAGGAGATCGAGCGCAGGGCCGGCGACAATCGCTTCGTCTCGGTGCTGGTGCCCTCGCAAGGCGAGACGCTGCTCGGCCGGCGGCATTACTGGCCGATCTATCAGGCCGCCGAGAAATACAGGCTGCCGATCGCGATCCACGCCGGCAGCGCCTACCGCGGCGCGCCGAGCTCGATCGGCTGGCCGTCCTACCGTTACGAATATTATCTCGCCGAAGCGCAGGCGTTCCAGGCGCAGACGTTGAGCCTGATCTATGAGGGCGTGTTCGGGAAGTATCCGGGATTGACGGTCGTGCTGATGGAGTCGGGCGTCAGCTGGCTGCCGGCCTTCATGTGGCGCGCCAACAAGACCTGGCGCGGCGTGCGCGTCGAGGTGCCGTGGGTGGAGCGCGAGCCGGCCGCGATCATCCGCGACCATTTCCGCGTCACCATGCAGCCGTTCGATGCGCCGCTGGATGCAACAAGTGTCGCCGACATCATCGACCAGATCGGCTCCGACAAGATGTTCCTGTTCGCGTCCGACTATCCGCATTGGCAGTTCGACGGCGACGATCCGATCCCGCCGCATCTGCCGAAAATTCTTGTCGAGCGGATGTGTGCTGACAACCCGCTCGAAACCTTTCCGCGTCTCAAGTTGAATTCGTAGCGCATGATCCAAAAAAGTGGAAACTGGTTTTCCGACAAGATCATGCGCAAACAAAATGGAGGATCGCATGAGTGACGTCATCGACCGCCCGATGCTCGACCAGGAGAAGACCGCCGCGTCGCGGCTCAGAATCATCGATTGCGACATCCATCCGAGCATTCACGCGCACAGCGACCTCAATGAGTTCCTGCCGAAGCGCTGGCAGCAGCATCTGAAGGAATATGGCAGCCATCTGCGCACGCCCTATATCGGCACCACGCCGTATCCGCGCTCCTCGCCGCTGATCGCGCGGCGCGATGCCTGGCCGCCGACCGGCGGCGTGCCCGGCTCCGATCTCGATTTCATGCGCAAGCAGCACCTCGACCCCTTCGACGTCGAGTTCGGCATCCTGCAGGTGCTCGACCTCTTCATCTTCTCGCAGCAGAATCTGGAATTCGGCGCCGCGATCCAGCGCGCCATCAACGACTGGCAGCTGGCGTTCTGGGCGCATCGCGATCCGCGCCTGAAGGCCTCGATCCTGGTCGGGCAGGACGGCTCCGACCTCGGCCTCGCCGAGATCGAGCGCTGCGCCAAATCAGGCGAATACATCCAGATCAACGTCTCGCCGCGTGCCAACGAGCCGCTCGGCCGCCGCCGCTACTGGCCGATCTATGAACGCGCGCAGGAGCTCGATCTGCCGCTCGGCATCCATGTCGGCGGCTATGGCGGGCATGCGCCGACCGGCGGCGGCTGGCCGTCCTACTACTGCGAGGAGCATCAGTCGAACGCGCACACGGTGGCCTCGAATCTCACCAGCCTGGTGCTGGAAGGTGTTCCCGAGCGCTTCCCGAAACTGAAGATCGTGTTCATCGAGGGCGGCTTCGGCTGGATCCCCGCGACGATGTGGCGGATGGATCAGCACTTCGAACGCTTCCACAGCGAGGTGCCGCATCTGAAGCGCCGGCCGAGCGAATATGTGAAGCAGCATTTCTGGTTCACGACCCAGCCGATCGACGAGCCGGATGAAGCCAGGCACCTGCGGCAGCTGATCGAATGGGTCGGCATCGACCGGCTGTTGTTCTCGTCGGACTATCCGCACTGGGACTATGACGACGCGCGCTACGCCTTCAAGACGCCGCTGACGGACGCGGAGCGTCGCAAGATCTTCAATGCCAACGCCCGCGCGGTTTACAAGTTCTGATCATGACCCGTCACATCGTCGCGCGCACCAGCGAGATTCCGGCCGGCGGCAACAAGGTGTTCGGCATCGAGGGCCGCGACATCGTCGTGTTCCACGTCAATGGCGAGTTCTTCGCGCTGCTCAATCGCTGTCCGCATGAAGGCGCGCCGCTGGAGAAGGCGGCCTGCGTCGCGCGCCTGACCTCGCCGGAGCCCGGCATCTATCAGCGCGACCGGGTCGGCGAGATGCTGCGCTGTCCGTGGCACGGCTGGGAATTCGACATGCGCAACGGGCAGTCCTGGTTCGATCCCAAGCGGTTCAGGATCCGCTCCTATCCGGTCGCGGTCGAGAGCGGCGCCGAGTTGCAGAAGGGGCCGTATGCCGCCGAGACGTTCCCGGTGCATATCGAGGACAACTACGTGATCGTCGAGGTTTGACCGGCGTCGCGCTAACCCTGTCATGCCGGCTACGGCGACAAATAGTGTTATTGCAATAACTGCAATAATGAAGTTCCGTTAGAGATAATTATAATATCACCTGCAATGGGCCACCTTGAGTTGGCGGTCGGGAATGAACCCGTCCACCACATCAGGAACGGCACATGAAGCTGTACCACTTCGCTCTCTCCGGCCACGCGCATCGCGCCCGCCTGTTTTTGTCCCTGCTGGGAATTCCGCACGAACTGGTCGACGTCGATCTCAAGTCCGCCGCGCAGAAGCGGCCGGAATATCTCGCGCTCAACCCGTTCGGCCAGGTGCCGGTGCTGGACGATGACGGCACCATCATCTCCGACTCCAACGCGATCCTGGTCTATCTCGCGACCAAGCTCGGCCGCACCGACTGGCTGCCGCAGGATGCAAAGGGCGCTGCCGCGGTCCAGCGCTGGCTGTCGGTTGCCGCCGGCGATCTCGCGTTTGGGCCCGCAGCGGCACGCCTCATCACGGTGTTCGGCGCAAAGCACAATCCGGACGACGTGATAGCGCGGGCGCACGTTCTGTTGAAGCGGCTCGAGGCCCATCTCGCCGGTCGCGACTGGCTGGTCGGCGCGGCGCCGACGATCGCGGACGTTGCGCTCTACAGCTATCTGTCGAGTGCGCCCGAAGGCAATGTCGATCTCTCCGCCTATGCGCGCGTCAACGCGTGGCTGCGCCGGATCGAGGCGCTGCCGGGCTTCGTGGCCTTCGCCAGGACCCCTGTCGGTCTGGCGGCCGCGTGACCTGCTGACCGGGCGTGCCGTCGGGCGCGCCCGTCCAACCCCGAAGGGGAGGGCGATACGATGAGCGACAGACGAACCAAGCACAAGCTCGCGACCTGGCATGCCGGCGAAAAGGCGATCCAGCAGCAGGTTGGTGTCGCCGAGAAGATGCACGCCGTCGGCCAGCGCGCGGTGCGCGACTTCATGCCCGACCAGCACCGCGATTTCTTCGCGCAGATTCCCTTCATCGTCGTCGGCAGCGCCGACCGAAGCGGCGACGCCTGGGCCTCGCTGCTGGCCGGCAAGCCCGGCTTCATCTCCTCGCCGACACCGCGCAGCCTCGAGATCGTTGCGCGGCCTGACGCCAGCGATCCCGTCAGCGAAGGCATGCGCGACGGCGATGCGATCGGACTGCTCGGAATCGAACTGCACACGCGGCGCCGCAACCGTGCGAACGGGCTGCTGCGTGCGGCATCGGGCAAGGCGCTCAGCTTCGAGCTCGATCAGAGCTTTGGCAATTGCGCGCAGTATATCCAGCTTCGCGATTTTGCCTTCGTGCGCGAGCCGGATGAACCTTTTGCGGGGGAGATCGAGGCGAGCACGACGCTCGATCAGGCCGCGCGCGACATGATCAAGGCGGCCGACACGTTCTTCGTGGCGTCCTATGCCGAGCGTGAGGACCGTCGCCAGGTCGACGTCTCGCATCGCGGCGGCCGGGCGGGCTTCGTCCGCGTCGCCGACGACGGCACGCTGACGATCCCCGATTTCGCCGGCAATCTGTTCTTCAACACGCTCGGCAACATCCTCGTCAACGGCAAGGCCGGGCTGGTGTTTGTCGATTTCGAAACCGGCGACTTGCTGCAGCTGAGCGGTGACGCCGAGGTGATGCTGGACTCGCCGGAGATCGCGGCGTTTCAGGGCGCCGAGCGGCTGTGGAGCTTCCGTGCCCGCCGTGTGGTGCGCAGGCGCGGCGCGCTGACGCTGCGCTGGGCGTTCCGGGCCGAAGGCTGGTCACCGAATTCGCTGATGACCGGCGACTGGGTGCAGGCCGCCGAGCGGATTCGCGCGGCCGAGCGCGCGACGCAGTGGCGGCCGTTCAAGGTCATCAAAATTGTCGACGAGAGCCGATCGATCCGCTCGTTTCATTTGCAGCCGGACGACGGCGCGGGGCTGCTTCCGCACCGGGCGGGACAGCATTTGCCGATCCGTCTCTCGTTGCCCGGTTTCGACAAGCCGGTGATCCGCACCTACACGCTGTCGGTCGCGCCGTCGGACGACATGTACCGCATCAGCGTGAAGCGCGACGGCGTCGTATCGCAGCATCTCCACGACACCATCCATGCCGGCGACATCATCGAAGCGCGCGCGCCGGCTGGTGGCTTCACGATCGATGCGCGCGAGAAGCGGCCCGCGGTGCTGCTCGCCGGCGGTGTCGGCATCACGCCGCTGCTCGCGATGCTGCGCCACGTGGTCTATGAAGGGCTGCGCACCCGCGGCATCCGGCCGACGACCCTGATCCAGGCCGCGCATGCGAAGCAGGACCGCGCGTTCGGCGATGAATTGCAGCAGCTGGTGGATGCCGGCGGCGGCGCGGTGCGGATCATCCGCGTCCTCGGTGATGTCGACGGCGCCGAGCAGGGCGTGGACTACGACGCTGCGGGACGGATCGACATGGCGCTGTTGTCGCGCGTCCTGCCGTTCAACGACTATGACTTCTATCTATGCGGGCCGCCGCAGTTCACCCAATCGCTCTATGACGCGCTGCGCGGCTACAACATTGCCGACGGCAGGATTCACGCCGAAGCCTTCGGTCCTTCATCGCTGGTCCGGAAGCCCGACCTCGTCACCGCAGCACCGCCGCGCCGGCCGCCGGCGACGACGCCGATCCCGGTCGCCTTCACCACATCGTTGAAGGAGGCGCGCTGGACGCCCGAGGCGGGGACGCTGCTCGAACTGGCGGAAGCGCGCGGCCTCAGCCCCGCCTTCAGCTGCCGCGAAGGCAATTGCGGAACCTGCCGAACGCGATTGCTGGCCGGTGCCGTGACCTATGTGAAGCAGCCCACCGCAGAGGTGGCCGACGACGAGGTGCTCATCTGCTGCGCCGTGCCGGCAAAGCCGGCGGCCGACGGCGAGGATCGGATCCAGCTTGATCTCTGATCAGCCGTGCCGCAGGACGCCGGCCTGCGCAACTTGATCGCCTAAGAGATGAGGTTGAATGGCAATCGCAAGGTGGTGCGCCCCCTCTCCCGCTTGCGGGCAGGGCAATCGCATATGGAAAGAAATCTGTCGGGCAGTGTCCTCGCGGCCATCCTTCGAGACGCCCGCCTTCGGCGGGCTCCTCAGGATGAGGATCTTGTTTTGCGGCACAATAGTAGACCCTCATGGTGAGGAGCGCCGCTTGCGGCGCGTCTCGAACCACGAGGCCGAGTTACCTCCGCAGCCGCCGAAGGGGCATATGCGATTCCCCTGTGCTTGCGGGGGAGGGTTGGGGTGGGGGCTCTCTCCGCGAGTCACGCTGCGGAGAAAGCCCCCACCCGCATCGCATCTTTGATGCGATGCGACCTCCCCCGCAAGCGGGAGAGGTGGAGTCAGTGCGTCGTGAGATTGATCGAACTGACTTCATCATGCTCAGCCCATGCTGCCCGGCATGAAGCAGCGTGGCCTCGGGTGTCCGTCCAGATAATACGGCCAGACCATGGTGCGGCCGGCACGGTTCGGTCCGGCGACGACGGCTTCGTCGGGAACGTCGACCCACTCGCCTTCGAGCCGCACACGATAGTGGCCGTCCTTGGTGTCCCAATCGGCGTCATCGACACGCTTCGCGTCGCTGCCGTCGCAGCAGGGTCCCTTGACGCTGCGCAGGCTCTCATACCAGCCGTTCAACTCGGGTTGCTGGTGATCATGGGCCTGCGCCGGCCCGATCGCCGGCTTCGCCAGCAGGGCGGTGACTGCAACGAGCGTCGCACGCCAAAACCGTTTGCTCATCTGATCCTCAAATCCGGAAAGCCCATGACAGCCAACCCGGACATGGTCATCGAGATCAGGACATCAATCAGATGATGATCGTCATCCAATCACATTCGTGAGAGGCGCGCGGGGCGCTGCCGGAAGGCCGGGTGCTGGCCAGCTCAGGCGAGCAGGCTCATCACCTGGTCGATCACGGCCTTCACCTGTTTCGAATCCGGCCTCTGATGCGCAAGCGCCAGCAGGCCGGCATGCACCACCATGATGGTGTGGGCGGTGACGTCGGGGTCAAAGCCCTTGCTGAACTGGGCGCGATCGGTGCGCAGCCGCGTGCGCAGCAGCTCTTCAAGCCGCCGGTTGTAGCGCTCGATGCTCTTGCGGAGCTCGACCTGGTCGAGCGAGCCATCGGTCGCGGAGTTGATCGACAGGCAGCCGCGCTGTCCCTTCTCGCCCGAGCAATAGGGAATGAAGCCGGTAAGCCACTGCTTGATGATGTCCCGCGCGGGCCCCGGCTGCGCCAGCACGCGCTCGGCCCAGCCGAGGATGCCGTCGTGATAGCGGTCCAGCACCTTCAGGAACAACGCGTTCTTGTCGCCGAACGCCGCGTAGAGGCTGGGTTTCGCGACGCCGCTCGCCGCCGTGATCTCGTCGAGCGAGGTCGCCTGAAAGCCCTTCCGCCAGAACATCTGGCGGGCGATTTCCAGGACATCGTCCGGATCGAAGCTGCGCGGCCTTGCCATATCCGTCTTTTATGTACTCTCGCGTCGGATGTGAAGCCTTCACCTTGCCGTGAAGGCAGGTCCGGCTATTGACGTAATCTCTATTCTGTACTTAGAAGTACATAATGAAATCGGGAGGTCACGCCATGAAAGCTGTTCAGGTCGTTGCGTTCGGACGTGCTGCGGAGGTGGTCAAGCTCAACGAGGTGCCGGACGTGGGCAGCCCCGGCCCCGACGAGGTTGTGGTGGCGGTGGAGGCCGCGCCGATCAACAATTCGGATTTCATGATCATCGCCGGGCGATACGGCTATCTGCCGTCGCCGCCGGCCACGCTCGGGATCGAGGGCGTTGGAAGGGTCGTCGCCCGAGGAGCGCAGGTCAGGAACCTGAAGGAGGGGGACCGCACGCTGATTCCGTTCACAGTCCCGACCTGGACCGAGCGGGTCAAATTCACGGCGTCATGGCAGCGTCCGCTGCCCGAGAATGCGGATATCCGGCAGCTCTCCATGATCGGGGTCAACCCGGCCACCGCCTATTTGCTGCTGACCGATTTCGTGAAAGTCGCGCCCGGCGGCTGGATGATCCAGAACGGCGCCAACTCGGCGACGGCCCGCGCGGTGATCGCAATCGCCAGATCGCTCGGGCTCAAGACCGTCAACATCGTCCGGCGCGAGGAGGTCGTGGATGAGGTCAAGGCGATCGGCGGCGATCTCGTGCTGCTCGACGGGCCGGATCTCGCCAAGCGCGTCGCCAGGGAAACGGGTCGGGCGCCGATCCAGCTGGCGCTTGACGTGGTCGGCGGTTCATCCGCCTTGAACCTGATGAACTGCCTCGCGCCAAAAGGAGTGCTCGTCATCTACAGCGCGATGAGCGGACAGCCGTTCTCCGGTTCGCCGTTGAGCGTGATCTTCAACGAGGTGTCGGTGCGCGGCTTCTGGCTCGGCCATTGGGGCAAGACCGCGACCGATCAGGCATTGGCCGGAATGTACGACCATCTGGTGCCGATGGTCGCATCGGGCGCGATCAGCGCGCCGGTCGTGGGGACTTATCGCCTGGAGGATTTTTCGCAGGCGATCGCGCAGGCGTCGGCATTCAAGGGCAAGGTGATCTTCACGCCGAACTAGGTCGTACTCCCGATATTCACCGGCGCGACACGGACCGCGATGCCCGTTTTCGCCGGCGCATGTCCGCTCGGCGTCAGGCGGGGCAGCTAGACGATGGTCGAGAGCGTGAACGCGTGCCACGCACCCCAGTCAATGCCATCGTACGCGCGCACATACATGCTGTCAGTGCCGGTGGTGGCGCCGCCACGCATCCAGATGTCATCGAGGTCGGCGGCATTGACGTCGATCACGGTGCTGGCTGCCCAATGGGAGTTCGCAGAGGTCCAGAAATAGCCGCTGTTGGCGTTGCTGCCGCCATCCCAGAACTGGTATGCGGCCGCGGGATTTCCGTCGACGTCGGAATAGGACAACAAATTGCTGACCTGGCTCCACTCATTGATGTGCAAGGTCTGATCGTTGATCGAAGCGACCGGCGCGTGGTTTGGCAGCGACGTCAGGGTAAAGCTGTCCCAATTGCTCCAGGCGGTGCCGTCGAACGCCCTGACCCACATGGTCTCGGAGCCGCCGGCGGTGCCGCCTTGCACCCAGATGCTGGACAGATCGGACGCCGGAACGTCGATCACCGTGTTGGCTGCCCAGTGTGAATTGGCCGGCGTCCAGAAATAGGCGCTGTTGGCGGCCGAGCCGCCGTCCCAGAACTGGTATTTGGTGATCGCATCGCCGTCGGCGTCGGATGCCGTCGTCCAGTTGACGAGCTGCGCCCACTGCGCGGCGTTCAAGGTATGATCGTTGATCGTCGCGGTCGGAGCCGTATTCGTCGACGTCAGGGTAAAGCTGTCCCAATTGCTCCAGGCGGCACCGTCGAATGCCCTTACCCACATCGTCTCGGAACCGGTTGTCGAGCCGCCTTGAATCCACAGATTGGCCAGATCGGATGCCGAAACGTCGATCGTCGTGTTGGCAGCCCAGTGGGAATTGTCGGGCGTCCAGAAATAGGCGCTGGTCGTCCCCGTGCCGCCGTCCCAGAACTGGTATTTGGTGATCGTGTCACCTTCGGCATCGGTGGCAGTGAGCCAGCCCTGCGGTTTGATCCATTGATTGACGTGCAGCGACTGGTCGTTGACGGTCGCGACCGGAGCCGTGTTCGGCGTCGACGTCAACGTGAAGCTGTCCCAGTTGCCCCAGCCCGTTCCGTCGAATGCTCTGACCCACATCGTCTCGGAACCGGTCGTCGAGCCGCCTCGCACCCAGACGTCGGCCAAGTCGGCCGCCGAGACTTCGATCGTCGTGTTGGCGTCCCAGTGGGAATTGGTTGGAGTCCAGAAGTAGCCGCTGGTGGCAGACGTGCCGCTGTCCCAGAACTGGTACTTCGTGATCGCATCATGATCGGCATCCGTCGCCGTCAGCCAGCTGCTGATGGTGACCCACTGATCGATGTGCGTGGAATGATCGCCGATCGTCGCGACGGGGGTCGAGTTCGTTGACGTCAACGTGAAGCTGTCCCAGTTGCCCCAGTCCGATCCGTCGAACGCTCTGACCCACAGCGTCTCGGAGCCGGTCGTCGAGCCGCCGCGGATCCAGACATCGGCCAGCTCGGCCGCCGATACCTCGATCGTCGTGTTGGCAGCCCAGTGGGAATTGCTTGGAGTCCAGAAGTAGCCGCTGGTTGCGGACGTGCCGCTGTCCCAGAATTGGTATTTGGTGGCGGCATCCCCGTTGGCGTCGGTGTAATTCAGCCAATCCGTGGCTTGCACCCATGTGTTGATATGCAGCGATTGGTCGCTGATCGTGGCAACCGGCGTACTGTTCGGAATCGTCGTGAAGGTGAACGACGTCCAGGTACTCCAGGCAGTCCCGTCGAAGGCACGTGCCCACAGCGTTTCCGAGCCGCTGACCGAACCGGAACGCAACCACACCTCGGAGAGGTCAGACGCCGCGACGTCGATGACGGTGTTGGCGTCCCAGTGGGAATTGGTTGGAGTCCAGAAGTAGCCGCTGGTCGCGGACGTACCGCTGTCGAAGAACTGATAGCTGACCGCGGAATTGCCATCGGCGTCGGAATAAGTGAGCCATGGCTGTATTTTTTGCCAGTGATTGGACAACAGGCTGTGGTTGCCAATCGTGACGACCGGTGCGGTATTGGCCATGGTTTGCGTCCTCGTGAGGTGCGCCGGTCGAGACCGGCTAATTTCCAAGGTGCAAGGCAATCAATTTTGGACCGTGAGGCGGGCTATTCCTGGTCCAGTGTCGTTCGGCTGGGATCAGCGCATTCCAAAGAAATCGTTAATATCAAATTCAGGATCGCAGAATTTCAATGCAGCATCTATGATGGGTGTCACACCCATCCTTCAGGTCGCGTGCGGCAAAATGTCATAGGTATCGGATCCGCCCGGCCTCGCGTGCCTCGTGCCGCCTTTGAAGCGGCAGCGGGGGATAGCGGCCGCAAATCGGTTTTACAAATTGCGGATGGTCTCTGAATTTTATCCGAACCACGACTTGTGACCGGTGAGGAGCAGCAGTTGAATACCTGCCGCGGCCAGGATGGAGGCCAAAACATATCTGGTAGCAGTTTGCGATAGCCACCGCAGACCTATCGTCGTCCCGATCATGGCGCCAGCCAGCGCTGCCAATGCGTAAAGCCATGTGCCGCTGGTAGGCATTTGGCCGGCATAAACAGCCCCGATCAATCCGACCGCCGAATTCGCGAGAATAAACGGCGCTGACAGCGCCGCTGTCTGCTTGGGTGACGCCCATTGTAATGCGACCAAGATGGGCGCGAGAAAGACCCCTCCGCCGACGCCAGTTAGCCCGGAGACAAGGCCGACACCCGCGCCTACTGCGCCCGCGCCCCATACCGGCGTCAGTCGATCCGGCTCACCAGCCTTAGGACGACGGAAGGCAAGGATAGCCGCAGCAGCGAGAAGAACCGCTCCGGTCGCGACGTCATACAGACGTTCGTCAAGAACGATGAACCCGCCAACAAGAGCGGTCGGGAGCGACGCAATGAGGATCAGCCTTAGCTTGGCCCAATCAACCAGGCCCGCGCGATGAAAGCGCCAGGTCGAATAGGTGGCTGCGACAATATTGAGTAGCAGCGCCGTTGGACGCATCTCGTTCGAAGGGAACGAGGCGAATGCCATGAGAGCAAGAAATGCTGTCCCGCCAGCTTGACCAACCGTAGCATAGAGCAGCGAGACGCCGGCGAACATCAACGTCAGCATTGAGGTTCTTTCCCAAGCGTGCCGAGGCTAACAGAACGTCAGGACGACCCCAAAGGCAAAAAACGTTCCGTCGATACGATAGGCGGCGCGATCGTGACCACGCAACGGTCGCGGTCCTCGCGACAAGCCAGCTGCAACGTCTCGAAATCGATGACTACTTGATCGTCGCGCGCACCGTGATGACCGAGGTGCCGGATGCCTTCGGCCCCTGGCCCGTTGCCTTGATGGCAAACGTATCGCTGCCCTTGTACTTGGCCTTCGCCCTGTATTCGAAGGTCGATGCGTTGATCTTCTTCAGCTTGCCGTAGGCCGGCTTCTGTGAGATCGCGGAGTCCGTCACCGTGCCGCGGATCCCGATCGGGATCTGGCAGCTTTGGCCCGAGGCGACGTCGATATCGCCGCTCGAATTCTCGCCCCAATCCGCCAATGTCATCGACATCGAGCATTCCGGCACGGGCTGCGCCGAAGACGCGGGCGTGACATGCGATGCAAAGATGAGTGCCAGGGCGGCGACCCCCGACGCCCGCGTCGTGACGATACTCGTTTTCATGCAAGGCCCACTGCTGAAGGTTCTCGGCGCAGGAATCCTGCAACGTGGAAGCAGGGGTGGCAAGGGCTTCGCCTCGCCCGCGCGACATGTGTTGAAATGCCTGGGCGCTTGTTGCGTCGCTGAAGCGCCCCCATAGTCACCGCAGCCTTGATCTGATCGGGGCCAACGCGCGCGTGACAAGGAAGGGTTCCAATGGCTGAAAGCAACGACGGTCAGGCAAACGCTCAACCAGCTGGATTTGCCGGCGTCACCCGCAAGACCCTTGAGCGTCTCGCTTTGCCCGGCGATGATCGCGAGCTTGTCGTTGCCGAGGTGACCTATCCGCCCGGCGGGGTCGCTCCGCTGCACCGCCACCCCGTTGGCGGCGTGGTCTTCATCGTCGAAGGCGTTGCCGAGTCCGCGTATGGCGACGAGGCGCCGCGCCAGTATCGGGCAGGCGAGACCTTGCAGGATCGACCCGACGTGCCGCACAGGCTGTTTCGCAATTGCGATCCGGAACGGCCGCTGCGCTTCCTGACGATCTACGCGCTCGAACCCGGGCGCGCCTACACGATGGAGCCGTGAGGTTGCGAAAAGGTCGGAGGCAAAATACTACCGCTGGCTCGCTTGAGGTTTCGGGTTTGCGCCAGCCAGCGGAGGTGGAACGGCGAGCAGGAGGCAAACCGATTCCACCAGGAGTTCATGTGCACGGTCGACAATGTCGTCCAACGAACTCGTCTTCGCGAACATGGCCTGGGCTTCAGCCAACAACCGGTCACGCGTTGGTATGCTGGGCAGATGCAAGTCGGCACGATGCTGCAACAGAGCAAGCGCTTCCCGCACCGACAGTCCGGTTTCGTGGACCGACGATTTGATAGCCAGCGCGATGTATTCGGGATTGAAGCGACCAGCGAGTTGCTCAGCCGTTCGCTTGATCACACGCGATCCCAAGCGCTGCTCGTTGCGGAGGACCTGCATGGGTGGCGCCTTCAGATCCCAGACAATACCGAGCCAGGACAAGGCCACCAAGACATAATAGGTCACGTCAATCTCCCACCACCGGAAGCCTTGCCGCGCACTACTTTGATAGGCGTGATGATTGTTGTGCCAACCCTCACCCATCGTAAACAGAGCCAGCAGCCAATTGTTGCGGGAGTCATCGCCCGTAACATACCGCTTGCGTCCGTGAACATGTGCGAGGGAGTTGATGCAAAACGTTGCGTGATACAGCAGCACGGTGCTCCAGAAGAAACCGACCACGAGCCCGGGCCATCCGGCGATGAGGAAGCACAGACCTGCGACCACGATCGCCGGCAAGACCTCCAATCTGTGTAGCCACATCAACTCCGGATACGAGGCAAAATCCGCAACTTTCGTCAGATCCTGTCTCTTATACACATC